>JAFGIR010000252.1 GCA_016929515.1 Pirellulales bacterium | reverse complement strand
GTTCTGGCCGCAGCCATGGTGGGCGGCATTCTCGGCTTTCTTTGGTTCAATTGCCACCCGGCTCAGGTTTTCATGGGCGACACGGGCTCGCTGCCGTTGGGTGGCCTTCTGGGGCTCATCGCCGTGGCCGCTCGGCAAGAGCTTTTGTTGCTGCTGGTCGCGGGCGTCTTCGTGGCCGAGGCGGCCAGCGTACTGGTCCAAGTGGGGGTCTACCGCTGGCGTCGTCGCCGCGTGTTCCTCTGTGCCCCGTTGCATCACCATTTTCAGTTCAAGGGCTGGCCGGAGACTCAAATCGTCGTCCGTTTCTGGATTGCCGCGGCCGTTTGTGCTATCCTGGGACTTGCTTGCTTGAAGACGAATATACGCGAGGAGGTGGCCCCGTCGGCCGGCGCGTCAACGACCGTCGCCGCGAGTTCCGTCGGGGGGGAGCGGTCAGAGACCGTGCTGCCCTCGCTCAAAGCCCAATATTCAGTCCAACGATGCGAATACCTGATTGACACGGGCGGCAGATAAAGGGTCGCATCAGAATCCGCTGACGAATTCTGGAAATTGAGGCCTTGTACTGCAGGGGGTAACACCGATGATTCCGCGGAGCAATGCCTGCCACTTGGACAAGGCCGCATCGCGGAATCGTCGGTGCCGCGCCAGCGGCAAGACGCATCGAACCATCCTTGATGGACCTCTTGTTGCTACGCAACACCGACGATTCTCCGAGAAAGCGACGAGAAATGGCAACGTGTTGGGCGGAAAATCGTCGGTGCCACCCAAAATGCGAATTCCCGAACGGCCTCTGAGCAGCGAGGGATGATCGGTCGCCAGGGAACTTTCTTCCGGCAACGATTGTCTTCTATAGCAATATGATAAAAAACCAACCACGAAAATCGACTTTCGCCGGCGTCAATCGTCCCCACGTCGTCTTTGCCGGAGGGGGGACCGGCGGCCATCTTTTCCCGGGCCTCGCGGTTGCCTGCCAGTTGCGCCGTCGCTTGCCCGACGTGCGCGTGACGTTTGTCGGCTCGGGCAAACCGCTCGAATGCCAATGGGTCGGCGCGGCCGGTTTCGACTACGTCGTGCTGCCGTCCCGGCCTGTGCCCAAGCGATTCTGGCAATTCCCCGCCTTCCTCCGCAACAATCTGGCCGGCTATCAGGCTGCCAAGCGGCTCCTGCGCCAGCGGCACGTTTCGGTCGTCGTCGGGCTGGGGGGCTACGCCAGCGCTCCGGTCGGCCGCGCGGCGAAAAGCTGCGACGCCAAACTCGTCTTGCTCGAACAGAACGTCGTCCCAGGCCGTGCCAGCCGGTGGCTTGCTCGATCGGCCGACGCCGTTTGCCTCGCCTTCGCCCAAACGGCCCAACGCCTGCGCTGCCGTGGGGAAATTCACGTGACGGGCACGCCGATCCGGCCGGGCTTCCACACCATGACGCCCCCTCTTCAACGGCGGCGGCTCCTCGTGCTCGGCGGCAGCAACGGGGCCGAATCGCTCAACGAGATCGTTCCGCGAGCCCTGTACCGAATCCGCGAGCATCTCGACGGCGGCGAGATCGTCCACCAGACGGGCTCCGCCACGGTGGAAGCAACTCAATCGCTCTACGCAAAACTCGGTCTGACGGCCGATGTCGTCCCTTTTATCGTCGACATGCCACGGATGTTGAGTTGGACCGGCCTGGCCGTCAGCCGCGCCGGCGGCTCGACGTTGGCCGAGCTGGCTGCCGCGGGCGTGCCCTCCGTCTTGCTGCCTTATCCCCATGCCGCGAACGACCACCAGCGAAAGAACGCCGAGTTGTTCCGCGACTCCGGTGGGTGTGTTTTGATCGACCAGCGCGACGTCGACGGCCGGCTCGATCAATCGCTGGCCGAGACACTCAAGACGCTGCTGACCGACCGTCCCCGGCGGGAACGGATCGCGCACACGATGCGTTCCCTCGCTCGACCCGACGCGGCCGTCGACGTCGCCGAATTGATCCTCGATCTGCTGGGCAACCCTCGGCCGCCGGTCCTTCGGCCGACGCATCGCGCCGCCCCCTCCGCTGTTTCAACCAAGCCGCACCTATCGCTTTCCGGCAACCAGGCCGTTCGCCCGCCTCGAAAAGAGTACCTCCTGGTGCCGAACGATCGCCGCCGTTGAAGCATTGCGACCTGCTGGGACGAGACCCGGTTTCTTTTTGGCCAAGAAACGTGGACGAAACACGGGAAACGATAGAATCTCCCCGCTTCTCGCGTCAACAGGCGGCTGCCGAGCGGCTTTCTTCAACGCCCTTGCGCAATGCTTCGAGACCGGCCAGGAACCGTTCACGCGTTTTCGGGCTCATCTGCTCGGCCAGGTCTCGATAATACTCGATGCCTTCGAGCAAATTGTCCGTGAACTCCTGGAAGTAGTACGGTGAGTTCGTCGAGAGTCCCAAGCGGCATTGTGCGAGTTCGCCCTGCAGGAAGTCGATGTAGATGGCCAACTCCTTGAGAAACATGTGCGGACGGTTTTCGTCGGCCAGAAGCGACCCACGTCCGTAGATGTGCCCCACCATCTCGTCCAACGTCGCGACCTTGTTGAAATGGACGATGTTGGGACCGCAGCAGACCGAAGGGGTCGCCGCCGGATCGATGCGGTTCTTTCGCGTTACGCCGCCCGCCAGATCGTGGCAGATACACGACTTCGCGAGCACGCTCTGGCGCAACGCGGCGCGTTGTTCGTCCGTCCATTCACCCTCATCGATCTGCTGCAATTTTTGTTTTTGATACTGCCGCGAGGCGGTGCAAATCGGCTGCTTGGTGAATTCGGTGTTGAAGAGCATCGCGTAACCCTTGACGCAAGGGCTGCCCGGGTGCCCTTCCGCGATCCGCTTCCGCCGGGCTTCCTCGCTGCCCGAGTTTCGGAGATTCCAGAATGGAAGCCCGAACGGCGACGAGTCGCTCAGGTAGACGTCCGCCTCGGTGGCCTCGGCCAGTTTCCGCAGGTGCTCGTCGTCGACGTTGCTGACCTCGGGCACAAGCAGGAAAGGGGTCGCCCAACCCGTGCCGTCGGCGCCATAGTGCTCTCGCAGAAAAGCGTCTTCCTCGGCGGTTCCGATTCCGCCTTGAACCGTCACGCGGATACTCCGCGGCACCCGGGGCACCGGCCGCCCAAGCCGCGCCAGCGCTTTTACGTAGACCCCGTGCAGGTGCTCGACAAGCTCCTGTCGCGAACGCTGGAACTCGGCGAGGATCGGGCCGAGCAACATGCCTTTCGTGGCGAACGCGTGCCCTCCGCAATTCAACCCCGACTCGATCCGATATTCCGACACCCAAAGGCCCCGCTTCGCCAGGAACTTCCCCTGGACGGCCGCCGAATGGAAATCGCTCACCTTGAGGATGATCGTCTTCTTCGAGTCGCCCTCTTCGTTCGGAAAGAAATCATCGAACTCGGCCGCGTAGCCGTACAATCGCGGGTTGATGCCCGCCGAAAACACAATCGACGAACGGACCGAACTCAACGCGTAGCCGCGCAACGCGGCCGAGGCGTCGCTGAACGCCGCCGGCAACTTCTTGCCGTCGCGGTAATTGTCGCGGTCGCCTTTCGACATGATGTTCACGTCGATGCTGCCGGGCATCACCGCGGCCCGCAAAGCGTCTTGCTTCCGAAGTCGTTGCTCCGCGTCGGTCGTCGAAAGCATCTCGCGATAGGCCCGCGACTCGGGCGACTCGGGCAGCATTTCGAAATAGCGGGTGATTTCGCTCCCCGGCTCGAAGGGAGAACTCCGCAGCGCGTCGAGTTGACGCCCGACGAGAAGATCCAAAAGATTCAGATAGGCCGTGATTCGGTGCGCTCGGGCGTCGTCGTCCGAGTTGGTGATTGCTTCATAAGGCTCGCCGGATTCTCCGCAATGGAACTTCCGCATCTGCTCGATGAGCACGTCATCGACCAACGAAATGGCCGACGAAATCCCGTACCGCGCAACGTGCAACGGACCATCGATCATGTAGCCCGTACCCATGACGGGAATGTGGAACGTGTGGGCACTCCACCCAATCGCATCTGCCATGAATTATCCGATCTGGATGTAGGCTACGACCGCCGCACGGGCCGGACGCAGTCCGAAAAAAATTGCTGCAACCTTGGTCAAGGCGATTCGAGCCGGCACGCACGCCAAACGCGGCTGCCTTGCTTGGGGCTACCTCTGGGATGTCCCCGCGGACCTCGGGTCACGAAACACGGCGATTATTGTAACAAGTTCGATGCCCCCTGCACACCTCATTCGGAAAGAGCAAAACCGGCGGCGTAAGCCAAGTTAAAAAAATCAAGCGGCGCCGCCTGAGCTTTGTAACGGTAGTGTAAAACGGCCGATCATTGCCCAGGGTGCGTGCTCGTCACTTGACCCGACTCAACACGCCGCGTATCATCACGCCGGTGACGGGACCAAGAAGAATCCCCCCATTGGAGCCCCGACATGGCGGTCGGTTTGCAGATAGCCTGTTTTCCCCACGGCAAGTCGTCGACACGGAACGTCGACTGGACCCGGCCCGGCCATGTCCATCTGGTGGGCATCGGCGGCTCGGGCACGAGGGCTCTGGCGCGCGTGCTCAGCCAACGAGGTTGGCGCGTAAGCGGTTCCGACGTGGACAGCGACGGCCTCGAAGCTGTTTTGCCGCCAGGGACGTTTCTGAGGACGGGCCACCACGCAACCGGGGTGCCGCCCAAGGTTGACGTGGTCGTCCACAGCGACGCCATCGGGCCCGACAATCCCGAGCTTCGCGCGGCGCGATCGCGCTCGGTTGCCACGCTCAGCTACTTCGAGACGGTTGGCCAACTCATGCAGGGTTGCCACGGACTGGCCGTGGCCGGAACCCACGGCAAATCGACCACCACGGCAATAACGGCGTGGATTCTCGTCGAGGCGGGACGCGATCCGACGGTCGTCTGCGGCGCGGCGACACTCGGCCAAAACGACGGCGGCCGCGACGGCCAGGGCCCCCTCATGTTGGCCGAGGCGTGTGAATATCGAGCCAACTTCCTCAAGCTGCGGCCCCGCCACGCCATTATCCTGGGAATCGAGCCCGACCATTTCGACTGCTACGCCAATCTCGACGAAGCCGAGCGGGCCTATGGCCGATTCGCCGCCTCGATCGCCCCGGACGGCCTGCTCCTGGTTCAAGCCGATTGTGCCGCTACCCGCCGCGCCGCCGCCGGCGCGTCGTGCCGCGTCGAGACGTTTGGGCTCATGACCGGGGTGCCCCTGGCGTCTCGCCAGTGCGGTGCGAAGCACGGGCAAGATGCCCGTGGCACCCACCGGGTTGAGATGTTCGGGTCGGCCGCCACGTGCGATTGGTCCGCCCGACCGATCGACCACGTCCGCGGCCAGTATCGGTTCGATCTGCTCCACCGCGGCCAGGCACTCTGCCAGATCGAGTTGCCGTTGGCCGGCGAGCACAACATGCTCAACGCCGTGGCCGCCGCCGCGCTGGCTTGGCACCAAGGCGTCGAGCCGGCGCAAATCGCCGGCGCGATCGGCCGGTTTCCCGGCGTCCGGCGACGATTGGAGCCCGTTGGCGCCTGGCGAGGCGTGACGATAATCGATGATTTCGCCCATCATCCTACCGAATTGACAGCCACCCTCACGGCGGTGCATCAGATGCATCCCGACCGAAGGGTGTGTTGTGTTTTTCAGCCTCATCAGGTCTCGCGAACCACCCACTTACTGGACGAATTCGCGGCCAGCCTTCACAATGGTTTCCGTCGACGCGGCGCGGGGCGGCTCGCCGACCGGCTCTGGGTGAGCGAGATTTTTCGGGCACGCGAGCCGGCACCGTCGCCCGAAAGCGTCACGTCGGCCGACTTGGCCGATCGGGTTCGGCGCTACGGCCACGACGTGGCAACCGTCCACCGGCTCGACGCCATCGGCCTCGACCTTGAGAACCACCTGGTGTCGGGCGACGTGTTGTTGACGATTGGGGCAGGCAACATTTGGCGGGTTCTCGACCGATTTCGGTCTTCCACGGACAAGACCGCCGGTCGCCGTGCCCGCTCGGCAGCGAATGAATGTTTGAAAACCGAATCGAGCAGGATCGACGGCTAACCACTAATGGCTCCATGCCATCTCGTGCCATGAGGATTTTGGAATGAACTTTCTGACCGGTTTCGAAGCGTTCGTGCGTCGCAACGAGCCGCTGGCCATGCACACCTGGTTCCAGTTGGGTGGCCCGGCCGAGTACTTTGCCGAACCCCGCAACCAGGACGAGTTGGTCGCCGTCGTCCGGCGCGCCCACGACGAGAACCTGCCAGTCCGAATGCTCGGGCGTGGCTCGAACGTGCTGGTTCGCGACGAGGGTGTGCCCGGCGTGGTCATCACCCTGTCGGATTCGGCGTTTCGCAAGATCGATATTCTCGACAACACGATCACGGCCGGCGCCGGCGCCCGGCTCGGGCGCGTCGTGACCACCGCGGTCCACGGCGGGCTGGCCGGACTCGAGGAATTGGTCGCCATTCCCGGCACCCTCGGCGGCGCCTTGCACGGAAACGCCGGAACCCACGGCAGCGATATCGGGCAGTGGACCGCTCGGGCAACCGTGATCACCGACAGCGGAGAACTGATGACGCGCGATCGCGAGGAACTCGTTTTCGACTACCGTTACAGCAGCCTCGATGAACTGGTCATCCTCAGCGCTCAACTCGAATTACACGAAGACGATCCGACCGAGTTGGCCAAACGCATGCAGAAACAATGGATCGTGCGCAAGGCCCGCCAGCCGATGGGCCATCAAAGCGCCGGCTGCATCTTCAAAAATCCGCCGGAGGCGCACGCGGGCGAGTTGATCGACCAGGCGGGGCTGAAGGGGACGCGAATCGGCGGCGCGGTGGTTAGTTCGCGACATGCCAACTTCATCGTCGCCGAGCCCGAATGCACGAGCCAAGACGTTCTGCGGCTGATCGATCTGGTCCGCAATCAGATCGAACAACGGTTCGAGGTCGAACTGGAACAAGAACTCGACGTGTGGTGAGCGGCCGAGTATCGATAGGGCTCGATTTTCTTCCCGGGCCGAAGCTGCCAAAGCTGTCTTCGTCCAAGCAGAAGCGTTCGCGACCGGGCAATTTATCACCCCGAAAGCGTACCGCTTACCCCCTATCTTGAGTGTTCCTCGGCCTCGGATTTCTCCAAAAATGGTTGCACGAAACGCCATTGTCGATTAACGTGGTTATTGTGGTTTTGTCGCGCGGAGACCGCGCGGACGGGCCACCCATTTCTCCGACGCTCGTGTGGCCGCGTTCGGAGACCGTAACCTATCGCAACAGGCCGCCGATTCGTCGAATCGATTTCGGTGGTTCGACAACGTGGAGAAAGAGCAATGCGGCACGTCGTAACGATGGGCATCGTGGTAATCGGTTTGGCCTGGATCGCGACCGATTCGGCTTGGGCATGCAAGTTCCTCGACAACGCTTGTGGACGTTCCTATGTGCCCTGCGGCCGTCTCACAACTTGTGTGCCGTCTTGTTGCGTGCCGACTTGCTGCGTGCCGGTTCGTTGTTGCGTGCCGGTGGTTTGTCAACCGGCCTGTTGCGAGCCGGCTGCTCCGGTGCAATCTGCCCCGGCCAAGCCAGGCCCCAAACCAACGCTCGCTCCGCCCAAGCCGGCTGCTTTACCTGCCGCGCCGCAGCCAGTGACCAAGGCCCCGAAGCCGGCGCCAAAACCGGTCGACAAGCCCGCGGCCAACAAGCCCACGGAAGTCGGTTTGCCGACGGAATTGCCCGCCGCGCTGGAAACACCGGCCTCGTCCGAGCCCGCGACAAAAATGCAATTGCCAACTAGCGCGCCGGCCGCGCCGCGCGAGCCGGACGCAAGACCGGTCGAGCGTCCGGTGCTGGCTCCGCCCGAGAAACCGCTCATCGCCCAGGCGGACAACCCGTTCATTCTCGAAACCGACGAGCTGCAAATCTGGACCGACACGTCGGGCGATTATCGCGTTGAAGCACGCTTCGTCGGCTTTGACGAGACGACGGTTCGACTCCAGCGGCCCAACGGCGATTACGTCCGCGTGGCGTACAAGCGATTGTCGGCCGCCGATCGCGAGCGGGTTCGCGACCTGTCGCAACTGATCGCGATGAAGATGTCGATGAAGTAATCCGCGTGGCCGGCGCCAAGAAAGGCCGGTCCGCCGTCTCCCAAGTCGCCTGCCACGGTCTCGGCGTGCGCACGTTTGCTCGCTTTTCTCGCTTCGCGCTGCTCGCCTCGTCTTTTCAGGACTGCCGGATTGCGGTATGCTGCCGAACATGAGCAATCCACCGTCTCTTCCCCGCAGTCCCGAGTTGATGTCGCCCGGCTCCACGGCCTTGCTGTGCGTCGACGTTCAAGAAAAGCTGATTGGCGCGATCCGCGGCGCCGATCGAATCGTCTGGAACGCGCGGCGGCTGATCGACGGCGCCCACGTGTTGGGTGTCGAGGTCGCCGGGACCGAGCAGTATCCCGCGGGACTGGGCCCGACCGTCGCGGAGCTGGCCGAGCGTCTCGGTCCGTTGCCCGACAAGCTCACTTTCAGTTGCGCCGGATGCCCCGAGATTTTCGCGCGGTTGCGCGAGCGGAACATTGACAGCGTCCTGGTTTGCGGCATCGAGGCCCACGTGTGCGTCCAACAAACCGTTCTGGACTTGCTGGCCGACCGCTGGAGGGTGTTCGTGGCGGTCGACGCGGTCGGTTCGCGGTTCGAGATCGACTATCGGACCGCGCTGGGGCGCATGGAAACGGCCGGCGCCACGCTCACAACCACCGAGGCGGCTCTGTTCGAGTGGTGCTCGTCGGCCGGCACGCCCGAATTCAAACGGATCAGCCGGCTGGTTCGCGAAGTCGGGCCGTAACACACGGCCGTTGGTGCTTATACTTCCAAGGCCTGGAAGGCCCGAAACCCGATCCGCAACGGAACCGCGGTCGCGACGAACGCCAGGCAGACGCTGCCGATCGTTCCACCCCAGAGCCAAACCTTCAACCACCAGAGCAAGCCCGGCCGGGCGATCAAAAAGTCGGCCGCGCTCTGATGCTGGGCCAGAGCGTGAAAATGCCATGGCATGGCGGCGAGCATCACGATCAGGACGATATAGAGGGCACTGACGACCAGGTTCAGCGTGCCGCCGAAACCCGACGCGATGCGTGGCGGCGACTCCTCGCGCAGATTGGGCATCTTGGCACCCAAGCCGACCGCGATGCCCGAAAGCCCCACGCAAAGCAGCAGGCAGGTCCATTGATGGCTCAACTGCAACGCGCCGCGAATGCTCAGCATCGCGTCGCTCACCCACACCAAAAGCGCGCAAGGAATGAGCGACCCTCCGACGGCAAGCGCCATCTTGCTCCAGAGAATCGTGCCGCGACGCAGCCCGAGCAGCGCGAGCAGCCCAAGGCGTTGTCCTTCGAGACTGATCATCGGAAAGACGTGGCGCGTGGTCAGCGTCGAGAGAATCAGTCCCACCACCGTCAAGTTGACGAAGCTCATCATGTTCGCCCAGCCGACGGCTTCCGACTGCGAGCCGAACCGCCGGATATTGATGAAATAGAACGCCAACAACGCGAAAAAGAGCAAAAACTGCGACCACTGGCTCGGGTCGCGTCGAAACAATCGAAAATCCTTGACCAGCATCAATCGCACGGTCAATGGAACAGGCAACGCCCGAACCATCGCGCGATCGATCCAGATCGGTTTTGTCTTCTTCCGCGATGTGCCCGCTGAATGCAATTGGCTATGGGCCACGCGATAGCACCGGGCCGCGATCCGGACCGTCACCTGGCGAATCAGCAGCGCGTTGGCGATCAGAACACTAAGAAACAAGACGCTCTGGTCCCAACCGCGATGGGCCGCTTCGAGCAAACCGCAACTGAGCCACCAACTCGGCAACAATTGCTGTTCGCTGAAATGGAGACGGCTCACGGCTTCCTGGAACCAAATCGGCGTGAGCATCGTCCCGCGCGGACTGGTAATCAGGGTCCATGCAACCCACGCGGCCAGGCCTATCGCCACCAAACCGGCTGCGGTCAAGACGTGGTGGCGGCCGCGCGGAACGTAGTAGACCACCAACAGACAGACCAAGGCGCCCACGCCCGTCGGAATGTACGAAAACGCGACCAAAAACGGCAACAACTCCGCATAGTAGTACCACGGCGCCCGTTCCATCAGCCCATAGGCCAACAACATGGGGCTTCCCAACAACAGAAACGCCCAGCCGCTGAAAAAAACCGTCTCTTGAAATTTGTAGAGAAACACGCGTTCGACGCTCGCGGGCAAGCTGAGCAGGAGCGTCAGGTCGCGAGCCCGAAACAGGAATCCGTACACCAGAATGGCCGACGAAAACACCAACATGACCATCAGCGCCGTGAAGAACATGGCAAACACGGATTGGACCACCGTGTCGTACGCGGCCGCATGTTGGATGCTTGTTTTGAGAAACCGAAAACCGTCGATAAACAGCCAGAACATGCCCGCCCAAAGCAACAAGCTCAACACGGCGATCAGACTCAGTCGCAACCGTGAATGGGCCAGGGCCTGACGCACCTGGGCGCCGGCGATCCGGGCACGCAACTGCCAGAACGCGCGTGCCTCTTCCGTGAATCCGGGCAGTCGCGTCACCGAATCGACGTCCCCGGCCGATCGGTCGCCGCCCGTCCGGTCGGTGCTTCCGGCGATTTCCGCGGAATTGTCAGTCACGCGGCACGTCCTCCCCGACCGGTTCGCCATGACCGTTTTCGACCGTCTCGGTAATTCGTAGGAACATGCCTTCAAGCGAGAGCTGTTGGGACCTCAACTGGTCGGCCACTTCGTCGCGCGTGGCGAGAAACCGCAATCGTCCCCGGTGGACGATTCCGATCCGCTCGGCGATTTCCTCGGCGACGGCCAACGTGTGGGTCGAGAGAAACACGGTTGCCCCGGCGGCCGCGTGCCGCCGCAGCAGATCCTTCAGCAATCGCACGCTTCGGGGGTCGAGCCCGACGGTCGGCTCGTCGACCACCAATACGGCCGGATCGTGCAACAGCGCGCCGGCAAACGTCAGCCGCTGCTGCATTCCGTGCGAATAGGTCTCGATGAGCGCGTCGAGGAAATCGCCAAGCTGGAAATCCTCGGTTTGTCGGGCGATCCTCCGCGCCGTTTCGCCTGGATCGAAGCCTCGGATCCGCGCGACGAATTCAAGAAACTCGCGCCCCGACAGTTTGTCGTAAAGACAAGGTTCGTCGGACACGTAGCCGAGCAGACTGGCCGCTTCTCGCGCGTGGGTCGTCATGTCGTGGCCCCCCACGCGCACGCTTCCCGAAGTCGGACGCAACAACCCGACCATCATCTTGATGGTCGTCGTTTTGCCGGCGCCGTTGGGGCCCAGGAACGCGAAGATTTCGCCGGGGGCAATTCTCATCGTGAGCCGGTCAACGGCGACCTTTCGCCCATAGTTCCGGCTCACGTTGTCCAACTCGATCATGGCGGCCCGCTTTCTCAAAAACTCCGAAGCGCGCTTCGGCTCGCCTGCCTCGTTACGGCCCATGCCGCGGGCATGAACGTCGGCGTTCTGGGGTGAAGGGCATGAACAAGATGCCCCTGGCGTCTTGAAACCGTCGGCGGCGGAGCCTACTGCGTCACGGTCAGCTCGTATTGGTCGGCCAGTGCCTCGGCCTCCTCTTGTTCCATTCGGACAAACCTCATCTTCGCATTCAGTATACTGACCTCTTGCACCAAGACGGTCCCGTCGGGCCGTACCCAAAGACGCCCCCGGGTTTCGCTGGCCGTGCTGAGCCGGTGTCCCGGGTTGGTGTGATACTCGACCAGCCACACCGGCAACATCTCGCCTTGCCAACAGAGCCGGTTAAGCCCGACCACGCTCGCTTGAAGCACTTCGACCGGACAGGTGGGATAGCTCAGCGGGCTGCCGACCTCGACCGTCCACGTCTGGCCTTCGTGCAACCCCGGCAATTGGGTCTGTGGAGAAAGGGCCTCGCCGTGAATGGCGGTGGGATCGATGGGCATTTCGGTTCGATAGCACAGCCCTCGCGACCGAACCACGAGCTTCATCACCACACCCCGCACCTCGCCCACCATCGAGATCTCTTCGCCAAACGGTTCGAACCGGACGGATGACCGGATATTCATGAGCTGGCCGTCCGAATCGAGGAGCAGTCTCGTGTTCGCATCGGCGCGAATGCGCGAAGGGATCGCGTCGACCGAGTCGAACAGCGCCGGCAGCCAGCCCGGCGTGATGTCGCCCAAGGGCAGCCGCTCGAAACGGACACGGCTGCGAATCTCCGTGACCTGATTGGACGAACGTTCCGTGAGGCTCAATGCCCAACCCACCGGCTCGCCGTTCCATCGCAGATGCCAGCCGACCAGCGGCACGCTTTCTCGGGCCGCCAAGACCTTTTGGCCGTCGGGCGGTTCTCCGATCAGCAGGGCTGGAAGCACCTTTTCCTTGACCAACCACGTCATCGTGGTCAGCCAAAGCACGATCACCGCGAAACTGGCCCAACGGCTATACATCGCGATCCTCCACGACCCCGGGCAGCCCGCCACGTCGACAGCCTTGCCCTCGACATCCCGCGCCATTATACCCTATTTGGTGTTCGCAAAGGAAACGGCTCGCGTTTTCCGCTCCTACGTCAAAAACACGACAAGGGGTCCTATCGAACAACCTGGGAGTCGCTCTTCGACACCTTGTCCAGGTTTGCAGGTCGGATCGGCCGCCACGATTGCCCGGCAATCGTGCCCGAGCGGCACCCAAAAACCGAGGTTGCAACACATCGGCAATCGACGGATGATATGCGGTATGAAACCAGGGTACGTTCCGGTCGGTAAACTCCCATCCATAGGGGGGTTGCCCTCCTTGTTGATCCTCTGCCAGGCTGCCGTTGGTCGCCCGATGGTCACTATTGGGCACGGCAGCTTACCACGCAATGAAGCCTCGGAGAACATCATGCAAACCACGCACTGGCGCCTCGGATCGCATATCGTCCTCGTCCTTCTACTTTCCATCGTGGCAACCGCCGGCTGCGGACCAAGCGAGGGAGACAACCAGGAAAACAACACGCCGGTCGCGGGCCAATCCAGCGGCGGCCAAACGACGTCTCCCGCCAATCCTCAACCCGCATCAAGCGATCCGGCACATCCCGTGGTCAAGATCGCCACTTCGCTCGGTGACATCCGAGTCAGGCTCGATCGCCAGCGGGCCCAACTGACCGTCGAGAACTTCCTTCAATACGCGAACCAAAAATACTACGACGGCACGATCTTCCACGAGGTGAATCCCGGGTATGCGGTGATCGGTGGCCTCTATACCGAGGACCTCGCGAGAAAGCCAACCGGAGTTCCGGTTCGCAACGAGGCACACAATCGCGTGAAGAACGTCCGCGGCACAATCGCCATGGCCCGCGACCCAGACGCCATGGACAGCGCCACGAGCAGCTTCTTCATCAACCTGACCGACAGCCCCCATCTGGATTACCGCGATGAGACGCCCGCCGGCTACGGCTACTGTGTTTTTGGCGAGGTCATCGAAGGCATGGACGTTGCCGACCGGATAGGCAACGTCAAACTGCACAAGGTGACGGCGGAAGACGGCTCGCCCTTCGAGCGACTCCCAGTCGAGCCGGTCGTGATTCGGTCGATCCGCGTCGAGGATTGACGCTCGTGCGGGAGCGATTCGCCTAAGGCGCGGTCGCGCGCGGAGCAAGTCCCGTCTGCTTCGGCTTGCTCTTGCGCCGCGTGGCCTTCTCGTATTCCTTTGCAAGTCGGTCCAGTAGCATCTCGACGGTGTAGATTCGCTCGGTCGGCTTATTGAAGTTCTTGCCGTCCGGATCCTTCGAGAGCATCGTGCCCAGGTTTCTTCCGCCCTGGGTGGTCGTCATGTATTCGATCATCTTGTAGCCGTCGGGCCCGTTGATCAGGCTTTGGATATTCTGTTGCCCTCGCGGCAAACGCCTGAGTCGATCCAAACGCTCGTAGCCCTGTGGCACCTTCGCCACGTCTCTGGCCAATTTCCTTCCGCCCGCCGTGCGTAGTTGCTGAACGAGCGCGTCGTTGTCGGGCAAGACCGATTCGAGAATCGACTTGCGGCCGGCAACTCGCCACCCCATGCGATCCAAAGTCCCAAAAATCGGTTCGACCTGCCCCCGAGAGATGATCTCCCCCGGCTTCTGCTTGGGCAACTTGGCGAAATAATCGACCACGGCCTTCTTGACCTCGGCAAACTTGGGCAAGGACGGGACGTTCTGACCGGCGGCCGGCGCAACACTGGCCCAAGACAAGAGGCACGCGGACACTCCCATTGCAGACATCAACGTTGTCGCGCCCATCGCTCGTCGACACGTTTTCCACAACACGGCAGACTCCTCCTGCTTCAACCAAACAAACAGTGAAAATCGTTCCTCGATACTCCGCCTCGGGTCGCCTCTTGAAAGTCTACCTTACGTGGTCTCATCAGCCGACTCCGTACTGACACCCCCTGATTGGACGTATTGAAGCGGCGCGTCCCCGAGCCGTCGTCTCTCACAAAAAACACGTTGAACTCAACCTGAACAACCCAAATTCCTGCCACTCTTCATTTTCACTGAACCGAAGTCGACCAACGAAAGAAACGACTCCAGGGCATTTACGAATTATCGACCGTTCAACGAATCCGAACATCAATAAGTTCGCCGTCGACGACGACTGCGATTAACCGATATTCTCGAAGCCTCCTCGCACCACACACTCTACTCAGTCAACGCAAATTTCCCATTACGCGTTTCTTTATTGAACCCCAAGCCTTCTCCGTCGTGACGAACCGAAACTGATTCACGCGATGAGTTCACGTCGATACACTCCTTTGGGTTGTCATGCGAATAACGCTCGCCGTGCGACTCGTCCGGCCCGAGAGTCGTTGTAAAAACTCCATCGATCTCATAAAATGTCGGAAGCATCTTAAGTGTTCTCGCCCGATTCGGGGCATGGCTCAAGCGTGTTTTCTTGAGGGACTAAGACGCGCCGAAACGTCCCACGCGTTTTGAATCTAGTCAGGCTTTCTCGATGAAAGGAGGTACCGTCGATGTCCAAGCACGTATTTTTCGTTCGCGAGTGCCCGACATGCGGTCGCCGCCTGCACATCCTCGTCGATTATCTCGGGAAGAAGGTGGTTTGCCCGCACTGCGGCGCGAGACTCGACGCGCTCGATCAGGCCGCCGGCGATCTGCCGGTGACTGAATCGGTTCAGCCGTCGCTCATGCAGCGTGTCGACGAGTTGCTGGAGACCTCGTACGAGTCCTCTCCTAACGGCTCTCGTCTCCCGCATCCTCGCTGAGCGCTCGAAGATCGTTGAAGAAACCGGGGTAGGTTTTCGCCGTGCAATCGGGATCGCGAATCACCACGCCCGGGGTTCGCAGGCCGACCAGCGCGAGGCTCATCGCCATGCGGTGGTCGTCGTAGGTCTCGATGGTCGCGCCGCGACCACTGCCCGGCTCGATCCGCAACCGGTCGGGCCCTTCCTCGACGGCGGCTCCCAACTTCCGCAACTCCGCGGCCAGCGCCGCGAGCCGGTCGGTTTCCTTGTGGCGAATGTGGCCCACGTTGCGAATCAGCGTCGGCCCCTCGGCAAACAGCGCCACGGCCGCAAGCGTTTGCACGGTGTCGCTGATGGCGTTCATGTCGACGTCGATCCCATGCAACGGCCCGGCTTCGACGGTGATCCGCTCGCGGCCGTACTCGACGTTGCAGCCCATTTGGGCAAGACAATCGCAAAAGGCCACGTCGCCCTGCAGGCTATCGCGCGAGAGCCCCTCGACCGTCACTCGGCCCCCGGTGATCGCGGCCGCCGCGAAGAAATAGCTGGCCGCCGAGGCGTCGGGCTCGATCGCGTAGCGGCACGCCCGATAGACTTGCGGCGCCGGCACGAGATACCGCGCCGGATCGGCCGACTCCACCCGGACGCCGAACGATCGCATCACGGCCAGCGTCATTTCAACATACGGCTTCGAGACGAGTTCTCCCTCGACCGTGATCTCGACCGGCCCGCGGGCGCCGGCCGCCGCCATCAATAGCCCGCTGAGATACTGGCTCGAAATCGTACCCGACACCGTCGCGCGACCGCCGGCGAGTCGCCGCGCGCGGACCACGACCGGTGGGCACCCGGTGCCAGACTCGCCCGTGGCGTCCACGCCCAATTGTCCCAGCGCGTCCAGCAGCGGCTGAATCGGCCGTTGGCGCATCCGCGGCGTGCCGTCGAGCCGAAACGTGCCCTGGCCCAACGCGACCATGGCCGTCAAAAAACGAACCGTCGTGCCGCTGTTGCCCACGAAGAGATCGGCCTCGGCGACCGGCAATTCACCGCCGCAACCGGCGATCCGCGCCGTTCGGCCCGCCCAGTCGGGCGAAATCTCCAAACCAAGCCGCGCGAGCGCGTCGAGCATGATCCGCGTGTCTTCGCTGTCGAGCACGCCCGTCAATGTCGACGGACCGTCGGCCAGCGCCGCGCAGACCAGCGCGCGGTTGGTGATGCTTTTCGAGCCGGGTGGGCGAATCGTGCCGCGAATCGGCCCCGTCGGTTTCATGGCATGCGTAGTCGTCACGATCGTCTTCCTTGCTTCACCCCGTTATCTCGCATAAACTCTCCGCCCTCGCACGAACGTCGCCACGCACCGATATTTCTCGTCGAGCACCGCCAGATTGGCCGCCTTTCCAACTTCGAGGCTTCCGACCTCCGCGTCGATACCCAGTGCCCGCGCCGCGTTGGCCGACGTGAATCGGGCCGCGTCGGCCGGATCGACGCCGCATTGCTCGACCAGGTTGCCGAATACCTGGTCCATCGTCACGATGCTGCCGATCAGCGTCCCGTTGGAAACGAGCCGGGCCGCGCCGCTGCGATTCGAAAACGGCCGCCCGTCGATCATTCGATACTCGCCCGGCTCAAGACCGGCCCCCGGCACGCTGTCGGTAATCGCGACAAACCGGTCGGGCGCGAATCGCTCGATCGCCAGCCGAACGTGCTCGGGCCGGACGTGAATCATGTCGCCGTTCACTTCGGCCGTCAACCGCCGGTCTTCCAGAACCGCGTCGAGCAATCCCCGCTTCCAGGGCCAGTCGGGGTCGTCTCCTTCGCGTTCGAACGTGTTGAACAGATGGCACACCATCGTCAGGCCCGCTCGAATCGCCCGGTCCAACTCCTCCCGGTTCGCTCGGCTGTGTCCGATCAACGCCACCACGCCGCGACGCCGCAATAGACCAATCAACTCCAACGCACCGGGCAACTCCGGCGCGACGGTCATCAACTTCATGGCCCCGGGTACTTCGTCGAGATAGCGCCGGCACTCCTCCAGATCGACACCGCGCAGGAACGCTTCGTCCATGCCGCCCTTGGCCGAAGGGTTCACGAACGGGCCTTCGAAATGGGCGCCAATAATTTCGGCCGCGTCGGGACCGGCCTCGCGTTGCGCGGCCAGCACGTGACGCCCGAACGCAAGATAACGCTCGGCCGAAAGCGACGCCGCGGTGGGCAGAAACCCGGTCGTTCCAAACCGAACCTGCATCCGCGCCATGCCGACCAGGTCGTCGGTCTCGAACACGTCGTGACGCCCCAGCCCGTGCGTGTGCGTGTCGATGAACCCCGGCACAATCAGACACTCGTCAAAAACGTTCTCGGCCGGCGCGCTCCGGCCCAACGCAATTTGGGCAATCCGCCCCGCGCCCATCTCCAACGACCCCGCGACAATTCCGTCGGGCAAGGCCAGTCTTCCACTGATTACGGTCATCGTTGTTCCTTCCTGGCTTCCAACTCTTGCCGCTCCGGGCACAAATGGGGATAATCAACAAGGGTAATCTCTCATTATATAGCATCGTGGGCAATCCGAGAACGACCGCATCCGCCACCGGGCAGGGCCAAGCACAGCCATGGGCAATTCGACCATCTCCTACGATTTTCTCGCCCCCCGGCAAATCGTTTTTGGCTGGGGCCGCCGGCGCGAGCTGGGCCAACACGCTCGGCGGATCGGCCGCCGCGCGTGGATCGTCTGCGGATCGAGCACGCTGGCCGAGCACGGTGTTTTGGCCGAGCTTCGCGAGTTGCTCCACGACGAGATGGTCGCCTCGGCCGAACTGGCCCGCTTGGCCCACGAGCCGACGGTAACCGACGTCGATCGGGCCGTCGAACAGTTGATCGACCAGGGCGTCCGCGAGGGCGATTTTCTGCTGGCCGTCGGCGGCGGCGCGGCGATCGATCTGGCCAAGGCCGTCGCCGCCATGGCGACCAACCGCCAAAGCAACACGATCCGCGATTACCTCGAAGGCGTCGGCCGTGGCCTGACGCTCGACGCCGATCCGTTGCCGGTCGTCGCGATGCCCACCACGGCGGGCGCCGGCGCCGAGGCGACGAAGAACGCCGTCATCTCTTCTTACGGTCTTCCTGTCAATGAAAACGCCGTGATCTCTTCTTACGATCCGCCGTTCAAAAAAAGCCTCCGCGACAACCGGCTGATTCCTCGGCTGGCCCTGGTCGACCCGGAACTGACCGTTTCGGTGCCGCCGGCCATCACGGCGGCCAGCGGCATGGACGCCATCACGCAACTCGTCGAAAGCTATCTCTCGCGCAAGGCCCAGCCGATTCCGCAAGCACTGGCCATGCAAGGCCTGCGTCTGGCGCTGCCGTCGATCGCCGAAGCCGTCCGCGAGCCGGCCTCGCGCGGCGCCCGCGAACGCATGGCCCACGCCGCGCTGCTGTCCGGCATGGCGTTGGCCAACTCGGGCCTCGGTCTGGCCCACGGCGTCGCGCCGGCCCTGGGCGTCCACTGCCGCGTGCCGCACGGCGTCGCCTGCGCGGTCATGCTGCCGGCCGCGCTGCGGGTGAATCGGCTTGCTCGCGAGAAGGAGTTGGCGCACCTTGCCCGAGTGCTGTTGAAACTCGACCATGCGACTTCCGACGAGCTTGCGGTCGGCCGATTGATCGAACGCATCGCGGCACTCTCGCGCGAGATCGGCATCCCGCGGCGGCTCTCGGAACTGGGCGTCCGGGCCGAGCAAATTCCGGCCATCGTAGCTGGCTCGCGCGGCAGCAGCATGAGCGGCAACCCGGTCCAAATCACCGACGAACACCTGACCGACATCCTGGAGGCCATGTTGTAGTGCAATGAGTCAACCCTAACACACCTTCTCTGCGTCTCTGCGCGAAAATAGTCGTCGCGCGGAGACGCAGAGATGTTCTTAAGGTCTAACAAAAATCGCGCGACTGTGGGCCGAGCGTGGCCAGCCACTCGGAGAGATTTTCGAGCCGGTTGACCAACACGTGGACGACGTCTTCGCGGTGTTGCAGCCGGCCCGCGGCCAGCAGGACCGTCGCGCCGAGGGCCGCCGTGCGGAATCGCCGCCACACGTCCGGCCGGATGATCAGGTTGGCCACGCCGCTCTCGTCTTCGAGCGTGACAAACGTGATGCCCCGGGCCGTGCCCGGCCGCTGGCGGACCAGGACGATGCCGGAGACGCGGACCGGCCGGCCGTCGCGAGTCGTTTTCAAATCGGCTGCCCGAATCACTCCCCGCCGCGCGAGCCGATCGCGCAAGAACGAGATCGGATGCGCCCGAAGCGACAGGCCCACCGCCCGATAGTCGGCCAAAACCTTTTCGGCCGGCCGCATGGGCGGCAAGCCGTCGGGTTCGTCGTCGGGCACGTCGAGCCCATCGAACAGCGGCAGCCGTTTGGCGTCCTGGCCGAGCGAGTGCCAGAGCGATTGGCGATGGTCGAGCGACAACGACCCGAACG
>JAFGIR010000251.1 GCA_016929515.1 Pirellulales bacterium | reverse complement strand
GTCGGGCTGGCAACCAGTCTGCGGATCGCGAGACTCAAACCGGCCAACCCGCGACGGGCCTTTCCGCTGAACTGCGCCTGGCAGGTCGTCCAGGATTTGCGCACGCTCGGTTCCGATCGAGCGTTGCTTCGGGCCGCGTTGGGGACGATGTTTTTCTGGTCGCTGGCCGCGCTGGCCCAAATGAACGTCGACTTGTTCGCCATCAGCGAATTGCACGTCAACCAGGATCGGGTTGGACCGCTGTTGGGCGTTCTTGCGTTGGGTGTCGGGCTCGGAAGTGTTCTGGCCGGACTCTGGTCGAACGGCCGCGTCGAATTAGGTATCGTCCCGTTGGGCGCCGCGGCGCTGGCCGCCAGTTCGATTCTGCTCTTCGGAGTGCCCAGCCCCCTGGCCGGGTCGCTGCCGATCGCCTATGGCTGGACTTGTTTGTTTCTTTTCTGCCTGGGCATCGGTGCCGGGCTGTTCGCGGTTCCCTTGGAGGCCTTTCTCCAGGAACGCAGCCCCGAAAAGTCGCGCGGCGTCGTGTTGGCGGCCGCAAATTTTCTCACGTTTTCCGGCATGCTTCTATCGGCCGGCTTGTTCTGGGTGTTACGCGACGCGTGGGAACTCTCCGCCAGGCAAATTTTTCTCGTGGCCGGTCTGGCCACGCTGCCCGTGTTTCTCTACGTCGTTTGGCTTCTGCCCGGCGCCACGCTCCGCTTTCTGGTCTGGCTGGCAAGTCGGACGGTCTATCGCGTGAGGATCGAGGGAATCGATAATCTCCCGCAGCGTGGCGGCGCGTTGTTGGTGGCCAACCACGTCAGTTGGATCGACGGCATCTTGCTCCTCTTGAGTTCGTCGCGGCCGGTGCGGATGGTCGCCCACGCCGACTATGTCGAGGGCTGGTGGATCCGCGGGCTTGCCCGGCGAATGGGAGCCATCCCGATCGACGCGAGCCGAAAATCGATGGTCCGAGCCATCCGCACGGCGCGCGAGGCGCTGGCCGACGGCGACCTGGTCTGCATCTTCCCGGAGGGAAAGCTCACGCGAACCGGACATATGCAACCGTTTCGCCCCGGTTTCTTGTCGATACTCAAAGGAACGGGCGCCCCGCTGATCCCGGTCTATCTTCATGGGCTGTGGGGGAGCATTTTTAGTTTCGAGCGAGGGAAGTTCTTCTGGAAATGGCCGCGGCGTTGGCCGTATCCGATCTCGATCTGTTTTGGAACACCCCTGAAAGAAGTGACCACGACACACGAAATCAGGCAAAAAGTCGAACTGTTGGGAACCGAAGCCATGCGAAATGACGAATCGTCTCGAATGATCCCGGCCCGCCATTTTCTGCGAAACTGCCGACGCGCCATGCGGCAACCCAAAGCGGCCGACTCGACCGGCGCGCAATTGACCGCCGCCGGCGTGTTGACCCGGGCGTTGATCTTCCGGCGATTGCTGCTGCGCGACATCCTGGCCGAAGACGAACCCCACGTTGGCCTGCTGATCCCGCCGACCGTGGCCGGGGTGGTCGCCAACGTGGCCACGACGTTGGCCGGACGCATTCCCATCAACCTCAACTACGCCGTGCGCTCCTCGGACGTGCTCAACAACTGCATTGCCCGGGCCGGCATCCGCCACGTCTTGACCAGCCGCAAAGTCATGGAGAAGCTCGACTTGACGATCGACGCGGAAATCGTCTTCCTCGAAGATCTGGCCGCCAAGGTCACTTGGATCGACAAGCTTGCCGGGGCGTGGCAAGCGTGGCTTACGCCCATCCCCGTGCTCGAACGCCGCCTTGGACTGACTAAAATCGACCCGGACGATCTGGCCACCATCGTGTTCACTTCGGGCTCGACGGGTATTCCGAAGGGCGTGATGCTCACGCACCGCAACATCGTGAGCAACGTCGTGGCGTTTACCACGACGTTCCACATCGTCAAGGAAGACGTTTTGATCGGCATCTTGCCTTTCTTCCACGCTTTCGGCTATACGGTGACGCTTTGGGCGCCGTTGATGCTGGAGCCGTCGGGCATCTATCACCCCAACCCGCTGGAACCGCGTCCGGTGGGCAAGCTGTGCAAGAAGTACGGCGGCACGATTCTCGTCGCCACGCCGACGTTCTTGCGGTCGTACCTTCGCCGTGTCGAGCCGGAAGACTTCGCCACGCTCAACCTGGTCGTTCTTGGAGCCGAGAAGATGCCGCTCGAATTGGCCACCGCGTTCGAAAAGCAATTCGGCGTCCGACCCATCGAGGGATACGGCACGACGGAGCTTTCGCCCGCCGTGGCCGCCAACGTCCCCAAAAGCCGCCTCGGTGACACGAACCAATTGGCTCTGAAGGAGGGCTCGATCGGCAAACCGCTCCCCGGCATCTCGGCCAGGGTAGTCGACCTCGACACGGGCGAGGACCTCGAACCTAATCACAACGGCATGCTCCTGGTGACTGGTCCGAACGTCATGAAGGGCTATCTCGATGAGCCCGAAAAAACCGCCAAGGTCATGCGCGACGGCTGGTACGTCACCGGCGACGTCGCCCGAATCGACGAGGACGGTTTCATCTTCATCACGGGCCGGCTGAATCGATTCGCGAAGATCGGCGGCGAAATGGTGCCCCACCTGGGCGTCGAGGAAGCCATCGTTCGCATGCTGGGCCTCGACGAGGAAGAAGTCCGCGTCGTCGTGACGTCGGTTCCCGACGAGCGCAAGGGCGAACGACTGGTCGTGCTTCATACGGGCCTGGAGAAGAGCCCCGACGAAATCTGTCGCGCGCTGGCCGGGGCCGGGCTGCCGCCGATTTGGATCCCCTCGCCCGAGAACTTCCGCCAGGTCAACGAAATCCCGCTACTCGGCAGCGGCAAACTGGCCCTGAAGGAAGTCAACGACGTCGCGCGGCGGCTGTTCGGGGCAGCGTAGCCGGGTGCGATGGTCATGCTCGCCGTGGACACACGGGATTGACCAGAAACACATGCTCTTTTTGCGCCGCAGTCTGCCTTGGGCATGGCGCCCAATGCCGCCGCCCAATGGCGACGGCATTGCTCGGCACCGATACGTTGTCGGCTCGGACTCTGCTCGAAAGCCTCACTCGACCTATCGACGGACGCAGCATGCGGGCACCGCCTGCGGGTCGAGCAATACGGCCACGACAAGGACAAAAATTGGTGAAAGAGCCCCAAGCTCTTGTACCAGTGAGTTGATTCTGGGTTCACACCGCGGTTCAGCGGGGTCGTCGCAGCAGCAGCGCGGCGCCCATGCCTAGCAGGACAACCAGCACGGACGGTTCGGGCACGCTTCCAACCGACGCGGATTCGGTGCCGTAACCCCAATTGGCGGCCATGATCGACGCATCCCGTGGTCCGACGATTCCGTCGTCGTCGAAATCACAGTCGGCGTTCGCCCCACCCCAGTTCTGCGCCAACTTCTGAGCGTCAAACGTGTCGACGTCGCCGTCGTGGTCCGTGTCGCCGGGAATCGAAGGAACGATCGCCTCGCCGTAGAACCGGACCTCGCCCAGCCCGCAGTAGCCTTCGGGGTCACCCCAGTTGTTCAGACACTCGATCCGAACGTGGTCCGCCGTGATCTCCTGGCCTGCCACGTTGATTTCCAGCCCACATTCGGCCGAGAACAGCGACTGAACCAATGCAATCTGGTGCGAGCCGCCGGCCAAGGGTTGATAGGTAGCTCCGCCGTCGTCGGAGTAGCTAATCAGGACGTCCTTGGCGCCGCGGTCAAACTCCTCCGACACGGCCCATCCATCGACCTCATTGAAATTCC
>JAFGIR010000029.1 GCA_016929515.1 Pirellulales bacterium | reverse complement strand
GAGGACGTCCAAGCGCTGGACGAACTCCAGAAGCTGATCGACACCTTGCAGGGCGGCGCCACTTCCAACGAACCCAAGCTGACCGTGTTCTACCTGCGTAACGCCGAAGCAAAGACCGTGGCCGAACGTCTCAACCAACTGCTGGCCGGCACGACCCCTGCCGCGAGCAGCGGCGGCAAATCAGACTCGGCGCCGACGGGCATTCTTGGAAACCTCGGCGCGGCGGGCACGCTCGGCCGCATTACCCCCTCCGGGCCGATTTCCATTACGCCCGACGAACGGCTCAACGCCCTGCTCGTTCAAGCGGCGCCGGCCGACGTGGATATGCTCGAAGAAGTGCTTCGGATTCTCGACCGCCGGGACAGCCCCGAAGAAATTCCGGCTCAGCCAAAGCCCCGGTTGATACCCGTTGTCCATACATCGGCTTCGGAAATCGCGCAAGTCGTCAAGGATGTCTACCAGGAGCAATTGGCGAGCAGTAGTGGCGGCAACCGGTCGCTTTCGCCGCCGGAGATGATGATGCAGATGTTCCGGAGAGGGCGCGGTCGAGGATCGGACAATTCAGGCTCGCGCAATAACCAGCAGACCGCGTCGAAAATGTCGATCGGTGTCGACAGCCGTACGAATTCCTTGATCGTCTCGGCGCCCGAACCGCTCTTCGAGGAAGTGCGGGAACTGGTCAACGCGCTTGACCGCGTGGCGTCGCAGGACAACGAGACGGTTGAAGTGGTTGCGCTTCGTGAATCGAACCCGGAAGCCGTCCGCGCGGCGCTCGCCTCGCTGCTGGGCGATTCGGTGCAAAGCACGACCGCTTCGGGCACCGGAGGCGCTCAGACCGGTTCGGCGACGCCTTGGTGGAACGCAAGCCGTGCGCGCGGCTCCACAGGTCGATCGAATTGGGGCTCGGCCAGGCAGGGTTCTCCCCAACCGCAAGGGCGTCAGCGCAGTGGGTCGTTTCCCGGATCGAGATCGCAGCCGGGACAGCGCGGCGGCCGTTGAGCGTCGCCATGGATCGAGCGTCGCCTCGGATCTCTCGCTACGCTCACGACGACATGCATTGTCGGGGAACGTGAGCGTTCCATCGACCGAAGGCCGTCACTGGGCGGTTTGTTTCATCGATTACCGATCGCGGGACGCCGGAGCGTCGGCTTCCAAGACCGCTTGCCATCGGGTTTGGTGTCGCGGCAGGTTGAGTGTCGTGATTTCCATTGGGCGACGAACTGTCTGCGGACGAGTCGTGCCGGTGCTCTCGGTGTCGTCGGACGACGGTGCCTCGGCGGCGGCTCGTAGACTGGCCGCGATGGTTTCCGGAACGGTGTTGCTCACCGAAACGCGACGGCGTCCCTCTCCAGGGCCCTGCAATACGGCATGGATCGGCTCGCCGACCACCGGCTTGCCTTCGACGGGATCGAATCGCACGATCAACGCGATTTCTCGTCGCACGCTGCCTGCCGCGTCCCACGGTATCCAGATGTGGTAGGAAGGTCCGGTGGGCCCTTTGCCGTAGTGCTTCTCAAGTTGTTCGCGCGTGAAGACATACTTGCGATCCGGCGCCGCGTCTTCCGTTTTTGGGGACAACTCGTCGTAGGCATAGACGGTCAGCCGGCCGTCGACTCGAACGGAGTTCTTCTGATCGCTGCCGTAAAAGCTCACGCGCCCGCCGAAACCCCGTGTCGCTCGCGACCCTTCTTGTTCGAAAACGGCGTTGGTCCAAACGGCTGCCACGGTGTTCGGTGCGACCACCGGCTCCTTTCCTCCAAGCAAACGAGTGATCGAAGGAGGCGAAGGAAGCGCGGAAGAAGAGGGAGGGACCTTCAGCGAGGAGCATCCACCGGCGCCGGCCAGCCAAATTCCGGCCATCCCAACGACTACAAATCCCTGCAGTATGCGCGAGCGGTGCATCGTTCAGTTCCTGTCGGTGTAATAAGTCGCCGAACGCACGGGCCGAAATTCCGGCGATCGATCTTCGCCGGCGAACCGGACCAGGCCAGGCGAGGCTCCCGGACCCTGGTCCGGGCGTTGTCCCCTGGCCGCTTCGACGGGCGGCAACGGCTGAACCAAGTAGGACGCTTGAACATTGGCTGAAGAGGTTGCTCGCGGGTTGGCGACGTCGCGGACCTGCGGCCGCACTCTCGATTGTCGATTGGGCATCGCCGGTGCTGTCGACATGGGTTGCCATTCGGACCGTGGCGGTAGATTGTCGGTGGGGGGAGCGGTTTCGATTGCCTGGGGCTGATTCTCTCCCGGTCCCTGCTCCCACCCGTGTTCCGGCACGCCCGGCATCATGGGCGCGGCTTCCGGCGTCGGCACCATTTCCGGACCGTCGGGATCCTTAACGGGGCTGGGCATCATTTCGATCGTGGGCGTCTCGTCGGGGTAGATCACTTGCGGTCCATTGCCGGAGCAACCGGGCCCGAACACCGAATTTCCCCCGTATCCGCCGTCCAGTCTCTCCAAGTCGCTGCGGCACCAGTGTATCCGCGAGGCTTCAACACATCCGATCCGCATGGCGTCTTCCTCGCTGTCGACGATTCGCGGGGTCAAGATGATCAGAAGTTCCTTGCGATTCTTGGTCTTTGCCTCGTACTTGAAGAGGTTGCCCACCACGGGAACGGTCGAAATAACGGGAACACGCCGGATGAGCAGCTCATCTTCCTCGACGATGAGACCTCCGAGCACGACGGTTTGCCCGTCGGCCGCGCTGACCATGGCGTTGGCGCTGATTTTTTCAATCCGCGGCGCGCGAATGACCTGACCGTCGGCCACGGTGACGGGAATGCCGTTCTCGATTGCGCCGACCTTGGAGTTGATCGCCACGACCTCCATCACGACGAGCCCATCGGGAGTAATGCGGGGTGTAACCTGCACGATCAGGCCGACCTCCCGATACTCGATCTGGTTCTGCTGGCCGGATTCGTTCAATGTGGCGGCCTTAATGGTCGGAACATCCTCGCCGACCATGATCTGTGCGGGCGCGTTGTCGAGCGTCATGATCTGCGGCCGGCTGAGGACTTTCAATCGCTGGCACGTGCTTAGCGCGCGGATCATGGCGCTGACCGACTCGCTCGACGCGCTGAGAACCAGACCGCCGTAGCTCAACTCGCTGTTCACGCGGCCCGTTCCAAGGCTCGTAACCGCCTGGCCGCCGGTGTCGAGCCCGTTCGAGAAGATCGATCCGGGAATCGCCAATCCACCGGTAGCCAAAGTTCGGTTGAAAAGGATCGAGTCTTCGAGCCCGAGCTCAATGCCGAACTCGTCGAAATTATCAAGCACGACTTCGGCGATGACCACTTGAATGGCGGCCATGGGGGGGCGCCGATCGAGTTTCTCGATCAACGCGGTGATGTCGCTGTAATACCGCGGCGTTGCGCTGACGATAAGGCTGTTGCTGGTCGGCTCGGCCACGACGATCACTTCGCGTTCGATCTGCTCGAAAGCGCTCAGCACGCCCTCGGTCTCGGTCTCGGATTCCTTCTTCGAGTCGAGATACTGGTTAACCGCCGTGGCGACCGCCGTCGCCGTGAAGTTCTTGACTCGGTAAACGGCCGTCTTTCGCTCTCGCGCATCGCTCCCGTCGAGGCGAGTCACCACGGCCTCGACGACGACCAGCGCTCCGGCCGAACCCGTGACGATGATGCTATTGGTTCGCACGTCGGTGGCGAAGTGGAGTCCCACCAACGACGTGTCATCCTCCACGACGCCCGTGCGCACGGCGAGTTCTTCTCCGGTGACGGCCGTGCCGAAGATGTTCTGAAGCATGGTGGCCATGTTCGTGGCGTCGCCGTTGCGCAGGGTAAAGACCTTTACCTGGGCTTCGACCGACGGCGCGAGGTCCAACTCGCGAATGAGTGCGGCGATCAGCGGCATGCTTTCGGCCGAAGCGGTCACGACCAGGCCGTTGGTTCGCACGTCGGCCGTGACTTGGGCATCGGTGAGAATTCCCGAGTTGACGATCTTGCGTCCCTGGGCGTCGATCGTGATCATTTGCAGACGCGTCGATTTTCGTTCGTAGTACTCGTTGCCCGTTCCTCCCATCATCGCGCCTCGCGCCAAACCCGTCCCGGCCTTCTGCCCATACATCTGGCCCGTCAAAGCGTCTTGAAGCACCGGCGCGAGAACCTCGGCCGAGGCGTTCTTCAGCTTGAAGACGCGGACCTCGTTGAAGCTCTCGCTGTGCCCGGTGTCGAGTCGGGCAAGAATCGCGGCCACCTCGTCCATGTCGCGTGGGCTGGCCCGCACAATCAACGAATTCGAGCGAAAGTCGTAAACGGCATGGACACGCGGCACCAGAGCGGTTCCCTCGGG
>JAFGIR010000250.1 GCA_016929515.1 Pirellulales bacterium | reverse complement strand
GCTCGGCACGAGCAAAGGATCAACGTGCACAAGGCGACCAGCGCGAATCGCCAGTAGCGAGGCATCGACTCATCGTGTGCGGCGGGCAAATGATCGGCCGTCATGAGGACTCCCGCGGCTTGCTCGCCGACGTGGGTTTCGATTTCGATCGCGCCGGGGGAACCGGCCGCTTGGTTCTCTCCGGCAGTTGCACGACCGGCGGAGAGCCGAAGAAGAAATCGGCGTCCGGCGCGCCGTCGGCGCTGGGCAGTCGGCCTCCCAGGCGGAGAATGGCCACGGGGCGCCCCAACGCATCGGCCGCCGCCAACGGATCGCGGCCCGGTCCGACGTCGAACCAGTTGTGGCCCGACGGACTCTCGGTGGCGGGCAGTGCCCGAAACGGGTTTTCGACGTAGATGACTCGGGTGACAAACTTGCCCTGGGCGGCCAGGCGGAGATCTTCTTCGGTCAGCTCGATCGGGATGGCGAACCGTTTCGCTTGGCCCTGGGGCGTGTAGAGACGGTCGATGATTTCGATGGTCGGAAAGATCTCGCGACCTTCGGCCAAGGGAATTTGCGTCACGCGGACGCGATACACCTGGCCGATGAGCATTCCGACCCGCAGCGGCGCGCTGGCGGGCTGATCGAACGTGTTTCCGACAGCCAGCGAGACGGCCACGCCGCGCGGAGCCTTGATCTCGACTGGCTGGAAATAACCCGGCAATGGTCCGCCCCGCTGGAGTTGCGTATTGCCAATCGCTCCCGGCGGCATCACACCCTGATGCAGATAGTGGACCTCATCCTGCGCGGCCGCCAGGCGGCCGGCGCAACTCAAGAGGAGAAGTACCACTATTGCGGTCCTGTCGGCAACTCGGACCCAGGCAAGCAGACGAACGGTTGCCTGGCAGCGGAGCTTATTGACCATTGTCACGGATCGCGTAGTTGTTGGAGATGAGAGGTGACGAGTGACGTTTTCGTGAAAAGTCGGGGCGGGCCCGTCGGCAGGCCCACCCCTGGGCTGATTTTGTGGTTGTTCATTCGGCCGCCGCCGTCGTTATTGGCACTCCGTGGTCGGAGCGTAGCAGCCGCAACCGGGGTCTTCTTCGCAGGGGACTTCCTCGCAAGGCGTTTCCTCGCAGGGGACGCCCTCGCAGTCCGGTCCGATGCACTCGACCTTGTCGGTCAACGGTTGACGGAACAGGCCCAAGCCTCCGGACGTGTGCTCGCGAATCTTGATGTGGTTGACCGGTTTCGGATAGCTCATGCCCGGCGTCTGTTTCACGTCGATCGTCATCTTACGAACCGGTTTCGGCATCTTGACGCACGTGTGATTCTTGATCACGTGTTTCTGGAGGCCTGCGGGAATTCCCAACGGAACGTGCGGCGGGCCGGGCAGTCCGATCGGCGTCGCGCTCATCGGCATTCCATATTGAGGTCCGGTGACGCCCGAGATGTAATTCATCGGCATCGTGCCGGCGCTGCCCATGCCCATCGGTTGCGGGGCACCGGGCACGCCGTTGCAGTCGCACGACGTGCTGTACGAGGCCGGGACAACGCCGCCCGCGTCGGTGGCTTCGCCGGGCATCTCCAAGTCCTTGTTGCCCAACCGGACGATCGCCATGATCGATCCGCGGCGATCCGCTTCGATGATCGGATCGACGCCCGGATCGAGACGCGTGCTCACGAGTGTCTCGACGCCGGCCAGGGCCATTTCTTGGAAGTCGGGATCGGGCAGGTAGATGACTTTCGTGACAAAGTTGCCGTTGAGAACCTGATCGAAGTCCTCTTCGGTGAATTGTACGGGAATGTGGTTGTGGGCGAGGAAGGCCGCCGTCCGCGGCATCACCGGACCCACTTCGAGCGTCGGATAGAGTTCGACGCCGGGGCGGCTTGGGATGTTCGTCAGCTTGAGCCGATAGATGGCGCCTTGCGGGAAGTTATAACGCCCCGGGCAAATCAGCGGTTCCGAATCGAACTGGCCCGCCATCGACACGTCCCAGCTCACGGCCATTCCGTCCGGGCCGAGAAAACCGACCTGGGACGAGGAGTTGGGCGTCGGCGCGCATGGTTGATGAACCATGACGCCGGGACCTGGCCCGTCCACGCCCGGACCCGGATGCATCAGCATGTCGGCCGGGGGCAACGTGTTCTGGCCAAGCAACGATTGGGCTGGCGGCAAGCTGTTGCTGTTTGGCCCTCGGCAACCGACCAAAGCCACCACAACCATCAAAAGGACTACAGCGTATTTCATGGGTATTCCCCCTCCCTGGCTGCCCGAGTTGCGCGCCGGAACAACCGGCCGGTCGCGTTCGGGCCAGATTTTGATCAACTGGATACGCCCCCATCGAAAAACCGGGTTTCATCCTGGACTGATTTGAAAAACCACATCCGCATCGACTCTCGATTGACGTGGACCCTCGTCAAGGCACGCCGTACAATGCGGCCGTCAGGGATTCCTCACGCAGACTGCCCTGGCAGACTTCGCGGGAGTCGGTTCCCTTGCCACGGTTGCGCAATGCTTTCCCTGAGGTCTATTGGTCGGCCTAATACAATGCGATTCTTTGGTAAAACCGGCACAACCCCTAGAATGAAGACCAAACTGCCCGAAATACCCTACCTAGCCTTTGTTCTCCTGGTTGCATGCACTTCCCAGATTCTCGCGCGGGATGCCAACGTGGAGTCCTCAACGCGTCTGTCTCACAACAGAAGAAGTCCGGCAAACGCCTTCAACTCCGGCGCGAAACCGCAGACCGACGCAATGCTCGCCGACTCGATCGCGACGCTCGAAGGCTATCATTCGATTGCTGCCGAGCTTGGTTGCCGGGTTGACCTCTTCGGCAAGCAATTGGGGGGTACGGGGAATTATCGCGAGGAACGCTCCGGTCCTTTTCCCAAGGTCCGCGTGGAATTGAGAATGCCGCTGGGTGAGAAAATGGGCGTACTGGTGCAAGTCTGCGACGGCCGCTATCTCTGGTCCTATCGCCGGTTGTTGAACGAAGAGAAACTCACCCGAGTCGACATGCAACGGCTTGCGCAGGAACTCGGCTCGGGCAACGATTTGCCGTTGGTCTCGCCGTTAACGAGCACGATCGGCATGGGCGGTTTGGCCGGAACGTTGCGGGAGTTGAGACGCAATTTCCACTTCGAGGTGCTCGGCGAGACACGTCTGCTGGACGAACCTGTCTGGCAGTTGCGTGGCCGCTGGTTGCCCGACCGGCTCGTGGCCATCTTGCCCGACCAGAAGAAGGCGATCGACAGTGGCAAAGAGATCGACTACTCGAAACTCCCACCCCATCTTCCGAGTCACGTGATGCTCACGTTGGGCCAGGAAGATCTATTCCCCTATCGCGTCGAGTATCGCCGATCCGAAATTCAGGAAGGACCCGACGGCCCACGCGATTCACCGGAGGCTAGGCGATCGGGCATGGTCATACAGTTTTTGAGAGTCGCGGTGAACAGCTCGATCAGGCCTGCGGAATTCGACTACAACGCGGTCGACTTCTCCGACGTGACCGAAAGCTACATCGCACGTCTCAAGGCCCGGGCCGCAGCCACGCCGAAAACCAAGCCGTGACCATTTTCAACCGAGCCGGGGCCGCGAGGGAGCGATCTACGTGCTTCGGGGGCAGCGAGTTACCCGCCCAACGCTCCACGGCCTGCCAGGTGAAAGACGCTGTTGATCGTCATCACCGACGCCTTGCCCGCCCGAAACCGGATGACGTTGAGCCCGCAGTTGTCTTGCGGAATCGAACGATATTGGGCCAGCGGAATGCCGAGCAAGCGCGTGAGATAGGCACGGTTGACCACGTTGTGGGCCACGACGACGACGTGGCGACCCAGGTTGTCCCTCAATAGTCCGTCGAGCACCGGCGTGGTCCGATCCAAGACCTCGCGAAGACACTCTCCGCCCAGATAAGGGTTAGCCCCGGCGTCGGTCATGAATGCCTCGTAGGCGTCGGGATCGGCGCGCATGATTGCATTCCAATCCAAGCCTTCCCATTCGCCGACGTCGACCTCGATCAGCCCATCGATCACCTCGACCGGCAAGTCGTGGCGGTCGGCGATTGCCTGGGCCGTTTCGACGGCGCGACGCAGCGGGCTCGAATAGACCGCGTCGACGCGCCGTGAGGCCAGGCACCCGGCCGCCCGGTCGGCTTCGTCCCGCCCGGCGTCCGACAGCCCGACGTCGAGCCGCTGGCCCTGGAGGACGGGCGGCTTCTGCTCGTTGTTGTCCGTCGCGCCGTGGCGAACCAAGTAGCAAAGCGTCGAGTCGTGCGTGGGCATGTTCCTGTTCCCTGGCGGCCGGTTGTGGTATTCTGGTCGCTATTGTAGCGTTTCGAAAAGGTCTGGAAATCCGCAGGCGAGGAAAATCGGCATGCGAGCGTGCGTTCAACGCGTCAGTCGGGCGAAGGTCACCGTCGGCGGCCGGCTCGTGGGCCAGGCCGGCCGGGGACTGGTCGTGCTCTTGGGTGTCGGCCAGCAAGACACCGAGAACGAAGCCCGCCAATTGGCCGAAAAAATCATCGGCTTGCGGGTTTTCGAGGATGCCGAGGAGAAGATGAACCTGGATCTGAGCGAGATCGCGGGCCAGATGTTGGTCGTCAGTCAGTTCACGCTTTTGGCCGACTGCCGCAAGGGCCGCCGCCCCAGCTTCACGGCCGCCGCGCCGCCCGACCGGGCCGAGTCGCTCTACGAAGCGTTTGCCGAACACGTCCGCAGCCAAGGCGTCACGGTCGCCACGGGCCAATTCCAGCAACACATGGAAGTCGAACTGGTCAACGACGGCCCGGTCACGATCCTGCTGGACACCGAGGAACTCAACCGCCCCCGGCGGCAGAAGTAGGATGCGTGAAAAGCACGCACCGCGATCTGACAAAGAGGTAGGGTGTGTGCTTGCACGCACCACGTTTCAACATAGAAGAGGAACCCTCATGTCTGACTACGGAACGCACCTATTTGTCTTTGCATTGCTGAGCCTGCTGCTGATCACGTCGGTCGGTCTGTCGGCCGTTTGGATCGCGTTGGGCCGAGGGCATTGGTTCGTGCGTGTCGTCGCCGTCGGCGCGACCTTGTCGCTGCTGCTCTTCGTGCCCGCCTACGAGCCGCTGGTGATTGGCGTTGTTGAACTGCTCGTGGCCGTGCCCGGGTTGGCGATTGCCCGGCGATGGCGTGCCCGGGCCGAAGGCCGGCCGGTGTGGCAATTCGGCCTGCGCGATCTGCTGATTCTAACGGTAGTCGTCGCCGCGATTGCGGCCGCCGGCGCGAGCGTGCCGGGCAAGGTTTGGCAATCGTGGGACTTCTTGCTCGAATGCCTGGGAATGTGGCCCGCCCGTCCGACGATGGTTCCGTGGGGGTTTTTTCTGATTCTTGGCGGCGTGGGCGCAGTCGTGACGTTGCTGGCGGCCTGGATCGTCCTTGGCCGGCGCCGGCTGTGGATTCGTCTAATCGTGTTGTTTGTTGTCTTTCCGGCGGTGATGGCCGTTTTGGGATGGATTTTCAAGTCGGGTTCGCTCTGGCCGCACCAACGAAGCGCGGCGCCTTGGCCGGCGACGGGGCCTGTCGCGCCGAGCATGACTTTTGACGAAACGCTCTTCATGTGTTCGATGCTCGCGCTCGTGTTGATGGTCGCGTGGTTGGCGCTGCTGCGTGCATCACGTTTCGGCCGGGAATTTCGGGAGATGGCCGCGCCGCAAGGTGACGCCGTCGGCCGACGCCGGCCGTGGCTTCGCTGGCCGGCGCGGGCAGGGCTGGTGTTGTTGAGCCTCATCTTGTTCGTTCCACTTGGTTGGACGTATGGCGTCCTGATGACGGCGCCGACGGTGCCCGAGACCGTCTTGCCCGAGCCGAACGGCTACACGCAACTCGTTGTGTTGGGAAAGAAACTGGAAAAAGTCACCGTACCCGACGATGACCCATCGCTTCCCCAGGCACAACGTGCCAAACCACGAGAGTTCATCGACTTCGAGCGGCAGCACCACGAATTGCTCGTCGCGGCCCACAGAGCGCTCGATCTGCCGTCGTTGGTGCCGCTGACGTATGAGCAGTCGGGGTTCACTGCCAGGCATGACGATATTCAACATGCAAGGCAACTCGCGCGGGCCATGCGTGCGGCGGGCGAGGCGGCGCGAATCAACGGCGATCTCGACCAGGCAACTCAGTGGCACGTCGACACGATCCGGCTGGGCCGCGCGTTCGCGCGCGGCGGGCTGATCGTCGACTGGCTTGTCGGCATTGCGATCGAGGGCATCGGAACCCAGGACCTCGACGCGAACGTCGCGGCCATGCGGGCCGCTTTGCGACAAGAATTGCTCGCGACGCTGCATGAGTTGGGCGAAGTGGGCGAGTCGTTTGACGCCTGTCAACTCCGTGACGATCTCTGGACGCAAAACGCCTTTGGGTGGCCCGGCCGGCTGTATTATTACATCGATAGACTGACGGGCCAGAACGCGCCAACGATGGAGGCTTGCGGGCGGGCGGGCGAACGCAGCCGGGCCAGATTTCGGCTGCTGCTGATCGAATTGGCCCTGGAAGACTACCGCGAAACGCATGGGCAGTATCCCGAGCGGATCGAGGAGCTTCGCACGATACCGGCCGACCCGTTCAGCGGCGGGCCGCCGAAATATGGGCGGACGGCCAACGGCTACTTGCTTTACAGCGTGGGCCCCGACGGGCAGGACAACGGTGGGGCGACCTACGGCTCAAACCCGTCGGGCGACGACGTGCGGTTTGAATAAGGAACGAATAGCCGAGGGCCAGGCCGTCCGGCAATTCAAAAGACCGAGCCGCGCGTCCTCAAGACCGAGCCGCGCTGCGTAGGGAAGCGGTCTTTTCTCGCCACCTCACTTGGTTCTTCATTCTCTGCTTCCCTGCAACCGCAGATTACCCAAATTGACGCCCACTGGTCTTCATAGGCGAGGAGGTTCGCGCGAACCGGGTTTCATCGCGGACGCGCCTTGGAATTTGCCTAATCCGCAATATCCCTACCGTCGATGAGATAGTAGGCATTCCGTAGCTAATGGAGGAGTCTTAATTCGCCTCGGCGAATGGAGTAACGGATGAGGCTGCGTGTTTCGGGTTTCGTCGGCAATCTGCCCTATTTATGGAAGCAGCGGGCGATGCGCGTCTGCCCATGGGATGATTTTGTTTTGGACTGGCCCATGCGCGGCCGCTCGATCGCGATTGTGGGAAATGCCGGCTATTTGCGCGATTTGTCGGCCGGGTCCTACATCGACCAACACGATCTGGTCGTGCGGATGAACAACTTTCAGCTTGCTGGTTTCGAGCACGCGGTGGGTCGCCGTCTGGACATTTGGATGACCAACTTCTCTCCGAAGACGATTTGCTTCGACAATCCGGAAATTGCTTTGGCCGACCACATCGTTTCTTCACGGCCCAACGTTTTTCGAAAATCGCGGCGGCGGCGAATCGTCAACCGCATGGGCCAGCACATCACCTTGGGAATGGGGAAACTCGGCCGACGCGTCGTCTATGTGCCGTCGATCGCCACGTTCTCCGAGTGGACCTCGCGGATCGGCAAGTATCCCACGACCGGGATGATGGCCATTCTCTGGGCACTGGAAGTGCTGGCGCCGCTGAGCGGACCAATCTTCATCACCGGGTTTTCGTTCTTCGAGGGTCCAAGCCACTACTTTTGCCACACCGGCATCGACGCCGCGACGCTGCATGATCCCGCGGCCGAGAAGCACCTGTTGCAGCGTCTGTTGGCCGCGCCCGTGCGAAGCGGCAAGGTCACGCTGGACGCGGTCATGTCGCGGTACCTGTGGCCGAACGCCGAATCAAACAGAGTTGCCTGAAGAGGGGGCGTTTCACCGTGAGTCACATTGTTATTGAAGCCCGTCGTGGACCCCGTTGTGTCGGACCGTTGGATGCCCTGGCGGAGGGTTGCGAGCGGCTTGGTCACGAAGTGTACCGCTGGCGAGGACCCGTTTCCGGACGAACGACCTGCAGCCGGTCGTTACCCCGGTGCGACGTGGCCATCGTCTGGAACGGCATGATTGCCAAGTACGGGCGACCGCTCGCGAAACTGCGTCGGAGAGGAGCCAAGATCCTCTTTGCTGAATTGGGTTGGTATCCTCAACGCGACACGTTTCAGATCGATCCCCAAGGGGTCAATGCCGGCGTAAGCTGGTGTCTCGAACCCATCGATTGCCGCGAACGAACGCCTCTGCGGGTTCCCGACGCGGAAGATCTGCTCGTGATTCTGCAGTTCGAGCGGGACACGCAGCTTTCTCATTATTCGCCGTGGTATCCCTCGATGGTCGAATTCGTACGAGATCTTTGTGCCTACTCGCGTTTGCCGGTTCGCATTCGCGCCCATCCGCACCATCCGGCGAGTCGGAAATTGACCCAGCTCATCGAGAAGCTCGGTGGGCGGTGGGATCGATCGAGTTCTCTGTCCGAGGCGTTGGCGAATGCGCGCGCCGTGGCTTGCATCAATTCTTCGAGCGCATTGGAGAGCCTCGCAAGGGGTGTGCCCGTGCTCTGTTTCGGCGAGGCCATCTATCGGCATCCGGGCGTGGTCTATTGCCTCGGCCGCGATCCTCAACAGATCCGAATCGTCACCGAGGCCCTGCGTCGCGGACAGTGCGATCTCTACCAAGAACGGATTGACGCCCTGCTTCAGCGCGTCCGCGAAAGGCAATGGGCCGTCGCTCAGATTCCTCGGAAGCTGCCCTCGCTGCTGAATCAGATCCTTGAAGAGGATTGCGATGCGCCGGAAACCGGCGGCGAATCACCAACGATTCTGAGTTTTTCCGCATGGCTCGACCGAGCGCGAGGCAAGGCCGCTTGATCGCAGAAAGAGAATCCCGGCTCGGCAATGCGCGGTCGGCGACAACACGTCACGCGGCGACCGGCGTCTTCTTCTCTTCCGAAAGGCGGCCCTGATAGGTGGGCACGACTTCGTGGAGTCGTTCAATCACTTTGGAGTCGGTGCTGTCGGCGACGGCTTCGAGCCGCTGGATTTGTTCGAGCACGGTGGCCGGCTCGCGGCGCCGGCTGTCGGCAATGGAAATCTTGGGGTGTCGCGTGGGAAGCTCGGTTTCGCCGGTGATGTGCAGTTCCTCATAGAGTTTCTCGCCCGGACGAATACCCGAGAACTTGATTTCGATGTCGTCGCCGACGCGCAACCCGGAAAGCCGAATCATGTCGGCGGCCAGGTCGACGATTCGGACCGGTTCACCCATGTTCAAGACGAGGATTTCGCCGGCGCGGCCGATGGTGCCGGCTTGAATGACCAGTCCGGCCGCCTCGGGGATGGTCATGAAATAGCGTTGCATGCAAGGATCGGTGACGGTGACGGGCCCACCGCGGCGAATCTGTTCGCGGAAGACAGGCACGACGCTTCCGGCCGAGTCGAGCACGTTGCCGAAACGGACGGTCACGAACCGGCACGAAGACAATTCGGCCAGCGACTGGACGTAGATTTCGGCCGCCCGTTTACAGGCGCCCATCACGCTGGTTGGATGGACGGCCTTGTCGGTGGAGATCATGACGAACGACTCGACGCCATGATGCATGGCCAAATCGGCCAGGCAATGGGTGGCCAGGACGATGTTTTTGACGGCCTCGCCCGGATGGGCTTCCATCATCGGGACATGCTTGTAGGCGGCGGCGTGGAAGATAATGTCGGGCTGGTGTTGTTCGAGAATCGTACGCATGCGGTCGGTATCGAGAATATCGGCCATGCAGACTTCGAGCTCAATGCCGCGAGCCATCTTGCGGAGTTCGCGTTCGAGGAAAAACTGCCCCGTTTCGGTCCGGTCGACCAGGACGATTCGTTTGGGCGAGAAGCGCAGCAATTGGCGGCAGATTTCCGAGCCGATGCTGCCGGCGCTTCCGGTCACGAGCAACACCCGATGGTCGATCCACTGGCGGATGTTTTCCAGTTCGAGTTGGACCGGTTCGCGGCGCAACAGATCGTCGATTTCGACGGCGCGGGGTTGCAGCGAAACGCTGCCGGTGATCAACTGATCGTAACCGGGAAGCACCTTGACGTTGATTTCATGTTCTCGGGCGTCGTCCATCAAAGCGCGCACCTGCCGGCCGGAGAGTTCGCCGGTGGCGATCAAGACTTCGCTGACGCCGCGCCGGTTGGCTAATTGGCAAGTCTGTTCGATGGTGCCGATGACCGGCACGCCCGCCACGCGGCTTCCAACCTGGGCCGGGTCTTCATCGACGAATCCGATAACCTGATAGGGCAGGTCGTTCCGCTTGATCGAACGCCAGAGCAACTCGCCCGTATGATTGGCGCCCACAATGAGCGTGGGCACCTTGTCGGCCTCGGTCAGGAGCCGCCAGCTCCGCTCTTCGAGGACGCGAAGCGCCGCGCGGGTGCCTCCGAGCACGACGATTGCCACACCCCAATCGAGCAGAAACACGCTACGAGGAATCACGTGGCGCGGCAACACGAATTGGTTCACCATGGCCGTGAGCAGCAAAGCGCAGGTGGCGGCTTGGACGAGCGTCACCAGATCGTAGAACGTGACAAAGTTTCGCCAACCACGATGGACGCCGAAGAAGGCGAAAACGGCCAGTTGAATGGCCACGAACCAGGCGACCGTCGACGAGAAGTAGTTGAGGGCGTCGCGCCCAAAATAGCCTTCAAACCGAAGCCAATAGCTCGTGTAATAAATGGCCACCAAAACGGGCGCCAGGAGGATCAGCGCCACCGCGTGCCGCCCCCATCGATCTGGATGGTTCAGTGTCTGCCGGATGGCTCGTCCTCGATCCATCAAACCCGACGAGCAGAGTAAACCACGCATCCATGCCATGGCATGCCTCCTTCAGCAACCTTCGAGAGTAGGTCTCTCGAAAATGAAGGGGAGTTAATAGCAAGAAAACCCGTCCGCAGTCAACACCATTTCGGCCGCAAATCTTGATATGCAAGTAAGTTCCGTTAGGCAGACCGACTGTCGCGGACGCGAAGTGAACAAGTCGACGGTGAGCCGAAAGAGGGTCGTCCGAATCGCAAGCCGGGGGTGGGCCGAGGCAACCGGAGCGAGACGAGCTACCACGAGACGGAGGGCGAAACTCGAGCCGAGACGCAAAGCATGTGCGGCTCAAGGGGAATTTCGCCCTACGAAACGACATGGATTCGTGGCCCGAGACAAGCCCTCGTGGGTCGTCATCTTGGGGGTGCTGGGCCGTTGGGGGCATGGCACAGCGGTGCCCCGGAGGAGGATCAATCCCTGAAATCTCTTTGTGACAGAGCTTTAGGGGCTTGCGGGCGTGTCGTTGTCAACTTGATGATTGTGGATGGCGACCGGAATCGCGACCGCCGCGGCCACTAGACCACCGATGATCCATGGATTGCCGAGCCAGTAGGCCAACGGTCCGGTCTGTCCTCGGGCCGGGCCTTGCCCGACGACCAACAGAGCGCCCGGCTGCGCGTTGGGAGGAGCCGTCTTGTTTGCCCAAAGGCGATAGACGCCTTGTGTCTTGTCGGCCACGACTCGGTAGGTTCCCGACGGGACCTCCTTGACGGCGAAGAAGCCGCCTCGGTTCGTGGCGGTTTTGACGAGCGTCTTGTCTCCCTGAATCAAGGAGAGAGGTACTTTGTTCTGAGGTATGCCTTGGGCATTGACCACCTGGCCGACAAGCATGCCGTCCTTATGCAGTTCGACGTCAATGGCCTTTATTTGTTGTGGGTGGGGCCCCGGAGTGACTTTGTCCGGCGCCGCGACCGCTGCCATGGCCGGTGCGGGAATTAGCAGACCTAGACATGCCAGCACTAGCATCAGTGTTCGTAACCACGCCGTCAATTTCATGAGACTCGTCCTTTCTATATCCATTGAACCGAGACGCCCTTTCGAAGACAGCCCGTCCCGTTGCCGACCCCGAGTGCGATCGGCAAGGCAATCAGGGCGAGGCGGGATGCTACAGGAAACGGGTTTCTTGGGAAAGAGCAACTTCGCGACCCCAAGAGGCTTTTTGGGGCAAGAGACACACCGGGCAAGAACATTCCAACTTGGCCGGATGACTCGTCGGCGACAAGGCTGACTTGGCAAGTTAGGGTCAATTGGAAGGCTTGTGCGTGGGCGGGAATTAGGCAGAACGCAAAGACGATGGACCGGTCAGAAGCTGGTTCTTCGCACCGGATCCTGGACGTCTTCCTAGCGTTCCCACGTCTTGAAGTGTTTGGCGAACTGGGATTTCGTCTTGGGAAGGCGGTGGGCGAGCCTTTGACTCAACGTGCCGGGCGGTGTACTTGCTTGAATATCGGCCAGAAAACGAATCAGTTCGTGGCGTGCTTCGGTCGGGCCGTGCAGCATGAAATGGACCCATGCCCAACTATTTCGATAGTCATTGTGACGTAATTTCGAGAAATCGCCTTTGCTCTCCAATTGTTCGAGACTTGGGACCAGACCGAAACGGGCTGCCCATTTCACGCTCTCGAAGTACGGGTTGTCGTACGCTCTTTCTTCGGGGGCTCGTTCAAAGTACTCGGCAAGCCCTTCGTCGAGCCAGAGCGGAACCATGGGCAGAGTCGAATGCAGCAGTGCGTGGGTACACTCATGCCGGATATCGACGGCGAATTCCGGACTCCGATGCACCAAAACCTTGCCCGGCCCCTTGTCCTTGATAAAAAGCGCGCGGCGGTAGGGTATTTTGGGAAAGTGCTGCCGCAAATAGGCGCGATACGTCTTCTCGTCTTGGAACAGATAGAGTTCGACCGATTCTCCTGGAGGTTGGAGATTCAACGAGCGGCCCAGATCGGTCTGCAGTCGAGCCAATTCGCCGAGCAATCGTTCTAGACCGACGAGGGGAAAGTCGGCCCGAACGACAAAGGGTCCGGCAACGCGCGTGTCGACCCAACTTTGGGCTTGGCACGGCTTGAAGCCGGCAAGCAGAAGCAGGATCAGCAGCAGAACGCAACGGGTTTTCGCCCGCGGATGAGACTCATGCGACAGCATCACCCGGCCTTGCTCCAGGGGAACCAACGACCGAGGCCCGGCCGTTTCGAGTGAGACGTCTTTTTCGTCCAGAGAGCCAGTGGTTGGTCGTTGACAACGGCGGCCGGATGGTTGCAGAACAGGTCGCAGGCCGTGCGATAGCCGGCCAACTCGACGGTTCTCTGAAAGGCACGCTGCATCTGGGGCCGCCGCACGTTGACTCCGTGGGCGTCGGTCGCGATAAACTGTACCTGACCTTGTTGGATCAACCGCTCAGCCAACTTCTGGACATGCGGGCCGAAGCTTCCGGTGATGCTGGCGGCCGTCACCTGAAGCAGGCAACCCGAGTCGAGGAGCGGTTGGATGACGGACGGCTGAGCGAGTACGCCCTGGTTGCGTTCGATGTGGGCCAGAATGCCAATCAGGCCGGCGCGACGCAGGTTCTGGAGCATTTCGTCCAACGGCAAGTAGACTTCGTGCGGGAGTTCAAGCAACACATAGCGGCCTCGATCGGCCAGGGTGAGGACTTCGCCCTCGCGGATTTTCTCGACCAGGTCGGGCTCGACGCGGACTTCGGCGCCCGGCAACACGTGGAGCGAGACATGGTTCTGGTTCAGGAATTGTTGCAGATGAGCCGTCTTCGCCCGAATCGTTGGGCCGTTGAGTTGTCGGTTCGTGCCCAATTGATGAGGCGTCACGATGGCCACCGAGATGCCGTCGGCGGCCGCTGCCCTCGCCATGGCCAAGGCGTCTTCCCACGTGATGGCACCGTCGTCCACGCCTGGCAAGAGGTGGCAGTGCGTATCGATAAAGGTCTCGCGGCGTGACACGGCGCTTCCTTGCTCAACGCGAGTTGACCAGCCCCAGGAGACAGGATTTTGCCTTGGGTCTATCCTCTTCGTTGCGTGGACGATCGATGGCGACGAGCCGCGGTGCCCGACCTCGTGGATTGCCCCGCCGTGGCAGAGTGTCTCCGCGATGCGGGAATCCGAGTTGGCCGAATGCGGGACTTATCCGACGCCGGCGGTTCCGTGTCCTTGCCAAGCGTGAAGAACCAAGGAACGTAGAACTTGTGAAAACAGTGCTGACACTTGAACGGTACCATCAACAGACACCGAAGCAGCGAGTCCTTCAGGCCTTTTGCCGGCCGGCGAAAGGCTTTCTCGGACCAACATACGGGGCATTTCATTCGAGCTACCTCTTCGGTGTAGTTCTCCACGGTGACTGCCCATCAGGAGACCGCGCTAGGGGTAGGCTTCTGGTCAACGCCTATCGTAGTGCTGGTCCGACTTGAGTGGGGCATGGCCGAGGATCGAGCAAAGCTCCTTGGCGGTTGTGTCAGTTCCAAATGTCCCGGAAGGGCGTACAGTAGACAAGGTCGACCCTCAACGTCAAGGTCAGTACGCAATAATCCGAGAGATCCGGGTGTCAACAGTAGTCGTTGGCGCCGATTGGTTTGGCGGTCCTAGCACATCTTCGTTCCATCGAGAAAAGGACGTGAAAAGCGAAAAAGTCGCCCTGCGGTAGCCTCTGCGACGCCGGACAAACTGCCCTTGATTCGGTCCAAGGTTTCTGTACTACTAATCTCGAAGATCGTGTGCTTTTTCGCAGAGTCCAGCGACCGACGGGAGCGGGTTTTTTCGTGGTGCGGAAGCACCCATTGGTTGGCGGCTCTGCCATCCTGTGACAGATTCCCACTCAAATGCGCCGCTTGTGTAGATTCACACGGAGAGGCACTCTCAGGCAGGGTAGTAATGACGGCGGGTAAGACGGACGCTACATCCACGGGGTTAGACATTAACTTGCCTTCAGTTTCCTCGGGCCGCTGGTGGCTGGAGTGGGAGGCCGCCGGGCTAGTTGTCTTGGTTGCATGTCTCTTTTTGCCGCGACTCGGTTTTCTGAACGTGCGCGGTGAGGAATCGCGCCGGGCCCAGGTGGCTGTCGAGATGATCGGCGACGGCGACTGGATTGTTCCCCATCAACAAGGGCAACTTTATTTCAGCCGTCCGCCTCTGCAAAACTGGGCCATTGGGCTGCTTGGGCTGTTGCGCGAGAAGGTCGATCGTTGGGCTATCCGTCTGCCCAGTGTCTTGGCCGTCCTTGGGGTGGTTCTGTTGGTCTATGCCTACGCCCGGTTGTTCCTTTCGCGGACGGCTTCGTTGGCTGCGGGCGTGACGTTTGCTTCAACAGCCCAAGTGCTCGAATTGGGACGGCTTGGCGAAACGGACATGATGTTCACGTTCTTCGTGACCGGTTCGCTATTGCTGTGGCACTATGGTCGTACCCGGCGTTGGCCGGCGGCTTGCACCTGGAGTGTTGCCTACTTCATGGTTGCGTTGGGGACGCTCACCAAAGGGCCGCAAGCGCCCGTCTATTTCGTCGCGACCGTGGCCGTTTATCTTTTGATCACCCGGCAATGGCGCGACGCATTGAGCTGGGGGCACGTTGTCGGGATTGGCGTGTTCCTGCTCGTTTGGGGTACGTGGCAAGTGCCCTACTATCTGGCCGTGGGTTTTGACGGCACGCTTCGCATCTATGGCCGCAACGTGGCCGTGCGATTCACCGATACGGACTGGACGGATTATGTGAGCCACTTCTTCACCTATCCGCTGGAGATCCTTCTTGGGTGCCTTTTGCCCTGGTCCTATCTTTTGCTGGCCTATTCGAATCGCGACTTTCGCCGACACATCGGTACGGCTCGGGACCACGTTAAGTTCTTCCTGGTGGCGATTTTGGTTACGTTTCCTTCGGTTTGGTTCGTGCCCACCGCCCGGAGTCGATATTTCATGCCGCTTTACCCGTGTTTTGCCTTGTTTGTTGGACTGGCGGTCGAGCGATGTTGGCAAGCCGACTCCTCGGCGCGTTGGCGGCGGATCTGGCCGCAATACCTGGGTGGAATGGCCGTGGTCATGGTCGGCGCCGGGTTGGTCGTGTTGGCCGTGACGTTTGTCGACCGGTGGCAGTCTCCTTTTGCCCAGCCGGCCGGATTTGCCGTGGTCTATGCTCTTGCGGTTGGCGTGCTGGCGGTGGCCGTTGCCTGGTCCGCTCGCCGCGCGAGCCAACTCGGACGGGTCGTCGGCATGATCGGCGTGGCCGCGTTCATGGGAATGACGGTTGCCGGCGTGCTCGGCAATTCCTTGGCCCGTCGCAGCGTGGATCAGTCCGGCATGGTCGCCGCGTTGAAACAAGCGTTGCCCGCGGATGTTCGTTTGGTCAGCTTGGGCCCGGTGCATCACCTGTTCGCCTATCACTACGGCAAACCGATCGAAGTGCTGCCCGTGCCGAAACCGGGCCAGTCGCTGCCGCCGGATTGCGAGTATTTTTGCTACTACAATTGCGCGTTGAACGAGGACGACCTGACGTTTTCGTTCGAAACGCTGGCCGTCATTCCGTGTGATCGCTTCAAGAAGCCCGAACCGAGTGAGTGGGTGGTCGTCTGCCGTCAGTCGGCGGCCAGTCGCGAAAGGGCCGCGTCGAGCAGTCGCTGAAGCTTGGGTCGCTGGAGGAGTTCGCGCGCTTCGCTCGGGCCGCACCAGCACCGCTGACGAAACTCGGCTTCGTCCCAATCGTCGTCCTCGGTGGTCACGCGCATTAAGAACGCGGTGACCTGCAGCGTCGTGCCCCATTTATGGTAGACGTAGTCTCCCAAGGGTTCGCCCTCGACCTTGCCGTGCAGGCCGGCCTCTTCCTCGGCTTCCTTGAGCACGGTCGTTTCGAGCGTTTCGCCCGGGTCGACGATCCCCTTGGGGAAAATCCAGTCGCCCCGGCCGGCGGACGTAATCAGGCAGAACTCAGGCTTGCCGGACGCGGTCGGCCGATAGGGAACGGCACAGGCTTGCTGAATCGACGGGGTTTCGTCTATCATGATCGGCGCTGCCGCAGCGACAGAACGGATTTTTTCAAGTGGACAAAGGGGGCGCGTTCACGATCGAATAGGAGCATCTCATGTCAAAAAACACTTGGCAAGACCAGTTGACCGTCCCGGTTCGCGTCATGCAGATTATCGTTCTTGCTCTGGCATCCGGTTGCGCGACGTTTGCGGTTATCGTGATTGTGTTGAATCTGGGTGGCCAAGAGGGGCCCGAGGCGGCTCAGCCGGACTTGTTGGTGATTACTTATGCTGCCTTGGCTGCCATCGTTCCCATGCTGATTGCCTTTTTTGTGCTCCGGAGTATTTGGAACAGCCAAGCCCGGCGCTTGGTTATAAAAGCGGTTGACGAGGCATCAGGCGAGTCGTCCGACCTCCGCCCGACGCAGTGGCTCGAATCGACCAAGATTGTATCGATGCTCGTGCCCGTATTTCAAACGCGGCTGATCATCGGTGCGGCCCTTTTCGAGGGGACGGCCTTCTTCCTTCTTATAGCTTATATGGTTGAAGGTAGTATTATCGCGCTCGTGGCGGCGCTGGCGGTGGCCGTGGGCATCCTTCTTCAATTTCCCACGCGGTCCGGCGTGGCTGGCTGGATCGAGCAGCAGACGGAAGCGGTCCGCAACCAGCGGCAGTTCTCGCGTTAATAGACGTTCGATTCACGGGCACCAGACCAGCACGGACAGGCTGCGTATCTTCTCTATCCGGGGCACATTCTCACCCAAATCGCCATTGACGTCATGACGCCGATGGCTCTATGGTACCCGCCTATTTTGGGATGCTCTGCCTGGTTCAAGCCGGATCGTCTATTTGCTCATGATGGGAGCCGACCACGCGATCGTGAGGCCGCGTCGCGCGAGTGTATCGCGACCGGAGGAGTACCGCGCCCTTTGGCTTGCCGTGCTGCTTGCCTTGACGGCGTTGGGGCTTGGCGGTTGCGCAAGCCAGAAGTGGGCCACGCTGCGCGGCGTGCCCAAGAACCCGTTGGCCGAACAATTCGATCTGAAGCCCGACGGTCCTTTGAAGCCGAGTCAGCGGACGCTTCAGTTGCTTCGGTTTTACGGTCTTGAGCGAGCCGTCGAGGGCGATCCGAACGAACTGCTTGAAAAGCTCCAGTCGTTGAACCAGCGAGAGCCTTCGCACGAGAAGCTCTACGCGCTGGCCGAACTCAGTTACCAAGCGGCTCGACGGGTCGAACACAGTCATCGAAAGGAGGCACTCGACCTCTACGGGGCTTCGGTGCTCCACGCCTATCAGTATCTTTTCGACGCGAGGTTCCAAAACCAATGGAACCCCTATGATCCTCATTTCCGAGGTGCTTGCGATCTTTACAATGGTGCGCTGGAGGCCGGGCTGCGCCTGATCTGCGCGAACGGCGATTTCAAGCCGGGCCAGATGAAGACCATCGAAACGGCCAGTGGGTCCTGGGACATCGAAGTCAAGGTTCGCGGGGGACGATGGAAAAACGAGGACTTCGACCATTTCAAGTTCGTCTCCGACTACAAAATGCAGGGGCTGCGAAATCACTATCGGAGCTACGGACTCGGGGTCCCGTTGATCGCGGTGCGTCGCAGCGGCTACGAGGGCGAGCCCGACGAGGCGAAGTATTATCCCAGCGAATTGAGCTTTCCGGTCACGGCACTCCTTCGTCCCGAGAACGGGTTGAATTGGAATCATCGGACCGGGGACGCCCACTTCCGGGCCGTCCTCGAAATCTACGACCCGTTGACCATCGCGAACATTGTGGTGAACGATCAGCGGGTACCGCTGGAAAGCGATTTGAGCACGCCGCTGGCCTATTTTCTCTCGAAGCCCGAGTTGGAGCAGTTGGCTCTGGTGGGGGCGACGGTGGGGCTGCTGCAGCCGCAAAAACTCCTCGAACAACTGCGTCCCGGCCGGGAAGACTCGGTCATGGGACTCTACATGATGCAGCCGTACGAGCCGGACAAGATACCGGTCCTGTTCGTCCACGGTTTGTGGTCCAGCCCGGTCACCTGGATCCAGATGTTCAACGACCTGCGGAATTCGCCCGAGATTCGCCGTCACTACCAGTTTTGGTTCTATCTCTATCCGACGGGCGAGCCGTTCTGGTTCTCGGCGACCCGGCTGCGGCACGATCTGGCCGAGGCGCGGGCCGTCCTGGATCGGAATCACGAGCATCCCGCGCTGGACCAGATGGTGCTGGTCGGACACAGCATGGGCGGATTGCTCGCCCAGCTTCAGACCCTCGACAGTGGCGACGATTTCTGGCGAACGGTCAGTGACCGGTCGTTTGCGGAACTCAAAGCGGAGCCGGAAACGCGGAAGAGACTCCAGGACGTTCTGTTCTTTCAGCCCAACCCGTCCGTCCAGCGCGTGATCACCATCGGCACGCCCCACCGGGGCAGTCAGTACTCGAACGATGCAACGCAGTGGCTTATCGGCCAACTGACGAAGTTGCCGGACAAATTCGTCGGCAGTCAGCAGCGGCTGCTCCGAGAGAACCGAAAGTTGTTCCGCGACACGCGGCTATTCGAGATTAGCACAAGCATTGAGTCGCTCTCGCCCAGTTCGCCCATGTTTCCGGCGATGATCGCCGGGCGCCGCGCTCCTTGGGTGCGTTATCACAACATCATCGGATTGGTCCCGAAGCAAGGGATCTTCGGCCGGATTGCCGCCGGCACGGACGGAGTCGTATCGCGCGAGAGCGCCCACATGGACGACGTCGCTTCGGAGTTGACGGTTGAGGCCGACCACAGCATGGTTCACGCGCATCCCTTGACCGTTCTTGAGGTCCGGCGGATATTGCTCGACCACATCGCCGCGCTTCGCGAGCTGCCGGGCCATGCGGCTTCGGTCCAGCAGGCCACGCGCCCGAATGCCCAACCGTTGGACTTCCGCTGAGAACGTGGCGCGGATGGAATCCGGCGAAAACCACCGGTGGGCGATGCCCACCCTACGACGCGCGCGGCCGGGCCATGCCCAGACTATTCGGCCGACGAACGTGAACCGTTGGGAGAGCCGCCGATCAGTTCGCCCTTGGGCAAGGGCCGGCCGGCCACGGCATAGCCGAGTTGATAGAGTTCCTTCTTGAGCCGGCGATATTCGTCGAAACTGTCGGGATAGACCCAGGCGGTCACGGTGGTTCGGCCCGGGGGTTCTCGCGCGAGCACCTCGCGGAGTTCCGATCCGGGAGCGAGGGCGACTTCCAAGGGTTCTCCCAATCGATTGCTGACAGGCAAAAGTGAGAATTGTTTCAGCCGGATGAAGCTCCCTCCGGCGCCGGTTTGTTCGTAGGCGCGCATCGATACGTCGTGCCGTTCGATGGTGTAGCGAATGCGGAAGCCGCCGATCGGCGGGGTCTTGCCGGTCAGTTCGGTCTGAGTCCGCATGTGGTTCACGCTGTGCCTGAATTCCGTCTTGAGTGTTTCGATGATTTCGTCCCACGGCAGAACCGTGATTCGTCCGCCGCGGAACTGGAGATGCAACTCGTGGCCGTGGACCGTGCGGCTCAGCGGCGTCGGATAGCTTTCGACGCGAACAGCCTCGGGCTTGACGCGACGGGCCAGGTCGTACTCGTCTTGCAGCCCCGCAAGCTGCGATTGAAGCTCGGCCAGCCGACGTCGACGGTCGAAATCGGCTCGGGCTTCGGCGCCGAACTGCTGGCGATGCTGTTCGATCATTTTCTCCGCCGCCGAACTCATCAGGGCCAACTTGGACCGCTCGGCATAACGAGCTCGCTTGGCTTCCTCTACCTCCTTGATCGTCGCGGCCGTCTCGAACACGGTCCGACGTAGCGATTGTTCGGCGGCGAGTTTTTCCTGGAGGTCCCGTTCGGCCGCCTGCTGGTCGGGACTCGGAATCGAGAGCCGAACCGGCGCGTTTTTCGCGCGGACTCCCATGACCATCACCAGGATGATCAGAATGCCCACGATGTTGGCCACGATATCCAAGAAGGAATCCTGGCCCGCATCGTTGATATCGCGACGGCTACGTACTCGACTTCCCATGTTCATTTCTTCTTTTCGATCAATAGGCCACTGCCTTCGAGAAGGGCCTGCAGATCGCTGCAGCGGCGCTCCGCGCCGGGCGACGTGTAGACACAAAGCAAGGGCCGCCAATACATCCCGTTTCCGGCCATTCCCCAACCTTCCGTGTAGTCCCATACGGCCGAAACGAAGTCGTCCATGGAGTCCTCGGTCCGCGGTCCCAGGGCAATGGTTCGGCCGCCGGCCAGGCCGCGCTGGGGAACCAACACCAATCGGTCGGCATGGCACTCGATGCGGATCGGCTGGGTCAAGGGAGTCGCGCCGGGCGAGGCGTCCGGCACGGCCCAGTCTCTGCCACGTTGCTCGGCCAGTTTCTTCGGTGCCTGGCGAGATTGATGTCCGGACGGTCTTGCTCCAGGCGACGCGCCCTGGGCACTTTCACTGGGTGGGTGCCACTCGCCAAGCCGTCGAGGACGCCCACCGGCCTCCGATGTTGCCGCTTGCGCGTCATCGCCACCCCGAGCGACCGAAAACGGCGAGAAGTCTTCATCCGGTGCCGCTTGGCCTGGGGCACCCATCGTCAACATGCGGGAATTGTCGGGCGAACCAACGGCCGTTGAAGAAGCTCCGTCGGCAGAGGAACCGCCCGACGAATTGGCCGTTGCGTCGCCGGGCGAACCGCCAGACGGCGAGAAGATCGAATTTTCGGATTTGCCGAGAGGTGGGTTGCCGGCTGAATCGTGAAGCGAGGGGCCGCCGGGGCTGCCCGATGAACCCCCGAGTGAACCGCCCGAGACGTTGTCGTTCCACGACGGCAAGGCGGAATCTCCCGTGCCGCCGGTGCCACGATCCAGAGCCAAGTTTCCGTCGGGGCCGCCGGGGCCGCCGGGGCCGGGCGAGCCAGAGCCTCCCAACTCGGGGCCGACAAGATCCGTCGAACCCCCATTGCCCGAAGCAGTGGGCGAACCCAGATTGCCTGGGCGATTGCCGCCGGAGCCAACCCCACCGGAACCAACTCCACCGGGGGCGTTTCCACCGGAGCCCAATTCGCCAGAAGCGGCTCCGTTGGAAGCAATCTCGCCGGAAGCAGATCCTCGGAAATTCCCCCCGCCGAACGGCCCGGACGGTGTTGAGGAGTCGCCACGGCCGCGATTCCAACGCGGTGACGTCGGCTCGCCCATGTGTCCATAGGGAACGACCACGCCTGAACTTGACGAGACGGTGTATTGGGGGCGTTCGCCTCCGACCAGGTGGCCGTAGCGTTGATAGTGTCGAGGCGCGGCCTTGGCAAGTCGCAATTGACGCAATCGCGCCGCCTTGATCTCTTGCCGCAGCAGTTGGACGAGCTTCGGATCGGGCGAACCGAAATCGAGTTTCCAGTCCTCGTCGATCAGTTCATAACCGAAATCCGACTCCCACGAACTCATCGCTTCGCGAGCGGCGTAATAGGAGTGGATACCCAGCGGGCGAACGAGCAGCAAAGGATACGGCTCGCCCGATTTCTCCTGATTGAATCGTCCCTGGTCGAGCAGATATTCCCGGGTGGCTCGCAAGGCGGTGGCCAGGGGATTATCGGGTCCCAAGGTGCCTTCGAAATCGGCGGCCTTGAAGACGATTCCCTCGGGCTGCAAAATGATCGCGTCCGAGCGGCATTCGAGATAGATGGGATATCGTCGTGTTCCGTGCGGTCCCTCGTAGGGGACCACGGCGTAGGATTGGCCTTTCTCCAGAGCCTCATGTCGGGCCTTGTCCACGCGGAGCTTCATCTGATCGATCTGGGATGTCAGTTGGAGCAACTGTTCATCGAGCACGGCTTGCTGCCGCGAGTCGGCCCCGGCTTGCTTTATCTGTTTCCAGGCACTGTCCAGTTCGCTCAACTGTTGCCGCAATCGGCGGGCATGGTCTTCGAGATGGCCCAATTCCAGACGCGAGTCGGCCAGATGTTGCTGCGTGGCCTTGAGCGACTGCCGCAAATGCCCGATGCGCCAGTGGGCGTCTTCGAGTTGCTCCTTGAGATTTTCCTTCGTTTGAACCTTTTTCGCTTCGGCCATCTGGGTGGCTTCCACGCGGGCGTGGCGTCCGACGAAGATCAGAAGAAGGATCAGCGCTCCGACCGTGCAGATCAAGACCGCCAAGAACGGAAAGAGCGAAACGCTCGTGGCGTCATCGGATCGTCGGGCGCCGCGAGTCTTCGTGATGCGTCTCATGCCGCCTGTCCTGAAGTCCTCTTCGGATCGAGTTCCACGTCGGAATGTTCGCCGGGCACTCCCTCGAGTCGGGCATTGAGCAAATGAATCGTGGCTGCCAGACTCAAGATGGTCTGTTCAAAATGTTTCGCGCCGGCCAAGGTGGCCAGGTTGCGATTGAGGGTTTCTTCGAGTTTGGCCACTTGACCGGTGGCCTCGACCGTGCGGGTGAGCACTTCGGCTTGCCGGTTGACTCCCTCTTGCAGCGCGACGGTCGATTCGGCGCTCTGAGCCAGCGACATCTGCACCTGTTGCCACTGATTCCGGTTGCGATCGGCCATCTCTTGCTCGGCGGCGGCCAGCGTCGCGGCGTGCGATTGCAGGCTCTCTTGCAAGGCCCGGGCCAGCGTCCTTCCGAGTTGTTCTTCCGCCTGGCCGGTCAATTCGGCCCAACGCTGGTGGGTTGCGTCGATCGACTTCTGCCAGAGTTCGGTCTGGCGACGCACCAGATCCTCGCTGGCGTCGATCATGGTCTCACTCATGCGGCGAACGGCGGACAGTTGGCCTTCGACGCCGGAGGCGACCTGTTGGAAGCGGCCCAGGAGTTCCTCGTCGGTCCATTGATCGACCTTGGCCAGGAGGCGGTTTTCCACTTGTCCGATGAGGTATTTGGCGAACATCAGAATGATGGTCAACGAGAGTGCTTGAGTTGTCGTGGCAAACGCAACGCTCAACGCCGCGATCGTTGCCGGCATCGAGTCCTCGATGGCGGTGGGCGACAAATTGGCAAGGGCCAACGTGATGCCGATCACGGTGCCCAGGAACCCCAGAACGGGAATGGCCCAAATCACGACGCGAAACAGCGCGTAGCTATCGTAAACCCGATCCGCGTCGCGATCCGCCAAATACTTCAGTTCTTCCTCAAGCCCTTCGGCCGAGTTGCGGCAACGAATCCGATCGAGCACCTCTCGGAGTCGCTCGACGAGATGGCGATTCGGGCGGCGGCCTGACGGAGCGTCGAGGCGAGCCAGGAGGCGTTCCGTCGCACTGACCGGTTGACCGCCTCGGGCGATGGGACCCAGGAGCAGTTCGGATTCTGAGTGCTGCCACGGTTGACAAGCCAGTTCGAATGCCTTGATGCCCAGCGCGGCCAAGCCGATGAAGAAGAACACCGTGGTCACATATTCTACCGGATGCCCCGCAAAGTACTGTTGGAGCAACGTGATCGCGGCAACGATTGCTTCTCCAACATGATGGCCCTCCAAGTTCTGGGGAGTGCGAGGGCAAGCCAGAACACCAATCTCGAGCAGGACGTAGAATCCGGCGGAGATGAGCCCACCCCATAGGATGGGTGATCTGCCAAGGCTGGCGAAAAAGCGGTTCTTGTTTCTCACGTTTCTTGACCTCAGTGGATTTTGATGGTCTGAGTGCTGGTAATATTTGGCCACGGCCGAAACGATCAACTTGGGCTGACGCTCGTGACGTTTCCTTCCTGGATTCCGTGGAGCCCCTGGTCAAGCACGGCCTCGGTTCGGAGACGGCGCGCACAGGTATCCTAGGGACGACACAGCGGTATGAAAGTCGACCTAACCGGCAAAGTCAGATGAGCAGAAAACGCCAAGCTAAGCGAAAGAATGGAAATAACCCACAAAGTTTGCCAAAGTGGACTGGCTAGGTAGACCGATGAGAAGGGCACGTAGAGGGAGTCTTGCACGGCAAGACAAGAACGACAATCAACCCGGCTCCCGGACCTTCGGAGAAATTGGCCGACAGGGATAGGGTAAATTCGCGGGCCGTGTGCCCATATGCAGACATACACCCAGGGGGGGAACAGTCCGGCGCGGACCTTGTTTTCGACAAGGGCCGCCCGGGCTGTATGTTTTTCTTGAACGCGCTGCGCCGGCACGAAGACGATCGAGGTTCAAGCGTCCCTTGCCAAAGCGGCATGCGTTTCAACCACCGCATGGCTCGCGGCGACGATCCGCTGGCCACCGGACTGCCCGACTCTCATCGGGATGAACTCTTGGGATTACGGTCTGTCGGGACAGTAAACAGCGTGGCAATGGGGGGTCTCCCAGAGTTGGACTTCGACAACCGGAAAACCCTGGGACGTGGCATAGTCGTAGACTAGTCGGGCAAGATTTTCGGCGGTCGGGTTCACGTCGATCAGGAAAAGCGGTTCGCCCAACTTCTCGAGCGGCGCCACGGCCGGATCGTCGCGCCGAAGCACCATGCGATGATCCAGGTGCTCGTCGACCCAGCCCTGAACGACCCGCTTGATTTCCGTAAAATCGACGACCATCCCCTGCGAGTCGAGGCCCGAGGCCTGCGCCGTGATCAGCACTCGACCGTTGTGTCCATGCAGATGGGCACACTTGCCTTCATAATTCAGCAAACGATGCCCATAGCAGAAATTGATTTCGCGAGTTACTCGGAACATTTTGGTAATTCAACTCCTTGACGGACACCCGAAAGGCCAACGGCCGTCAGCCGCTGGGTGCCAAGGCCGCGGCGTAGTTTGTTGGATCTTCAAGGTCGGCCAGGCGAAACGCTTTCCGACGTTCCGCACACTTGTTGCAGACTCCACAATGCAATCGCCCCACCGGCGACAGGCATGAAAACGTATGTTCCAGCGGCAAACCACGGCCCAGCAGCATGACCTGGCGCTTGTCCATCTTGGAAAAAGGTCGAGTCAGTCGAATCGGCTTGGCCGGCGGACAGTTCATCGCGGCTTCGAGATTCTCGAAGAAGGGGGTTCGCGCATCGTCGAAGGGGCTGGTGCCCAGCACACCCAGAGCGAGTTCACCGATTCCATGCAACTGGCACCAAGTGGCGGCCTTGATCACCAACATGGCGTTGCGTCCTGGAAGATAGACCGCCTCGTCGGGGCTGGAACCGTCGGGGATCGTGGTGCCCGTCACGCTCCAGTGTTCCCCGTAAACATCGTCCAGAGGCAGTTCCAAGACGACAGGAGCAGCCAGATAGGGGGATGCCACCGCTTGAGTGAATCGCCGGGCGGCTTCGAGTTCCTCCCATTGCCACACAAGGCCCGATCGAATGAAAAAAGGCACGACGTTTCGCTTCTGGCGCACAAACTGACCGATCAGAATTCCACTATCCAGCCCTCCGCTGAAGAGGACTCCCGTCGTTGTCGGAGGAGCAATGGTTGCCATGGACCTCACTGCCTCAGGGGGGTGTCACGAAGCGCCGGGTCTTTTTTGCGTCCAAATCGGACTTGAATGGCCTTCTGTCGCGTGGTAGCCGAGTCAGCCAGACGTGGACGAAGGCACCCGTTCAAGGGTGGGTCGTCCATTGGACCGGACCAATTCTAGAGGGAAGCTACGTGCGAGGAAAGTCGGCCGGTGCGAAGCTGATCTTGCACGGAGCACATGCCGGCGTTAAACTCCCACCCCCAAACCCGGCATTATCATCGATTCGCCGATGTAAATCTTTTCCACAAAAGACCTTGACTGTCGCCTTGTCTGCCAGGTTCTGAAGAGGGTGATTTCAGACGTTGGCCCGTGCCATTACCTGCTGAGTTGATCCCGAGTCGGGACCCCCTCAGTAGGGCCGTTTTTCCTTGCAATAAGAAGTTAGGGCGTTTAGAATGGACTTTATGGGTCCCAGCCCGGCTTTCATTTTCTCTTTGAGGTGAACCATGAGAGTAGCTGTGCTGGGGTGTGTGGCGTTGGTTGTGTTGGTCGCGGTGGTCTCGTTGATGCTGCCTAACGGCCGGACCGCCTTCGGGCAGCAACCGTCGTCTCCCCAAGCCACTTCTTCGGACGGAGGATTGACCGTCTTGTCCGAAATCGTGGAACAGCGGTACCAGCAGTTGATAGTCATCGATCCGAAACGCGAGGTCATCAGCGTCTATCACATCGAGCTTGCCAGTGGAACGATTGCTCTTCGGAGCGTTCGCAACATACACTGGGACCTACAAATGTCGGACTACAACGGCCAGAAGCCCTTGGCACAAGAGATTCAGGCGTTATCGGAACAGAGGTAATCTACATGGCGACGAAGTTCTACAATGTTGAGAAAGTGGCTGAGATCCTGGGCGTCGCGCCGTCCGAAGTCAATGCGATGCGGGAGAAGCAGGAGTTGCACGGCTATCGCGACGGGGCTGACTGGAAGTTCAAAGCCGACGAAGTCGATCAGCTTGCCGCGAAGAAAGCGGCCGGCGACGCACCCGACAGCGATGCCGATGACGAAGACGTGATACTCAGCGAGGTAGAACTTGGCGAGTCGGACCCGAGCACCTCGGGCACGGTGATCGGTCCGCCGCCGGCCGACGCGCTCGGATCGTCGCTGTCCGGCTTCGACGATCTCAACTTGGAGGGAGCCGACAGTGGATTGGACGTGTCCGACGCTTCGAGTTTGAGTGGCCTCTCCGATTTGGGCGCGGTTTCCGATTTGGGTGGCGTCTCCGATCTGAGCGGGGTTTCAGAACTCGACTTGGCCGGGAGTGGGCTGGACGATGACGATCTGGTGCTCGGCGCGAGTGGCACGGGCAGTGGCAGCGATTTGACGATCGGCGGCGACAGCGGCATCTCGCTGCTCGACCCGACCGACAGCGGCCTGTCGCTCGAAGAGCCGCTCGATTTGATCAGTGGCAGTCAGGAATCGCTCACGTTGGGTGAAGACGAGGTGTTGGCCCTTGACAAACGCGCCGACACGGAAGCCCCCACGGAGTTGGCGGGGGACAGCGATTTCTTGTTGACTCCGATGGACGAATTGACGGACGGAGAGGAAGAGAGCAGTTCCCAGGTCATCGCGCTGGATGAGGAAGGTGACTCGGGCGAGTTGGCGGAGGTCACCCCGATGTTGGATGGTGACGTGGGCGAGCCAGTGGCCCAAGCCATGTCGTTCGCCGAGCCCATGCCGCTTGAAGTCGCGGCGTCGAAGGCCGCGGCGGCGCCAGCCGGCATCATGCCCGATTACAGCGTGGCACAACCCGAGGCGGCCGGCGTCTCGGCCTCCGGCTTGTCGGAAGCCCCGTACTCGGCTTTGAACATTGCAGGTCTTGTTTTTTGCACGGTTGTTCTTTTCATCGTCGGGATGATGATGTACGACCTGATGCGCAATATGTGGAGTTGGAATCAGCCGACCCCGGTCAATAGTTGGCTGATGGATCTTATCCTAGGAAGATAAATCAACGGACGGAAGGCGAGCTCCGGTCTTGGAAAGACCCTGGCGTCTTGGCGTTCCTTCAGAGCCTGCGGTTCGAAAGGAGTCGAATCATGTTGGCATTCTCTCGGCGATTCCCGGGAATTACTGCCGCCGCGTTGTGCGTTCTCTTGGGCGGTTGCGTCGTGCCTCGAAGCCAGGTGGCCGAACTCCGCGTTCAAAACCAGAATCTGGCCGAGCAGAATCGCGTGCAACTGGCCGAAATCGAAAACCTCAGAACCCACTGTCGCAACACGGAAGACCAGCTTCGGCAAAGTGAAGAGGAGTTGGCGATTTTGGAGAAACGGCTGGGTCTGGATGACGAACAGCTTGCCAGCTTTCGAGCCGAACGCGACGCCTTGCATCGGCAATGCGTCGACGCCGTCAACGGAGGTTCGTGGATCTCGCCCGAGTTGCACGGCCGCTTGGCGGAGTTTTCCAAGCGACATCCCGAATTGAAATTCGATCGCCGCACGGGCATCGCCAAGCTGGACAGCGACATTCTGTTCGACAGCGGCAAGGAGGAACTCAAGCCCGGCGCGGAGAAGTTGCTTCGCGAGATGTCGTCGTTGCTCAAGCAGCCCGAGGCACGCGACATGCGAGTCATGGTGGTGGGCCACACGGACGATCGCCGCATTGCCAAGCTGCCGGGCCGGGAAGTCTACATGAGCAACTTTGATTTGAGCACGGCTCGGGCGGTGACGGTGGCGAACCGGTTGTGTGGTCTGGGACTCAAGGCCGACCGGATCGGCGTGGCCGGTTTCGGGGCCCATCAGCCCGTGGTTTCGAATTCGTCGGCGAGAGACCGCTATAAGAACCGCCGTGTCGAGATCTTCCTCATGGCCCCGGACATTCCCATGGTGGGCTGGTCCGAAACCACGCCGACGGTCTACTATTGACGTCGCTTTTGCCGGTGATCGAAGGGGTGAGTCATCGCGCCGGGGGCCCACTGCCGGCCGCGCATGATTGGAGAACCGGCTCGGCCACGCGGGGTGCCGCGCGTCTTGGTTCCGGAGACTCCGTCCGCCGGCAAGACTTCCTCTCGCGCGGAGTTGACTCTATAATTCAACTCGACGCCGATTTGGCCCATCGTCTGGAATGAGGGGCCTGTCTGAATTCCTCGCGAGGCGCTCATGGCTCGACACCGATTTGTTTCCTCCGGTCAACCGTTGCCGCTGCGCGTGCTGTTGGGACTCTTTGAATTTCTGGCGTCTTCTGCCGTGGCGACGATCGTCATTTCGCTCTTGGCGGTGGTGTTGGCCTGGGCCACTTGGGTCGAAAGCCGCTACGGCCTGGCGGCCGTTCAGTTTGGCGTCTATCAGTCGATTTGGTTTGCCGTGTTGCTTGCCTTCTTGGGCGTGAACGTTTTGGCTGCCGCCTTGATTCGCTTTCCCTGGCGGCGCCATCAGATCGGCTTTCTGATCGTGCACGCCGGGATTCTCATTTTGTTGGTCGGCTGCTGGATTAGTCGCGAGAAGGCCCTGAATGCCCGACTGATTCTCTACGAAGAAAACCGCTCGTCGCAGGCGTTGGGCGAAGAGCAGCAGTTCGAGTTGACCGTGACGAAGCATCGCCCAGGCGGAGACGTTTCGACCGAGACCGTCGTGATTCCGTTTCGACCGGGACCGTTCAACTGGAGCGATTACCACTCGCTGTCCTGGTTTCCTTGGCATTGGGTGCGTCGCAATCAAGGAATCGTTTATGACAACGACGGGGTCCGGGTCGAAGTGCTCGACTACGACAGCGATTCGCGTCGGGTGTCCGTGCCCCGGCTTCGATTGCGCTTTGCGAAGGACATGATGTTGGGGGTTCGCGAACTTCGCCTTTCGCAGATGCCGCACCGGCCGCTGATGTTGGGATCGCAATCGCAGTTCGCCGCGAGGACCGTGTTTCGCCTGGCCAAGAGCCAAGCCGAAACGGCCGCCTTTCTCGACAGCCGGCCCGAGGGCTCCTTGGGACGGTTGGGCCAGATCGTCTTGCATGTCGGTGGCGAGAAGTATTCCTTCCTGGTCGAGGATCTCCGAGACAAGGGGCTCGTGCCCGTGGGCCCATCGGGGTTGCGCGTCGAGTTGGCTCGATTCGATCCCGCGGCGCTTCGAGTGCTTCTGAAGGTTTACGCCAAAGACGCCGACGAGTCGAGCGGCGTGCTGCTGTTGAATGGATTTCAGGTCGACCTAGATCAGCAAGACTACGGCAACGGTGTGTTCGGCAGCTATTGGTTCGCCCCATCGAAGAAATCGGCCGAAGCAACCAAGGACACGGCGCCAAAAAGCGAGGAAGACATTGCCGACGTTTCCGAAATCGTCCCGCAGGCGATGGCCCAGGCAGCGACCGAAGCGCGCGTGGACATCCTCCAGGGTCACGACCCGCGGCTCTACTATCGAACGTGGTGCGACGGTCGCGCGGGAGCCGTCGACCGACTGCCTGACGACGGATCGACCGTGGTTGTTTTTGACGACACGGAGGAGCCCGTCACCCTGGCTGTCGAGGAATTTTTGCCGGCGGTCAAGCCGGGCCATCAGGTGATTCCACTCCCGTTCGACAAGGACAAGCCCTGGAAACAGCAACGGGTCAAGGTTCGTCTGACGTTGGACGGCAGCCAGCGCGAATGCTGGCTGGCCGACGACCTGGCTCCGTCGACACGCGATGCGGACGAATCCTCGGCAAAGGTCGAAAGTGGTCGTCGGGCCGCCACGCTCCGCATGGGACGGCGGTTGGTGGACCTGGGCTTTCAAGTGCATCTCGGCGAGTTCGAGCGGAAGCTCGATCCGGGCACTTCGCGAGCCGCGGAATATTCCAGCCGCGTTGACTTTCTCAGCAGGGACAAGAAACCCCGCGTGCTGGAAAAGGGCGTGGTTATTTCGCTCAACCGGCCGGCTCGCTTCGTGGATCCGACCTCGGGACGTGTCTATCGGCTGTTCCAAACGAGTTTCGGTGGACCCTACAAGCCCGGCGACCCCGTGTTCGATGCAAGGGTCCCCAGCGACAGCCGGCGCGAGAAACTCTATCGTTCGGAACTGACGGTGGCCTACGATCCGGGCCGTCAATTGAAATACGCCGGTTGTCTGATGATCATCGCCGGCATCGTGGTGATGTACTGCATGAAGGCGTACTTCTTCGAGCCACGGCGGAAGCCGGAAACAAAACCCCTGGACGCTGAAATCGTGGAGCCCTCTTAGCCGTCGAGCCGTCCCGACAAGATGTGCAACGCCCGGCGTAGTGTTTGCGCCGGCGATGGAACCAATCAAGGAAATCCAATGTTGTTGTTCGTGCGATCGATGACGTTCCTGGCGGTCGCGGCCGTCGTCGCGCCGGCGGCGGTCGCGGCCGACCCGTCCCCTCCGGCGGAGCTTGACTGGAGCGCTTGGCGCAGCCTACCGGTCCACGCGTCGGGCCGCGTGATGCCGTTGGACACGTTGGCTCGTTCGCTAGTCGAGGAGATTTGCGGCCGGGCCCGTCCCCGGCTCGCTCCGGCCGACGCCGATTCGGTCGATCCATCGGGCGAGGGCGGGGCAGGGCAGGGGAACGTCGTTTTTCCCGACGGGCGATCGCGCCGGTTCACCGCCGCCGAACTCGTCTTCAGTTGGCTCGTCGAGCCAGAGCGTTGGGAAAACGTTCCGTTGCTCGCTGCCCGGCACGAGACACTGCGCCAGGACCTGCTTCAGCTTCCGCTGAGAGATCGCGGTGGAGCACGGCTGCAGTACGTTTCGCCGCGACAATTCGAGCAGGCGTCGCGCGCCGGCGAGCGACTCGCCGAGTTGGCCTTGCTCCAGCGATCGGCCCGGACCGACGGCCGGCCCTTCGAACCGTCCGAAACGGATCGTCGGTTGGAGCAGCTCAACGAGGCCTATCATGCCTATCGAGTGCTCACGTTCGATCCGGCGCAACCGCGGATGCGCCGCGTTGCTTTTGGCAATCAGCTCATGGGCGTTTTCCGCACGTGGCGGCGGGAGGTGGCTCAACGGCTGGCCCTGTGGCAATCGCTCGACGACGAGCCAAGCCAGCAGAAGTTGGCCGACGAGATCAACAAGGCGCTGAAAGGACTATTGAAGTTGGTCGACGAGGAGTCGTTCTCGCTTTCGGCGGCGGAAGAGGATGCTTCGCGGCTGTGTCGTTCGACGCAGGCGTTGTCGGCGCTGGTGGCCCAGCATCGCGACCGGCAGTTTTCGTCGGACGACGCGAAGTTGGCCGAGCGCCGCCGCCGATTGATGAGCATTCTGGTCAGTCGCACGAACGAATTGGCTCGCCGGGCCCATGCGCTTTGCGAGGCAATCTACGATAATGGAAACGGTTTGCGAGTCGTTCCGTCGCTGAGCCCGTTTGCTTTGCAGGATGACGGCACGACGAACCGGGCGGCCCAGCCTTGGATCGCGTTGCAGACGTTGTTGGTTGGATCGGAGTCCGTTTTGGACGGTTATCCGGACGACCTGGTTACTGAAGTCCGCCAGTCGTTCGACGAGGCGAAGTCGGTTTATCTCGACCGTCAGGCACCCGACCGGGCTGAGCGGTTTGCCAAGGCCTTGCGGCAGTTTTCGGCCGCGCTGCGTGCTCTGGGTGAAGCGGTCGAACCGGGTCGTCGCGAATTGCTTACCGACGATCAGGCGGTGAGCGTGCTGGTCGCCACGGCCTATCCGCCGGCCGGCTCCCTCGACAAAGAAGTCTTCTACAATCGGCTCGATCCGTTTCTGTGGTCTTGGGTTCTCACGCTCGGCTCCGTGGCGTGTCTCGCCCTGGGTTTTGGCCGGCTCGGCAAGCCGATGTTTTTTGTCGGCGCGGCGGTTCTCACCGTTGGTCAGGTGTTCACGATCGCCGGATTGTGTCTCAGGGCATCGATTACGGGCATGGTGCCGATCACGAACATGTATGAGACGGTCCTGTTCGTGGGTCTCACGGTCGCGTTGTTTGGGCTGTGGTTCGCTCTGTTGCCGTTCGTCTGGCCGGTGCTTGGTGCGGCTTGGCGCGTGACGGCCATTGCCCCGACACCCCAGGCGGCAGCCAGCGCCGGGCTGTCGGGTGATCTGGCTCGCTGGTACTGGCGAGCCATGCCGGTGCTCAGGGTGATACTCACGGTAGCGTTCGTCTACGTGCTGGCAGTCGCACCTAACAACCCAAGCGAAGACGCCCCCATCTTTCCCTTGCTGCCGACGTTCGCTTCCGGGGCGATCGGCGACGTGCTCGGCGCGATCACGATCTGGCTGGTGGGGTTGAGCGTGTTGGTCTGGCTGTTGTGGTTCCTTCCCCGCGCGGTCCTCACCCTGTCGATTGGCGCCGTGCTTGCCCCCAAGGCCGTGTGCATCTTGTGGCGCCAGCGGCTGGCCGAACCGATCGAGCGGTCGGTCGGTCGAAAACCGTTTCTTCTGACCGGCGCGGCCGTGGCCTTGCTGGCTTATCTGTTGGCCTATTTCGTG
>JAFGIR010000249.1 GCA_016929515.1 Pirellulales bacterium | reverse complement strand
GGTTTTCGTCAATCGATTCGGGCGGCGGCTCTCGACGCGGAGCATCGGGCGGATGCTCGAAAAGCACCTCCGCGCGACGGGTCTCGACCAGCGGACGACGCCCCACTCGTTGCGCCACAGTTTCGCGACCCATCTGTTGGACCGCGGCGCCGACATCCGCAGCGTGCAGGAATTGCTCGGCCACAAGAGCCTGGTGACGACGCAGATCTATACCCACGTGAGCACGGCCGGGCTGCGCAAGGTCTACGAGCGGGCGCACCCCCGGGCGCGACGATCGTGAGGGAAGAGACGAACTGGGCGCCATGTCGGGTGCCAGGGTCACGCAAGCGAGAGGCTGTCCGGGAATTGAGGCATTGGACCTTGTTGATGAACCTCTTGTTGCTACGCAACGCCGACGATTTTCCGAAAGAGCGACGAGAAATCACAACGCGATGGGCGGAAAATCATCGGTGCCACCCCGAATGCCAATGCCCGACCGGTCCCACGCAAGTGTGAGCACTGCAGTCCGCTTACCGTGGGCGCTACTTGTACTCTTTCGAGAAGAACTGCTGGCTTTGCTCCGGATCGGGCTTGATCGTGGCCGAGCCTTCGTGCCAGTTGGCCGGGCAGACTTCGCCGTTTTCCTCGAAGAACTGCAGCGCCTTGACCATCCGCAGGGCTTCTTCGACGCTGCGACCCAGCGGCAGGTCGTTGACCACCTGGTGGCGAACCACGCCTTCGCGGTCGATCAGAAACAGTCCGCGCAGGGCGACGCCGTCGGGCAGAAGGACGTCGTAGGCCTCGGCGATCGATTTGTCGAGATCGGCGACGAGCGGATAGCGGATCGGGCCGATTCCGCCGACGTTCCGCGCCATGTTCCGCCAGGCGAAATGCGAATAATGACTGTCGACCGAGCAGCCGAGCAGTTGAACGTTCAGGGCTTCGAACTCGGCAATCGCGTCGGAAAAGGCAATGATCTCGGTGGGACAGACGAACGTGAAATCCAGCGGGTAGAAGAACAGCAGGACGTGTTTTCCCCGATAGTCGGACAGAGACACGTTGTTGAACGTGCCGTCGGGCATGACGGCCTGGGCCGTGAACGAAGGGGCCTCTTTGGTGACTAAGACGCTCATGTGCAATCGCCTCCCGGATCGTTGGCAAAAGGTTTCGTTTATGCGAATCTCGGAGTGAAATCGCGGTGCCGTGGGTTGGTCTTGGATCAAAACGAGCCACGTTTCGCGGTCGTGGGCGCGCCCTGCCCCCGGCGGACCGCGCGGCATCCGTCGGACGGCTCGTTTCTCAATTAATGCTCTCGGCGGCCGAGAGTCAATTGCCTGGGTCGATTCGCGGCGTCAAAACGCGATTTTGCCCGCATTTTGTAGGCATTGATTCATCGCCATTCCGGGCCGACACTTCGCTCCTACCTTGGGGCGCGACGTCGACCGCCGGACGTTCGGTCATCTGTAACGGTTGTAGCTGTCGAAAGAGGACCGGATTGAAGTGGGGGGGCGGCCCAAGTTGCACGCCAAGCCTTGCCCCGGCCTGAAGCCTAGACTTTGTTAGACGAAGGGCAGCCTGCCGCGTGCTTGGTCGGGTGTCTGCTCGTCGTTGGCGGGGCCATATCGGGACACTTTAACAAGATCGGTGAGTGGCGAACGATCATGAGCATCAAGTCCAGCGTGCGGAAAATTGTACGTTTTCTAACCCTGCAAAACGGTCCGACCGCCGTCGAGTATGCCTTCCTCCTGCTTCTGATTGTGTTGGTGTGCCTCAAGGCAATTGACATGATTGGTCAATCCACGAATCAGACTCTGGAGAATTCAGGCGACGAAATCAGTACGGCCATCGAGGGTGGTGGTGATGCCGGCGGCGAGACGGATGAGGGGAGCGGCAGCGGCGAGACGGACGCCGACAGCGGCGAGAGTGGCGGCGGCGACACGAATAATAAACGCGGACGGCCCGTTCCAAAACCGACCACGCCACGTCGATCGCGTGGATAGTGCCGCTGACACGGAGTTTTTGCCGGCACTTCCAAATATTGGACCGCGCGAAACCTCCTGGCTTCGCGGTTCCCGACTCAGGGCACGCGGCAGAGGCTCGCCGGCAAAGCCACGAGTCGGGCAATTCTGGCAAGGGATACTTTGGCCGCCCGGTAGTCAATGGTCTGGGATGGCCGCGACGCTGAAGGGCTCGGCAGTCGGCATCTTATAGGTACTTTCTGGTTGGCCAACCCAACACTCCGTTCCAAGTGCGGGGTGTCATCGGATCGACCGGGCGTCCGGTCGATCGTAGTGGTTGTGAGCGTCGAAGGATGGCCGGGCTGCAAAGGGGAGATGATCGGAGCCGTAGAGCTGGCGATTAATTGCCCTACTCCGTTCTGAAGCCTAGAGTTAAGAGGACGAAAGGCGGCTCGGCCAATATCGGGTAGCGTGTTTGCTCGTCGTTGCCGGGACCGCGTTGTTGAGTTTCGCATTCGTCGTGAACTCAAGGCGAGCGACGGGAGCCCGGTTTTCAAGGCTGTTCGGTAAGGCACTGGTGTCACTACTCTGACGAACATCAATAGAAAGAACCGACCAACTCGGTGAGTGGTGAAACGATCATGGCTATGAAGTCCATCGTGAAGAAGATAGGACGTTTCCTGAGGGCCGAAGATGGCCCCACCGCCGTCGAGTACGCCTTCATTCTCATTCTGATCATCGTCGTCTGTCTGACGGCCGTAAAGATGATCGGTGACACCACCAACGGCACTCTCCAGAACTCAGGTAACGAGATCACCAACGTCGTCACGGGTGGAACCTGAGCCGAGCGTTGCGCGAGTCGTTCAACGACGTCATGTCTTCCAGCGGAAACCCACGGCGGCCTAGCGGCCGCTTTTCTGTTTCCGGGCGCCACTGAAGTGTGGTTTCTGTTGTTGAGTGGGGCACGGTGAGCGATTTTCTTGAGTCGAGCGGCCGGCTGACTCTCGGGGCAAATCTCGATAGCTGCCGTTTCGATCGAGGAACGGCCTAATCGTCGGGTACCCCCTATTGTTCAGCCCGGTTTGGGGCATGCATAATGGAGTTGGCCTGTCGGGTGGCGCCCAAACGAAGATCAACAACGGTGTGAATGTCCCTGGAACCTCAATCACGACCGGTCAAGGAGATCCGCTTTGTATCATGCCGCCACGCTTCTCGTCGAACCATTTGCGTTCGGACTCGTTTGTCTGTTGCTGGCCACCGCTTGTTTGTGGCGGCGGCGCCGTGGGCGGCGTCGCAGGTTGATCGTGCTGACCATCGTCGTCGTCCTGTTGATCGTTTCGTGTACCGAACTGGTCGGAAACCCGGCCATCGGGAGTCTCGAATGGAGGTACCCGGCCGATGCGCCGTTGCCGGACAAGGCCGATGCGATCGTCGTGTTGGGCAGCTCGGCCCGGGTGTCGGGCGAAGACGACGCGGCAGTCGAGTTGGACGGCGCCAGCGTGTTTCGATGCATGAAGGCGGCCGACGTATACCATCGGGCCGGGCCGTGTCTGGTGGTGGCCAGCGGCGGCAAATCGCGTCCAAGCGTGCCGGGTCCGCCGGTGGCTCGCGCGATGAAGGATTTTCTTGTCCGCTTGAAGGTCGATCCGGCCGACATCGTGGTCGAGGACGGGTCTCGGACGACCTACGAGAACGCGGTCGAGACATGGCGACGGCTCGAAGGACGCGGCTTCGAGCGAATCGTTTTGGTGACCGACGCGGCTCATCTGCTGCGAGCCGAGCGCTGCTTCGAGGCCGTGGGCTGCCCGGTGACACCGGTGGGCGCCAACTATCGCGCGGGCCGGTTTGCCTGGACGTTGGAGACGTTTGTTCCTTCGGCTGGTGGAGTCTCGAAGATGCAGCAGGCCTTTCATGAATGGACCGGTCTTCTGTGGTACGGGCTGCAGGGTCGCCTCTGAGAGCGCTCGCGCGGATCGAAAAGGGCTACGCCGAAGGACTCTTGCCGCCCAAGCGCGCTGGCCGGCCGACCGAAGGTAGCGGATAGTCTGCCTACGTGCTGCCCACGGCCCATGTGTACGGGGCATCCATCTTGTGTGCAATTTATATGGATATTGTCGGAATTTGTCGAAAAAGGTCCTTTTTTGGGTTCATTTCACACATTTTGAGCGTGGATTGCGTGGCAGATTGACACGCAGTTGGGAAGCGGTCCAGGTGTCGGGATGCGACAAATACTCACAATGGGTCATGGTTGTCGCATTTCCGAACCGATAAAGAGACTACCTCCCCCCCTTGTAGCCGGCGAATTAGTGAATCGGACAACTCATTTTTTGCATGGTAGTGCCATGTCTGAGAATCGATCGATCCTGAATCCGGTTGGCGGGAGCTTTGACTGGACCGGCGAAGCGGTCAACCCCCCTATCGTTAACCCGACTTGCTCGAAGCCAATGACTGCCGAGGCCTCGTTGCGCGGACGGATCAAGGTGTTGGACTGCCTGCTGAAGGTATCGCGGGCGATCGAACGCAACCATTCCGATTTGCCGGCGATGCTGAACGAGGTTGTCGGATTGATGCCGGCGGCGTGGCAATATCCGGACCTGTGTCGTGTTCGGTTGGTCCTGGATGATCAGGAATACCGCAGCCCGGCCTTTCGCGCGTCGATTTGGAAGCAGACGGCCGACGTGGTTCCGTCGAAGCAGCGTCGTGGCGCGATCGAGGTCTACTACATTCGTCAAATGCCGGATCGCGACGAAGGTCCCTTCCTTCGGGAAGAGCGTTGTCTGCTCGATAACGTGGCCGAGCAGTTGGCTCAAGTCCTCGATCGTTTGCAGACGGAGGCGAAGCTCCGATCGACGATCAAGGAACTCCAGATGGAGCGCGCCGCGTTGCAACAGTCCAACGCGGTGTTGCACGGCGCCGTCGACCGCGTCACGGCCGAGAAGAAGGCCACGCAAGAGGCCATTGTCACCAACGTGGACAAGGTGCTGATGCCCGTCTTGCATGCGCTCGAACAACAGGTTCCCGTCGACCAGAAAAAATACGTGTCGTTGCTGGAAGAGAATCTCGAAGAAATCACGTCGCCGTTCGTGGACAAGCTGTCGCGGGCGTTCATGAGCTTGACGGCGGTCGAGATCCGCATCTGCCAGATGATCCGCGACGACTTGACGACCAAAAGAATCGCCGAAATCCGGCATGTGTCGCCAGCGACGGTCGCGCGCCAACGCGAACGGATCCGTCACAAGCTCGGACTGACGGGAACCGACACCAACCTGGCGACTTATCTACGAACGTTCCTCGCGGACAGACCCTAGCTCGGTCGGGGGTAGGTAGGGGCAGTGTCGTGAAGGGGCCGTGTCGCGAAAGGGAGCGCCGTGGCTGCTTTGGCGTGGCTGCGGCGTTCTTTCATGGCCGCGACAGCACGGTTTGGGCTGCCTGGCGCCTCGGATTCGTCTACTCTTCCGGCGCGGCGGCCACCTCTCCGTTCAGATCGATCATCAGCTCCGGTGCCCCGGGCAGACTGGTTTTGATCCGAAGCCGCGCGTTGACTTTGCCCGTCTCGGTGCCCGGCGTGAAGCGGATCGGGAGGATGTGGTGTGTTGCTTCCACGGTCGGCAACGTCCATTGGAATCGGGCATCGGTGCAGGTGATTTGGGTCACGCGGAAAGGCTTGGCCGCCTGGACCACGGCGTTGAGCCGGCGCGCCTCGCCGCCAGAGACCGCCAGAAACGTGAACGACGCCGGGCGGACGGTCAACGCCGCCTCGATCACGCCGTCGATGGCCAAGGGCACTTCGGATTTCTGCGGATCGGCGTCGTTCGTTTTGAGCACGAGGTGCCCGGAAAGATAGCCCGGCGGCGCGTCGGGTTTCAGCTCGACCTCGAGATCGTAGGTCACGCGCGTCGTTCGATCGTAGGCCGGGTTGCCTTCGCGAACTGTCTCGGTCAACTTGGTTTCGATGAACGGATGGGGGCTGCGAACCGAGACGATTTTCCAATCGGGGCGGCCGGCGTAGGTGACGATCACCTTCCGCCGCGCGGCCTGGCCTTGCTTGATCGTGCCGAACTGGACGACGCCGGGCTGAAAGACGACGTCGCGGCGAATATAACAGTGGATTTGCAGCGGCACGTCGGCCCGAAACGGCTTGTCGAACTCGACCGTCACCGTCGCGTCCTTGCGTCCGAGAAAGCTGCGCGTGTCGACGGTGACCACGATCGATTTTTGCTCGTAGGTCTTGATCACTTCGGTCGGATACTTGAGGTTCGCGCAGCCACAACTCGTCCGGACGTTCTTGATGTGGACGTCTTCGAGATAGAGGTTCTCGAAGCGGAAGGCGAATTCGGCCTTGGCGCCGCGGGCCACGGTGCCGAAGTCGTGGCTCGTTTCCTTGAACATTTCCTTGGCCCAGGGTTGGGCCATCGCGGGCGAGCCCGTCGCCACCCAAAAAACCAACGCCACGACACACCAGAAAGGGTTGATCTTCCACATGATTCGGTCCACTCCACGGTCAAGTAGCCAGTCGGGGAGAAACCTCCGTCGAGATTCCATAAGGAGGGGATGCCGGACCGACCGGCGCGAGCCCGATTTGGGCAAAAAGACGCCCAAAGCCCACCCCAGTCAATCCAAACCGCAGCAAACCGAAATGATACGTGTTTTGGTCCGAAATAGCGAGTCCTTTCCCAAGCGAGGGCAAAGGAGACGTTCAATGTTGAAAAGATGGGCGAAATAGAAAAATCAGGCAAGAAAACATATCCGGTTGCCAGGAGTCTCTTTGAATCGCCAGGGAATTTTCGAAAAGAGGTGGCCGAGGGCGTAGCGCGGCGGTGCCGCTGCTATCAGCCGTCTGGGGCACCGCCGCATGATGACGTCGGCAACCCCGTGCCAGCCCCGGTGAAGACAAGGTTTTCCGGGGTGCAACTTGCGGCCGAAGGGTGGCAAGTGGTTGCGCTTTCAACAAAGTGCGAGAGGCGGGATTTGAACCCGCATGGGTGTTGCCCACTGGATCCTAAATCCAGCGCGTCTGCCAATTCCGCCACTCTCGCATCATGTTGCAGTCCAACAGTTTGCGGCAATCGACGGCCGCCGTCAAGGGGCTTTTCTTGCTGTTCTTCTTCGCGCCACGGGCCGAGGCAACGACAGTCGCCCCAATCGATGGTCGTGGCCGCGTGGCCCCCGCCTGCGCGACGAGTCGGTCGCTGCTCGATGCACGCTTTGATCAAGGGCACGGACAGCGTGGGCGAGTAGCGCAGTTCTCTGTTGCGTGCTTTACTGGAGTGCGAAGCGGCGGATTACGCGGTCGTTGCGACGGGCATGTACGAGGCGTAGAGTTTGTCTTCGCCTTGGATGTGCCCGATCCACCAATCCTTGAGGAACACCAGCACATCCTGGTTGGTGACCAGCGTCCAGTGGGTTCGTAAGCCGAACGTCTTTCGCTTCATTTCGTCGTGCAGGGCCTTGTGGGCGTCGAGAGTGGGAAAGCCCACTTCTTTCAGCAGCTTTTCTTCATGTTCAAAATGCGTCTGAGTATACTGCACCAGCGCGTCCAGGATTTGCTTCGTCAGGTCGACTCGCTTCGGATCATTCAGAGCGGAGTACAAGTCGTTGATGCAGTTGATGATTTGTTTGTGTTCCGCATCCAACGAGGGTTCGTTCACGCTGTAGTAGTTTTTCCAAGTGATTTGGTTTGCCATGAGCCGCGCTCCCTTCTTTCTCGGGCCAAGGGTGATTCGACGAAAACAACGGTACACACCAGAAACATATGACACGTCCATTCCCGTGTTTGATGGACTGCTCCCTCGGCTAGCTTTTCCGACCCGCTTGAAGGGCACGCGTCTCCTTTCCGCGTCAACCGCTACAACCGACCTTGCCGGCACTTGCATTAGCGCGAGACGGACCGTGGGCGTTGAAACGTGCCGCAAGAGAGCCATGGAAATCGCGCCGGCCGGCCGCCGGGCTGTGCAACGCGTAGGCAGTGCAGTCGGCAGCCGTGGGCCGCGCGAGCGTTGCGGGCCGGTTTTTCGGATGCCGGGGTTCGCGCCGGCGGTCGCTGGGCTCGATTCGTGTTTTCGGTTTGAAGCCGATTCTCCGCAACCTATAGTCATAATGGCCTGCCTTGCAGGAAACCAACCCGAGGGCGGATGCGTTACCACTCGGCCCTCCGAAGCCATTCCCGTTTGCCCACCTCCTGTCGCCGCAGCTCTGCTTTTCGGGAAGGACTCGGGACGATGCCGACGTGTTTTTGTTGAAAAAACGTCCGTCTCAGCTTTCTCGTTTCTAGAAGGAGATCGTAGCATGTTTAACCAAGAGACCTGGGGAAAAGTCTGGCAGCAGACGGCCGAAATGGTCGGCACGTACCTGCCCAACGTCGTTGCCGCGCTGGCGATTCTGGTCGTCGGGTGGCTCGGCGCGTTGCTCGTCGCGGCCATGATCCGAGTGGGACTCAAGAAGATCGGGCTGAACAAGCATCTCAATCGCTGGAGCGACGTGGATGAAACCAATGCCGCCAACGCGCCGCAAATCGAGCAGACCGTCTCGAGGGTCGTCTTCTGGCTGGCCATGCTCTTCGTGCTGGTCGGATTCTTCCAGACACTCGGATTGACGCTGGTTACCGAGCCGTTGAATCAGTTTCTCCAGCAAGTGTTTGTCTATGCGCCGCGCGTGGTGCTGGCCGCCGGAACCTTGCTCGTGGCGTGGATTGTCGCTCGCGTGCTGCGTTTCGTTGTTCGCCAGATGCTCACCGCCACGCGCATCGACGAACGCCTGAGCAAACACGCGGGCGTCGAAGGCGAGAACGCGATGCCGTTGGCCAAGACGATTGGCGAGACGGTCTATTGGCTGACGTTTCTGCTTTTCCTGCCGGGCATCCTCGGGGCGTTGGCCATCGACGGGTTGCTCCAGCCGGTGCAGAACATGCTGACGGCGGTCCTCACCTACGTGCCGCAGGTGTTCGGCGCGGTCCTGATCCTTGCCATCGGCTGGTTCGTGGCCCGAATCGTGCAGCGCATCGTCACCAATCTGCTGGCCTCGGTCGGAACGGATCAGCTCAGCGAGCGGGTGGGCGTCTCGGCGGTGCTTGGCAAGAACAGTCTGTCGAGCCTGATCGGTCTGGTCACGTACATCCTGATCCTGATTCCGGTTTTGATCGGAGCGTTGCAGGTTTTGGCGATCGACGCGGTCACGCAGCCCGCCAGCCGAATGCTCGACACGCTGTTTGGCGTGTTGCCCAGTCTCTTCGCGGCGTTCCTGGTCGTGGCGATTGCCTACGTGGTCGGTCGGATCGTGGCCAGCCTGGTTACCAACTTCCTTCACGGCGTTGGGTTCGACCGGATTTCGACCCACCTGGGCGTCAAGCAGCAAGCCAAGCCCAACGGCAAGACCCCGTCACAGATCATCGGCTATCTGGTCCTCGTGGCGGTCATCCTGCTGGCGACGATGCAGGCCATGTCGATTCTTCAGTTCACGGCCGTCGCTGAACTGATGCAGAACTTCTTGGTGTTCGCGGGCAACGTGGTCTTGGGTGTCGCGATCTTCGGCTTCGGGCTCTACATCGCCAAAATCGTTGCCGAGACGATCCGTGCCACCGACGTGAGCCAGGCGGACATCCTGGCTCCCGTTGCCCGAGTGTCGATTTGGGTGCTGGCCACGACCATGGCCCTGCTCCAGATGGGGCTGGCCAAGGAAATCGTGATTCTGGCGTTTGGCCTGGCGTTCGGCGCGGTAGCGGTGGCCGGGGCGATTGCGTTCGGGATCGGCGGCCGCGACGCAGCCAAACACGTGCTGGACGAATTCGTCGAGAGTCGCAAATACCAACGTCAGTTCTAGGAACGATTCTAGAGACTGGCTATCCAAGCTGGGGTGGCCGATGGTCCGAACCGCGGACCATCGGCTGCCCTTTTTTCTTGGTTGTCCGACCGGCCCGCGCCGGGCACGGTTTGGCCGATTCTACCCCACCGACGGGGGCATTTCCGGGAGCTTGGATCAATCGGTCAAAAGCCCGGCTTGCCTTCCGGCCGATTTTCGTTAGACTTAGGGGTTTCCTCGGGGGTGCCGCTCGAAGCCCAAGGGCCACGGCCTCTCGCATTCAGACCAAGGGAATTGCTAAGTCAGGGATTTGCATGGCAAAGAAGTATCAAACGAAACGTCCGACCCGCCGCCGGAACAAGAACAAGGTCCGCGGCAAGAAGAAGGACCCGATCTTCGTCGATGGCAAACGTCCGCGGCCGATGTACGTCGACTATAAGGACATCGAGTTGCTCAAGAAGTTGACCAATCGGCAAGGCAAGATCATCGGCCGGCGCAAAAGCGGCTGCACGGCCGCCAGCCAACACGCCGTCAGTCTGGCCATCAAGCGGGCACGGTTCATGGCCCTGATGTCCTACGTCGGCGACTGAGCCGTTTGCCGGGCGTGCGGAAACAGGCGCGGGACGGGCATGGTCCGGCGTGCTTTGTCTTCCCGTCGCGACGGCGGTCCAATACACAACACAGAAGCCCTCGGAATCGAAAGACCCCGAGGGCTTTTTTTCATGGTATGGGTGGTAGCGAATCGTTGGGGAATGTCCCGCGGCTCGCCGGGTCCGTGGACCCGGGCTACCACGGTTATCGCAACTCGACCTTATAGGGCATCCACAGCAGGACGGGCTCGGTGAAGAGCTGGCGCAGCACGGCCGTCTCGCGGAGCGAGTCGGCCAGCGGGCCGGCGGCTTGCATGACCGCGTCGGTCGAGGCCGACGGATCTTCGAAAAGCTGCTCGAAGAACGTTTTGGGTTTCGGCAGAATGAGCACTTGGACCTTTTCGCCCTTCTTCAGCCCGGCCGCCTTCTTCGCCTCGGCCAGCGCGTCGTCGAGCGTGCCCAACTGATCGACCAGGCCGTTTTCGACGGCATCCTCGCCGCTGTAGATGCGACCTTGGGCCAGCTCGTGCAGCTCGGCGTAGGACATGTTCCGGCCCTTGGCGGCCTTCGAGACGAACTGCTTGTAGATCGTTCGGAGCATCTCCATCCACGCTTCGCGTTCGCTGGGCGTGAACGGCTGGGTCGCGGAGAGCGCGCCGCTGTTCGCGCCCCGGCTAATCACTTCGGTCGTCAGACCGAGCTTTTTGTAGAGCCCGGCCATGACGGGCTTGCCGCCGATGACGCCGATCGAGCCGGTGATGGTGCCGGGCTCGGCGAAGATCTTGTCGGCGCCCATCGAGATGTAGTAGCCGCCGCTGCCGGCCACGTTGCCCATGCTGGCGATCAACGGCTTTTTCATGCGAACCGTTTCGCGCCAGATGAGGTCGCTGGCGATGGCCGAGCCGCCGGGGCTGTCGACGCGCAACACGACGGCCACGACGTCCGGATCGTCGGCGGCCTTCTTGAGGGCCTCGACGAGCGTGGTCGAACCGAGGACGCTTCCGCCGAAGAGGCTCTGGGAGCTTTTTCCCTCGACGATGGCGCCAACGGCGTAGACCAGGGCGATCTTCTTGCCGCTCGTCTTGGCCGTGCCCGGCTTTCCGCCCATCATCATCTGCATGAGCTTCATCATGCCGCCGATGCCGGAGAGATCGATTTCATCGCGTTTGCTTTTGTAGGCCGATGCGATCTTGATCTCGTCGACCTTGAGCTTCTTAGGCAGTTGTTTTACGAAGGCGTCGGTATAGATGATCTGGTCGACGAGGCCGGCCTTCTTGGCCGCGGCGGCCGTGAAGAATCCTCGGTCGATGAGCGACTTAACCTGGTAGTCCTTCAACTTTCGATCTTGGGCGACGGATTGGACGAGCCATTCGTAGCGATCGTCGACCAGTGCCCTGAAGCTCTCGCGGAGCGGTTTGCTCATCTTGGCACGGCTGAAGGGTTCGCCGGCCCCTTTGTACTTGCCCATCTGAAGCACTTCGAATTGGATGCCGAGCTTGTCGAGCAGACCCTTGTAGAAGGTGACTTCGGCGCGGACGCCTGGAATCATGAGCATGCCGGAGGGGGCCATGAGGATTTCGTCGCACGCGCCGGCCACCAGATAGGTTGAACCATCGGCGCTGGTCAGGAGGGCGTAGATGGGTTTGCCGTCGGCGCGAAATCGGGTGATCGCCTGGCGAATTTCGTGGATCGTGCCGCTGCCTAGTCCGGAAGCCTCGATTTCCAGAAGAACGGCCGCAACCTGCTTGTCCTCGGCGAGTTCCTTGAACTTCTTCAACAGCGAGGTGAGCGAACGCTTGCTTGCACCGAACGGGCTGGGCGACTCGGGCGCCTCGGGATAGGAACCGGTCAGCTTCAGTCGCACGACGACCGGCACCGCTTTCTTCGTTTTGGCTTTCTTGGTAGCCTCTTTCTTCTTCGCGGTTTGCTCGGTGTTGACCGTGACTTCGACCTTCACGGTCTTTTTGCCGCCTTTTTCGCTCGTCGCGTTGGTAATCAGCTTGGACAAGAACGAGGTCTTTTCTTTCTTGGTCTTCTTGTCCTTCGCGGCCGATTTCTTGGCGGTCTTCTTTTTGGCCGGCTTTTCAACGGCCTTTTCGGCGACGGCCGTTTGCTCCGGCTCGGAGCCGGCCAACACGCCCGTGGCCGGAACCAGCACAAAGAAACCTAGCAATACGACCACCAACCACGTCGTCACGTTCTGTCTTCGAATCACCATGATTGCACTCCTGATCTTATGAACCGATTGAAGAGTCTTCGTTTTACTTGCTGCTTGGCTGCCCGGGCATTTTTTCGCGCGTCCGCAATTGGCAAAAGGGTGTCGTGGCCGAGAGTCGGCCGCCCGTCACTATTGCCTAAACCGCACGGTTGTCCTGAAAATCACGTTTTCTCACGGTACACAAAACCATCCGGGTTGTCTGCCCCCCTGATGTGGCGAACAGCGGGGATGACCGCCGTCCGAGGGCTTCGGCCGCGACCCTAGTCGATTACGGCTGGGCGGGTCGCGGTTGCTTCGGTTTTTCTTCTTCGTGAGCTAATTCGGCGGCTCGACGGATTTCCGAGAGGAGCACCTTGACGCCCCGGTCGTCCGGCAAGAGCCGGCCCAACCGCTCGGCCGCGGCCGTTGCTTTTTCCCATTGTTTCTGCTGGTAATAAAAAACGGCGATGGCGTTGAGAATGTTCGTGTTGCCGGGAGCCAGACGATGGGCCGCCAGGTACTCGTGTTCGGCTTGGTCCGGGCGGCGAAGCCGCTGCAGCGCCACGGCAAGGTTGTAGTGGACCTTGGGATTGTTGGGCGACAGTTCGGCCGCCTTGGAAAGCGACGCGACGGCTTCCTCCAGCCGGGCCTCGTCCTCGCCGAGCAACAGGCCCAGATAGTAATGGGCCTCGGCCCAGGTCGGATCGATCTCGATCACCTTGCGAAGCTGGGCCTCGGTTTCCTCCTTTTTGCCGAGCTGATCGAGCAGCAGCGCCAGGTTCACGCGGACGGGGATGAAGTCGGGATCGAGCCGCAGCGACATGCGATAGGCCTTTTCGGCCTCGTCAAAATGTCCCTGGTTAAAATGAATCACGCCCAGGTTCAGGTGGGCCGCCGATTGATCGCTCAGGTAGTTCTGGCCCTTGACGTACTCGGCCAAGGCCTTGTCCAACGCCTCGCGGTCCTTGGTGTTCAACTCGCCCCGCGGCAATTGCGACAGCACCCGGGCCGCTTCAACCCGCACCGCGCGCAGTTCGTCGTAGAGCAGCGGGGGCAATCGTTGCCGGAGCAATTCGGGCGGCGCGAATTGCATGGCGCGGACCGAGGCCACGCGAACGAGGCCTTCGGGGTCTTTGAGCCCCTCGCGGATCATGGCCCAGGCGTCGCACACGTCACCGGTCATATACTGCCCTAGCAGCGAGATGATGCTGGCGCGGACCGCGCCGCTGAGATCTTTCCGGCGCGCGGCGTCGACCAGGAGCCGCTCTCCCTCGGGCGTGCCCTTGCGGCCGGCGTCGATCGCATGGGCGAAGTGGAGCGGTTCCTTCTTCTTGTGTTTCGCGCCGTACCATTTGTTGACGTAGTCGAGCGACCACTGGGCCGTCTCGCCCTTCGACAGGTCATCGTGACAGCCCTTGGCGTTGCACGCGTTGGGAATTCCCAACGAGACGGTCAAGTCGGGCCGGGGAATCCGCAGGCTGTGATCGCGCCGCGGATCGGCAACCATGTAGGTCGCTTCGGCCATGTGGCACTCGATGCAGAGCGTGCCCGGCTTCGACGAATCGGGATGGAAGTGATGCTGCGGCGTGTCGTAGGTCGCCGGCAGATGACACTGGCCGCAGAGCTTATTGTCTTTGATCCGGTTGACTTCGCTTTTCTTGTCTCGGCTCTTGTCTTCGTTCTTGAACTTCACCGTGCACGAGTGCGGATCGTGGCAATTCGTGCATCGCACGTTGTTTTGGTACATGCGGCTTTGGATGAAGGAACCGTACACGTAGTCTTCCTCGAGGATTTGGCCGTCGGCGTAGTAGAGGTTGTTGTCGAGCAGCTCGGGCACGTAGTAGTCGAGAAAATGATCTCCCGGCTTGAAGCCCGGATAAACCACTCGCCGGCGCGAGTGACACGGGGCGCACGTTTCGATCTCGACGCGCGAATCCTCGGCTTTCAAATTGGGGAGCCCGAAACCGACGCGCCGGTCCCAAAACGGGCTCCACGACTCGGCCAACTCGCAGTGAAGACTGCTCGGCCCGTGGCACGCTTCGCAACTGACGTTGATTTCGTCGAACGTCGTATGATAGGTGTTCGTCGCCAGACGGTATTTCTTTTGAAGATTCGTCGAATGGCAATCGGCACACATGTAATTCCAGTTTTGTGCCGGGCTGGTCCAGTGGAGGACGTCTCCGTGGGGGATGGGCTCGTCCGGATAGAGGTGGAACCACTGACGCTTCTCGGTGTCCCACGCCAGCGGCAAGCACTGCACGCGACCATCGGGAAACTCGACCAGGTATTGCTGCAACGGGCGAACGCCAAACGTGTACTTCACTTCGAATTCGCGAATTTTTCCGTCGCGATCGTCCGTTTCGACCAGGAACTTGTCGCCACGGCGAAACATGCGGGAGCGGACGCCGTAATGTTCAAATTCCTGGTTGTCGAAATTCGCCAGGACGGTCTTCTCGGTGGCGATCGCCATGGCTCGATCGTGGTCCGAACCGACCCAGAGTTCGTCTTCCTCGGCATGGCAATCCAAGCAGCCCTCGCGGCCGACGTAGTGGGCCACCGCGTCGGGGCCGACGCAGTGCCACCAGTCGAGAAACAGGGCTCCGCCGCCGAGCAGCAACACTACGAGCAAGAGGGATACCGGTTGGCGGAGAAGAGACACCATGGTCGACCGAGGAGGGCTCGAACGGGAGGATGAAAAATGGAAACAAACGCCGGAAGTTGTCGAAAAATGGGAAGAACGAGTTGGTGAGAGCGTCCGAACGTAGCAAAGCCCTGGTCAACGGCGGTTAGCGGGCTTTCTTGTCAATTTCAAAGATGCAACACGGGTCGCCGTCGTGGCGGCAGGCCACCTTGCGGACCGGGTGGCCGACCACGAGCGTCATGACCTTTTCATCAATATAACAGACGCTACGGGTTCCCTCGAACAGGCTAATGAACTCGCAGCTTCGTTTTTTAATCGACACGTGGCTGCCTTCGTCAACGAACTCGACCAGAAGGCCTTTGTTAGTGAGTATCTTGTTCATTTGGCGGAGTCGACCAGCAGGCGTCTTGGCCGTGACGAGGCGGTTGTAATGGTTGGCTAATTCGATACTCACCTGATTGAGAATCTTCTTGACGAACGAGTCGCCCCCGACCTCCCGAACGGCTCTCCAAATGGCTTGACCGATGAGACACTCCCTGCCCGAATCGAGCAACCGAAGCGCCGCTTGCGTTGCACGAAAACGGTTTCTGGGCCGACCACGCCCGGAGAGCCTTTCGACGGTTCGTTCGACGAACCCAGCCTCTTCGAGTTCGTCGAGCTGTTCGGTGATCGCGGTTCGGGTGACGCCGACGGCTTTGACCAGATCGGCTACCGACTGGGGGGCTCTTCCGATCAAGAGCCTAATAATTCGCATCCCCGCCGGACTTACCATGGTCTCCGCCGTTCGTTTCATCCTGACTCGCTTGTTGGATTCCATTCTTCAGCGTCGCCGAGTTGTTTCGATGTATGGAAATGGCATTATTGATGTTTGTTTGAAGAATGACCCGGCTCGTCAATCCATTTGGCCGATTTGCCGGGTTCCCAACGTGGCCAGTCTTATTTCATTCGTCACGCAAAGGTCAACAATAATTATTTCACAATTAGTGATGATACCCTCTTCGACGCGAACATGCAAACCGAGCAACCAAGCCCCAATGAAAGACGTCACCCACCATTGGGGGCTTTGCGAGAAAGGAATTTGCTTTCTTCGCGAAGCCGTTCTTGAAAAACCGCAATTTCACTGGGTTAAATGAACGTGGGTCACTCGGCGAACAGGGGCGTCGAGAGATAGCGTTCGCCGAGGTCGGGCAGAATGACCACGATGAGTTTGCCTTGATTGTCCTCGCGCCGAGCCAAGTTGAGTGCTGCCCAGGCGGCCGCCCCGCAGCTGATACCGCACATGAAGCCCTCGCCGCGAGCCATTTCTCGCGAGGTGGCCATGGCATCCTCGTCCTGGACGGTGATGATCTCGTCGACGACGTCCAAATTGAGTACCTCGGGCACAAAACCGGCTCCGATTCCTTGGATTCCGTGTTTGCCCGGCTGCATCGGCAATCCGGCGCGAATTTGGGTCAGCACGGGGCTTCGTGCCGGCTCGACCGCCACGATCTTCACCCCCGGCTTGAGTTCCTTGAGCGCCTCGCCGACGCCGGTGATGGTGCCTCCGGTGCCCACGCC
>JAFGIR010000248.1 GCA_016929515.1 Pirellulales bacterium | reverse complement strand
CTGCTCGGCGCGGAGCCGGACGGCTTGCAGGTCGCTGCCGGCGTCGGGCTCGGTCAGCACCATCGCGCCGGTCACTTCGCCCGAGGCGAATCGCGACAGCGTTTCACCCTTGATCTGATCGTTGGCAAACGCGTTGATCGTTTCGCCGATTCCCTGCAGGCCGAACATGTTCATGAACGAGGCATCGGCTCGCGAGACGATCTCGGTGGCCATGGTGTAGACCAAATTGGGGCAGTTCAGCCCGCCGTATTTGCGTGGCAGCGTAAAGCCCATCAATTCGGCCTGGGACATCCGATCGAGGTTCTCTTGGACGAGCGGATGGTAGGTTACCGTGCCGTCGGCGTTGAGGGTGTTTCCCTCGGCGTCGACTTGTTCGGCGTTGGGAGCGATCACCTCGCCGGCAATTTGGCCGACGATTTCCAGCACGCGTCGGTAGTCGTCGACCGTGTCGGCCTCGTCGACCGGCACGTAGTCGGCGTCGCCGTTTTCGGCGTCCTGTTCCTGGATTCGGGCCAGTGCGGCTAGATCCATGTGGTCGAACAGAAAACAGATATCCCGGTTGTCGAGAAAGAAGTTCGCCACGAGCAATCTCCGGTTATTCCAATGCAGGTATTCGTCGATTTATGGATTCTAGTGCCGTTTCCAGTTCACGAGTTACGTCCCAAACCGAGTCCCGACCATGAGGGAGGGGGCCTATCGCGTAACTGACGAACTGGAAATGGCGCTAATCCACCGATTTGCGAGGTGCGGAAACGTCGCGCTTCCGCACAGTCCCGTAAACTCAGGCAAGTCCCGTTGGCGAAGTTCGCAGGCGAACGCGGCTGACGGACTATTGCCCCACGAGGTTACTGCTTTTCCTTGATGGCCTTAATCATCATGGGGATGATTTTCTTCACGTCGCCGACAATACCGTACTGGGCCACCGAGAAAATCGGTGCGTCGGGATCGGTGTTGATCGCGACGATCTTGGCCGATTCTTCCATGCCCGCCCGATGCTGCACCGCGCCGCTGATGCCGGCGGCGATGTACAAGGCGGGCCGGACCGTGGTTCCGGTTTGACCGATTTGATGTTCCTTGCCGATGAATCCGCTGTCGACGGCCGCGCGGCTGGCCCCGACCGCGCCGCCGATCGCCCCGGCCAGATGCTGGATCAACTCGAAATCGTCCTTGCTGCCCACGCCGCCGCCGCCGGCGACGATCACGCGGGCACCCTTCAGGTTGACCTTGCGGGGTTCGATGTGCCGCTTGATCAGTCTCAAGGCAAGCACGCTCTCGTCCAACTCGACCGACTCGCGCACCAACTCGCCGTCGCGCGACGTGTCGGCTTCTTTCAGAGGCATGACGCCTTCGCGAACCGTGGCCATTTGGGGCCACCAATCATAGTTGATGATCGTGGCGATGATGTTGCCGCCGAACGCCGGCCGGATCTGTAACAGCAGGTTCTCGTGCTCGACTTTCGTCCGGGGATCGGTCACGTTCTGAATTTCGAGGTCGGTGCAGTCGGCCGTCAAGCCGGCGCGCATCGTCGAAGCGACTCGCGGACCCAGATCGCGACCCAGCGGCGTGGCGCCGTAGATGACGATCTGCGGACGGTGTTTCTCGATCAGCGTGCTCATCACGCGGCAATACGAGCCGGTCTGGTAATGGGCCAGCCGGTCGTCCTCGACCAGATAAACCCGATCGGCGCCATGGGTAAATAGCGGCTTGGCCAACGACTGCACGTCGCGGCCCGGCAACACCACGCCGACGCCGACACCCAACTGATCGGCCAACTCACGGGCCTTGCCGCACAACTCAAGCACGACCTCGTGCAAGGAGCCGTCTTCTTGTTCGGCAAATACCCAGACTTCGCCTTGACGATTCGGTTCAATCATTAGATCTCTGCAATTCCTGGTGTGGCCAGTGACCACGCTTCCAACGACCGATCGTTAACCGTCGACCGTGGACTCGACGTCTTCCGGGAATACTCCTTCTCGGCGTGCCGGTACGGCGGCTAGCCGCCCGTTCGAAGCACCTACTCGTGCGAAAACGGAATCCTGGCGGGCCGTGTCCGTGCAACTTCTTCTTTCTCGGCTGTCGCTTATCCCCAGGTCCGGTCAACGACCAATTCGTGGACCAGTTGACGGACACCCTCCTCGGTCGGCGGGATTTCGGTGAATCCTTCCTTGGTCAACACAATCGCTTGAATGCGATGGACTTTGGTCGGCGAGCCGGCAATACCGCATCGTTCCAACTCGGCACCGATTCGTTTCAGGTCCCACTGTTCGATCATCAGGCCACGATCTTGCAGGCTCCGAGAGCGACGTTCTAGCTCGGCCTGGCGTTGTTTGTCGGAAGCCTCGGGCAAATCATCCTTCACCTCGCCGGCCAGTTCCGTCATGGCCCGGGCACGCTTGTAACGCATGACCTTCTTGGCCGCGCAAGGTCTCGGGCGGTTGGCCGTATCGATGACGGTGATCAGGACAGGCAGCGTTGCCTCAACAATCTCCCAACCCTGGCCGATGTTGCGCTGGACTTGAATGACGTTCTCGTCGAGATCGACAACGCGTTCAAGATAAGTTATTTGGGGAACCCCCAGTTTCTCGGCAATTTGTGGCCCGACCTGCGCCGTGTCGCCGTCGATGGCTTGGCGGCCGCAAAAAACCAGATCGTAGTGGCCGACGGTCCGGATGGCTTGGCTGAGGATGTAGCTCGTGGCCAACGTGTCACTGGCCGCCGCGCCCCGGTCGGTCAAGAGAATGGCTCGATCGGCTCCGCGATAAAGACACTCTCGCAAGACTTCCGCCGCTTTCGGGGGGCCCATCGTCAATACCGTCACGGTTCCGCCATGAGCATCGCGGACTTCGAGGGCCGTTTCCAGCGCGTGAAGATCCTCGGGATTGAAGATTGCCGACAGCGCGGCACGATTGACGGTCCCGTCTTCCTTCATCGCCTCGGCCGTCACGTTGGCCGTGTCGGGGACCTGTTTGACACAAACAATACTGTCGTACGGCACTGCAAAAAGCTCCGTAAACCGTGTTGATAGAACGACGTAGGTTAACAGTCCGAGACAGATAGGTCAAGCCCCGCTTCCAGTCAAGTTGGCCTCCTCGGTGAATCGAACCGACCGGCTAAGCCGTTGTCAGAATGATGTCATTCTGATAGGATTTCGTTCATCTTCTGGTGCGTTTTTGAATCACCACGACAGGTGGGGGCGCCGCCTACGGAGGTTGCCATGACCAACGAGACACGACGCGACCTGACCCACGCGGCGATTGCGTGTTTGCAGCAACATTCGGATCTTGCTCCCCTGGCGGCCGAACTCCTGTGGCGAGCCAATCAGGCTGCCGATGAGGAGGCCTTTCTGGCGATCACGTTGCCCGGCTTGATCCCGGCGTGGGCCGATTATCTGGCCCTGGTCGCCGCGCGCGGCGGACAGTGGGCCGTGTTCGCCGAAACGGGCCAGAAGCACACCCTGCCGATCGATCTCCTGGCCGAATCGCTCGATGCCGAGACGACTCAGGCGGATGATGCGTGGGCCGCGGGGCTTCTCGATTGCCACGGGGTGACCGAACTGCTGGTTGTCCACCATGAACTCGGCAAGTCGCAGATTGAGGCTGGCCGCCATTTTGTCGAGATTCTCGGGCCCGTGTTGGGCCAGTGTCTGACGGTCATCCGTGATCGATACGCCGAAAACCGCCGGCGCGACCGGCGCCTGTTCCGGCTCGAAGCCATTGTCGAGATCGCTCAGCGTTGGAGTCAGAACCACGAGGTCGAACCGTTGCTGGCCGACATGGCCGAGGCTGCCACGCGTTTGCTGGACGCCGACCGAGCAAGCATCTTCCTGTGGGACCGTTCGACCAAGACGCTCGTGGGGAGACCCGCCCTGGGGATCGACGGCGGTGAATTGCGGATCGCGGACGATGCGGGCGTGGTGGGTCAGGTAATTCGCACCGGCCGTCCACGTCGGGTTGAAGGCGCGATCGAGCCCGATCAGATTGACCACAACGTTGATTCCCAACTCGACTACGAGACAAGAACCGTCCTGTGCGTGCCGTTGGACGGAGCCGATGGACGACGGCTGGGAGCGTTCGAGTTGCTCAACAAGCATTCGGGTTGCTTTACCGAACAGGATGAAGCCGCGCTGGTGGAACTGGCCGCCTGGGCCGCGATTGCCCTGGAAAACGCTCAGGACCATGAGCAACTCCTCTCGACCAACCGGCAGATTGTCCAGCAAGCGGCCGACGAGGTCCGCATGATCGGCCAGAGCCCGGCCATCGAATCGCTCCGTTCGATCATTGGACGCGTGGCCGACACCGATCTGGCCGTGCTTATCCTGGGCGAGAACGGGACCGGCAAGGAGGTCGTCGCTCGCAGCATGCACTATCTGAGCCGACGCCGTGAAAGGCCGTTCATCGCGGTCAATTGCGCGGCGATTCCCGACACGTTGGCCGAAAGCGAACTGTTCGGGCATGAAAAGGGAGCCTTCACCGATGCCCAGGAGACGCGGCTGGGCAAGTTCGAGCTGGCCGCCGAGGGCACGTTGTTCCTCGACGAAATCGGCGATCTGTCGCTCGGCAGCCAGTCGAAACTCTTACGCGTGTTGGAAGAGCGACTGTTGGTTCGCGTCGGCGGGTCGACGCCCATCCACACCGAGGCTCGGGTCGTGGCGGCCACGAACCAGAATCTGGCCGAAATGGTCCGCCAGAAGCTTTTTCGCGAGGATCTCTACTTCCGGCTCAACGTGGTGACCATCGACATGCCGCCGCTGCGCGAGCGGGGTGACGACGTTATGCTCTTGGCGCGGGCGTTTCTGGCCGACTTCTGCGGCAAAGCACGGCGAAAGGTGCCCCGCTTCTCGGCCGCCGCCGAGCGACGGCTGCGCGAGCACGCCTGGCCGGGCAACGTTCGCGAGTTGCGCAATCTAATGGAGCGGCTGGCCTATCTGTCGACCGACGAGCGAATCGAGGCCGAGGAACTGGCCTTCATCCTTTCGCCAGGCCGGGGCCCGGCCGAGTCGGGCCCAAGCGTTGAGGACCGGCGGCCGCTCGGCGAAGCGACGAACGAGTTTCAGATCGAGTTCATCCGCCACGCGATCAAGCGATGCGGAGGCAACGTAAGCCGCGCGGCCAAACGGCTGGGCCTGCATCGCTCGAATCTCTATCGCAAGATGCGCCAACTCGGGATGGATGCCGAGTTGGACGATTAGGATGGATACCGCCCACCGGAAATCATCTTCGCTCTCGCGCGAGGCGTTTCCTGGCTCACGCGAAGAAGGCGAAGGAATGGACAATTATCCTATGGCCAATAAGTGATCAGCTGAAATTGGAGGCAGCTTCGAAATGGATTATTTCGTAATTTGGATCGGCTCCAGAATCTCGCTTTTTATTTCCCTTTATCTTCTAGCGAAAATGGCATCGCGATATCTTGCGGGAGGTGTCACCGATGCAACTGTTTTATCGTTAATTATCGCCGCCACGGCCGTGTTTGGAATCTCGGGCCTGGTTCTGGAAATCAAGAATGCCCATCACCCAAACTCGTCTGACGATCAGCAGAGTAGGAAAAGCACTGACGTTGCCGATGAGCAATGACGTCGGATACGAACGGTGAAGATCAAGTCTTCGTGTCCGATTCGTGGTGAATCATTGATTTTCATGCGGCGTAAGGATCGTGATAGAGTGTTTTGGTGGGCGGTGCCCACCCACCTTGCGACAGGTAACGCAATTCGGGGCTTTTTGAGTGGTTAGATTCTGCTATACTGACTAACTGGTTAACAACCGTTCAGTCCCTCCGACAGATTCGACTGGCCCGCCGACGACCATGACCCGCGAACCACTTCTCCAATCGCTGAGCAAGCAGACCGAGGACGATCGGGCGTTGCGCCCGCAGTCGATGCGCGAG
>JAFGIR010000247.1 GCA_016929515.1 Pirellulales bacterium | reverse complement strand
GTCGCGCTTTTGGCACGACTGCTCGGCATGCCCTGGCCTGGCGCCGCGCTGCTCGCTTCGGCCGCGGCCTTCAGTTCGACGGTTCTGGTCTTTAAAGCGTTGACCGAATGGGGACAGGCCACGGCGCCCCACGGTCGCCGGGCGATCGGTATCTTGTTGTTTCAGGATATCGCGCTGGTTCCCCTGATTCTCGTGCTACCGATGTTGGCCTCCGACGGCCAGGTCCCCGCGATCGGCGCCTTCGTCATCTTGGCCTTGAAGTCGGCGCTTTTGGTGGTTGCCGTCGCGGTGCTTCGCGAAGGAATCCGGGGCTGGGTCGCTCCGTGGCTGCAGAAACTTCGAAGCATCGAGTTGATCGTGCTTTTCACGCTGACCGTCCTGGGCGCGTTTTGTCTAATGGCACAAATGAGTGGACTCCCGCCCATGCTCGGAGCGCTGGCCGCCGGCGTGGCTCTCGGAGGCAATCGGCTGACCCGGCAGGTCGACGCAATCATCCTCCCCTACCGCGAGACATTCGCGGCCGTCTTCTTCGTGAGTCTCGGCACCCTGATGAACTTCGAAGTACTTGCTTCCGCCACGCAAGCCGCCATCGCGCTGGCAATGCTAGGGACCGTGTTGGCCGTGAAAACGGCGGCCGCGACGGTCGCGATGCGCGTGACAGGGCTCGGCTGGCGAGGCGCGTTGGGCATGGGACTCGGCCTGGCGCAGATGGGCGAATTCTCCTTCGTGCTTCTCTCGCTGGGACTGAACCAAGGCCACATCGACGCACGTGAGTGCAATCTCATGGTGTTCGTCGGTCTGGGCACTCTGATCCTTACGCCGCAGCTTCTCAAGATCGGACTGAACCTGGCCGAGCAAGATCTGCAACAAACCGTCATCGATCGTGAAATCACCGCCGATCCGGTCCGCCACGCCGTCGTCGTCGGCGCCGGACCCACCGGACGCCAAGTCACCTCGCAACTTGAGACTTCCGGCGTGGACGTTTGCCTGATCGATTTTAGCCCCGTCAATCTGCACGCCTACGCGTTGCAAGGATTTCGCACCGTGGCCGGCGACGCGTGCGATCCGTCGGTGCTTCGCCGCGCCGACGTCGAACACTGCGCCCTGATCGTTATTACGGTTGCCCAAGATACGGTCGCCGAGAACATTGTCCTCTCGGTCCGCCAGCTGCATCGGACATGCCAGATTGTGGTCCGCTGTCGGTACCAGGAGAACGTGGCGCGAATCCGCAAGGCGGGCGCCGACCGCGTGGTCAGCGAGGAATCGGAGGTCTCCGATGCCCTCGTGCGACTCCTACGGGAAATGGGAAACCGGCCAACGTAGACATAAACTGAACGAGCGACACCCCCCTGTTGTGCTAGGAGCCAGCCGGCGGCGATTTGGGTCGATCCAAGAACGGGTTTTGAATTTGGTGGTATTTCTTCCTTTTCAAAACACGTTCCAAGAATAGTCGGAACAGAAACAAACCACATAATCGCAACCAGGGTTTGACACACGGCCCCCAAAAGGGGATTATTTGAGAAATCGCCCAGCGTTTGTCGTCGGGCCGTTTCTCTCCAACCGGAACTTCTGCATCCTTTTTCGCGTCTCAAGAGTTGGATCAGCTTTGAGCGACGATACCTCATTGATCGAAGCAACCTTACGAGGTGACTCCTCGGCTTTTGGACGTCTCGTCCAGAAGTATCAGGATCGCCTCTACAACACCCTGGTCCACCTGACCGGGAACCACGAGGACGCCCGCGATTTGGCCCAGGAAGCATTTGTCCAGGCCTTTGTGAAGTTGGACACGTTTCGCCGTTCGAGCACCTTTTATACCTGGTTGTATCGAATTGCGATGAACCAAACGGCCACTCACTACCGACGAAAAAAAACAACCGCCTCGCTCGATCACGTTCGCCAGACCACCGGCCGCGAGCCGGTCGAGGCTAACCCCGGGCCACACGAGCGACTCGAACAAGAAGAACGCCGCGGCCAGGTCCGCGAGGCTCTCGCCCGGCTGAGCGACGAACACCGAACCATCCTGGTACTGCGTGAAATCGAGGGATGCGACTACGAGACGATTGCCGGCGTGTTGGACGTGCCCGTCGGCACCGTCCGCAGCCGCCTCTATCGAGCACGAATACAAATGCACAACCAGCTCAAGGAGATTCTGGCCACCGAAAAGAAGTAGCAACGGCTAGATCGTTAGAGGGCCGGCCGCGTCACGAGAAGACCGGAAGCGTCCGAAACGTTCGCCCAACCCGCTTGTACGAGTCGACCACGCATTGGTCACCCGAGTAATGTCATGAAAGAATTGTCGCAAAACGAGTTGCTCAGTGCCTATCTCGACGGCGAATTGTCGGCCGACGATTGTGCGCGCGTCGAGCAGTTGCTTGCCGAGGATGCGGCCGCGCGACAAACGCTTGACGAACTCCGCGCGGTTAGCGCGAGCTTGAAAGGTCTGCCGGCCTACCGGCTCGACGAGGATCTCGGCGACCGTGTTCTGCGCGCGGCCGAACACCGGATCCTCACCGAACCAACCCGGCTGGCCGACGCGCCTCGTCCGGCCGCTTCGGCGCCGGGCGAAACGGCCGGCATGCGACGGCTCGCGCGCCGTTTTTTCTCGCCGCGCGCCGTTGTATGGTCCGGCCTGGCCGTCTCCGTCGCTATTCTCCTGACGGTTCTCCAGTCGAACCCATGGGTACGGGAGAGCCACCTCGCCAAGGCTCCCGAGAGCGTCGAATCGGCGCATGCCGAAGCCGAGATTTCTGCCTTCGCCGAGGTCCCCGAGGAGCCAGCCGACCTCGAAGAGACGACCGATTTGGTGAACGCCAAGAAGGGCCGAGGGCATTTATCCTCGAAATCGGATTCGCTCTCCGCGCACCCCCGTGCCCCCGCACTCGCCCTCGAACCGGATTTTGCCCATTCGGTCGACAAAAAAGCTGCGGGAACAACCTTGCCGAGCCGGAGAGGAGGAAGACTCCATGGCACGGGCGATCCCGCGCAAGTTCAAGCCGTGTTGGAACGCCGCGCGGAGCGGGCCGGCGAGGCGGCTTCCCCAAAAAAACTGGGTGCGCTCAAGAAGGAGGCGGAGGTACGCCGCTTTGACCTCGCCGATGACTTCGGTGCGATCCCTGAAGGCAGTCTCGCGAAACCCGAAACACACCGCAAGAAAGCGGCGATTAGCGGCAAAAAAGACGCTGCCCTGGTCGATGCGGTCGAACGGGACACCTCCAATGAGTCAATCCCCAATAACCAATGGCAGATGTTCGGAAGGGTCGTGCCGGGCTCGAGATTCTCGCTGGCCAATTCGGCCGTGCAACGCGCGACGCAGAACCAGGCCGGCCTGCTGATCGTCAACTGCGACATTACGTCCGAGGCCGCTCGCCAGAGAACGTTCACGAAGACGCTCGACTCCAATCGTATCGACGTCGTCGAAGTCTCGCCCGACGATCGGCATCTTGCCCGCGAATTGGTCGTGAATTTCACGCAGGTTTCTCCCGAGAGCGTCCAGCGGAAACCTTCGCGCTCCACCGAGGATCAGCCGGTCGACGCCAAGCAGGCCTTGGCGTTCAAACCACCCGCCGAGCCAACGCCGGCCAAGCTTTCCGAGAAATCCGAGCAAGAGCTAGGCCGGGTACGCCGCGAATTGGACGATCGGTTGCAGCAATTGCCCGTCAACGACGCCGTCGAAGTCGTGCTCGTCGAAGGCACGGACAGACAAATCGCCACCACGCTGGCGGAACTCACTCGCAACAACGTCGCCGTGTCGATTGTGCCGCAACAAGCCGGTCGGTTCGGATTTGCTCGGGGAAATTGGCATGAAGCCTTGTTCGACACCGAGAACCAGGCAACCAAGGCTCCGCCGTCCACGTACTTCGAGGGTTCCCAAAGACGGCTTGATAAGCAAGAAACGACCGAGGGCGTCAAATCCCGCGTGACGGCCGAGCAACCACGCCCACAGCGCGTGCTTTCCAGCCAGACCCAGGAGCCTAAGCGTCCGTTGTCTCGCGGCACGGCCCAGCAGTTGGGCACGATCGAGTTGGGTGAGCGGTCTTCCGCCACGGGTCTGCCCTTGGCGCTGCCCAAGCCGCCTGCTCCCTCGGCGACGCCTCCGTCCGAACAACAACCGGCCGAGTCGTTGGCCAAGACGGCCCCGTCTCAATCGACCACGAAGCAAGACGCCGCGCCGTCTTCGTCGGCCAATGATTCCAGATTGGCCCGAGACGAGATCTCGCAAAGCCGTCGCGCGGAGCCCTTGGTGACGCTACCACCGGCCGCGAAATCCGGCGGTCTTGTGGCCGATCACCCGGTCGCGACCAAGAAGATCCAGCCAACAACGCCACAGTCATCGGTTGCGGACCTGCCGGGACCGTTCCCCTCGTCCAAGGACCGTGGGTTGGCCGGCAAACCGCAAGATGTCGCCGGCGGTGGCTACGGTGGCATGGGCGGGATGGGCCTTGAAGGTGCATCGCAATGGAAGCACCAAGCCGACTCGAAAGCGCCGGCTCAACGCACGCGTGACTTGAAACAAAAGACACAAAACGAATCTCTCGCGAACCAGCGTGGAGCGACTTACCATTTCGTGTCGCCGCCGTCCGACAAGCCGGAGTCGTTGCGTCAAGTCCTCTTCGTTCTCCGAAGGGTTCCCAACGGCCATGTCCCGCCCGCGGCAGCCGCCAGTGTCGACGCCAGCACGGTGGAACCGCCGTCCCAGTCCACCAAGGCGGCGACCAAGCCCAACGAGTAGGCCCTCGCGTGACCGAAACGGCCGCGCGGCTTGTTGGTCCTATCGACAAGTTTTCCCCAGCCGTGCTTCTCCGCCCCTTGCGCTCGACCGATGCAACGCGGTCAAACGGCCCGAAAAACGTCGGTGTCGAGCCGCTTCGCCCGCTTCTTCGCCGCCGGACGGTGGAAGCCGGCTGCGTGCTCGTGCTAAAATGGGGCCCTTCTTCATCAAGGAACATGACGATCCGCGAGAGAAAAACAGGATGGACGAAAACTTGCAGACCTCTGATCCAACCGACGAATCGAACGTGCGTGCTCCCGAGCCGGCTGAAGCCGATGATCCCCGAGTCGAGGAAGCCTCGTCAAAATACCTCTCCTCGTGGAACCATTTGATCAGCACGACCAACTGGGAGAAGGGACACATCATCAACGAGTGGCGCGAAGCGCTGCGGGCGGTCGGTGCCCCGGCGTCGAGCTTCTCCGACGAGGCCTGGAGCCGCCAGGTCGGCAACGTCTCGCCGCAACACGTCGGCCGGCTTCGCCGCGTCCATCAGCGGTTTCGCAAGACCTACACGCAATACGAAGGCCTCTACTGGAGCCATTTTCAAGCCGCCCTCGACTGGGACGACGCCGAAATGTGGCTCGAAGGCGCCGTGCAAAGCAATTGGTCCGTGGCCGCCATGCGCGAGCGTCGCTGGGAATCGGTCGGCGCGCCGGCCGACCAGAAACCGCGCGACGAGGACCTCGTTCTGGCCGAACTGGACGAAGACGTCAGTCAATCCGACGACTCGCTCGCGGAAGTGGCCGGCGAGAACAACGCGGTGGTTCAAGCGGTCGACGAGGGTCTCTTGGATGACGAGAGGTCCTACGAATCGGAATCCGACGCGTCGGACATGGACGATTCGCCCCGATCGGAACCGTCGCGCGACCCGATGGATCCGCCCGACGAACCAATCCGCCCGTTCGAGGATTTGCCAACGTTGCCGGCCGACTTGCACGAGGCGGTCGAGTCCATGAAACTGGCCATCCTCAACCACAAGATGGCCGGCTGGCGAGACGTTCGCTGCGACGATGTTCTGGCCGTCCTCAACGCCTTGAAGCAACTGGCCATGGCCCCGTCCGAGACGTAGCCCTTGGAAATCGGGACCACTCGCGTCGAAGTGGAAGTGGGCCCCGCTCACTCGCAAAGGCCAAACGCTGAAGAGCAAAACGCCTTGGCTACGAAACTGCCGGTCGAATTGACGACCCAGAGTCCATGGGCGAAGCAAGCCCATCTTCTTCCGACAGTTCCGTGGCCGGGCGGTTCTTTCCGTTGTCCGACGTTTCTGAAAACGCGCGTCTTCTGCCGTGTTCGCCCGTCGGGCAGACACGGCGGTTTTGTCAGCACCAACGCGACGTTTCCAGCCGGGCCGAGCAGCCGTCTGGTCACCCCAGCAACCAGACGAAGTCCAACGGAAAACATCATGCGAGAGTAAGTTCACTCACTTACCCATGCACTGTAGATATCGTACACTACTCATAATAGTCTTAACGCTGGTACCGACGAAAACGGAACTGTCAACCAAGACTACTCAGATTGACGCGATCGTGCCGTTTATATCGACTACTTACCCTTGGCTTGCGGGAATACGGCGTCTAAGGAGACTCTCGCAGGCATAGCGACGGCGTAGTCCATGACATGGGCGTAGAATGGTTGGTCCGCAAACCGGTCCCTCCTGGCCACAAGGCGTATTCGTTGGGCAAGGGCAAGCCGAAAAGGGCAATTTTGTCCTTCCGCGATCCGACACAAGAAATAGCCCTCCTGAGGGGAATGAACTGCTTGACGGTGGCGTGATCAGGCGACTATACTATGTAAATACCCTATCATCCCCGAACGCGACGACTCGTACTATTGCCGCAAATCGACTGCGAGTCGCTTTCGTGTTGCTGCCCTCACAGAAACAGAGAAAGTCGCATTGATGAACCGTTTCGTGCAAGGATTCCGCTGTTGTCTGGCGTGGGTCTTTCTCTTTTCGATGGTCTCCCTCGCATCAGCTCAGCAGCAGGTCTCGAAACCAAAGTCGTTTCGAGCACCCGTCCAAGGCGTGATGAAGAACGCCACGGCCAAACCGCAGGCCAACGAATCGGTCAGCCGGCACGACGTGATCGAATTGCTGGCGGTCGACGGCGGCTTCGATTGGGCCAAGGAAGCGACGTTCCGCCGCGATGTCTGGAACTTGAAGTTCGAGTACAAGCCGTTGCGGATGATTTGGATCGACATGCCGCAGAAAAGCGGCAAGCTGCAACGCAAAGCCGTTCATTACCTTATTTACAGCGTGACGAACGTGCCGGTGGCCGATCAGAAGTCCGACCCACCCCGTTATGGTTGGATGCACCCGGTCCCCGACAAAGACGATCCCTACCAACACCAAATCGAGTATAAGAATCGGCCCATCCGTTTCGTGCCTGAGTTCCTGCTGGAAAGTCCCGAGTACCACAAGGCCTATTCCGATCGGGTCATCCCCCTGGCGCTTGCGGCGATCCGTGCCCGCGAAGACCGGCGTCCCCCGGCCTGGTCCCACAAGGACAAGACGCTTCAGCGCGAGCCGCTTCGAAGCGCGGTCGAAATGGCCGCCGAGGAAATCCCCGTCGGCAAGACCGTCTGGGGAGTCGCCATGTGGGAAGAAGTCGACCCGCGGATCGACCAGTTCGTCGTCTACCTTCAGGGGCTCACCAACGCCTACCGGTGGAAGGACCTGCCCGAGCGATATCAGCCCGGCGCCGACCGGGCGACGTACCGGAAGATGTTTCTGAAGACGCTCAGGCTAAACTTCTGGCGGCCCGGCGACGAATTTTATCCCGAGGAATCGGAGATTCGCCGCGGCTATCCAGGCAAGCCGGACTACGAGTGGCTCTACTTGCCCAGCCTTAGCCCCCAGTAGCGGACGCCAAGCGGTCGATCGAGGGGGCCCGTTTCTTTGGCCGGGAACTTGACGTCGGGGCCCATTCTCGGTAAAAAGTAGGTTTCCCCTCCGGGTCGGCGCCATCCACCGGCGACCTCCGGAATCTGTAAATCACGCTCCAGAAGTCTTTTACGGTCGAGCCGCCGCTCGGCATGAGGAAGTGTCATGGCACACAAAAAGGGACAAGGCTCCAGCCGAAACGGACGCGACT
>JAFGIR010000246.1 GCA_016929515.1 Pirellulales bacterium | reverse complement strand
GGTTTGGTGCCGGTCGTGCTGATGTCGGTCTTCGTTTTCAAGTGGTATGCCGTGGTCCAGGTCGGTTTGTGTGCCCTGGTCTGCGTGGCCACCGAGGCGTTGTTCTGCCGTTTGATGCGCAAGCCCCTGGCGGTGGGCGATTATTCGGCGGCCGTGACCGGCGTGATTCTCGGACTGTCGCTGCCCGCGGCCGCGCCGTGGTACGTCGGCGTGATTGCCTCGGTGATGGCGATTGGTTTGGGCAAGGTGGTGTTTGGCGGGTTGGGTTGCAATCTGTTCAATCCGGCCATGGTCGGCCGCGCGTTTGTCATGCTCAGTTTCGCGGGCGTGATGGGTGCCTCGGCCTACGTCGTGACCGATTCGCCCATTACCGTGTTGACCCAAGCGACGCCCTTGACCGCCGCCAAGCAATTGGCCGTGGCCGAGCAATTCTGGCCGTTGTTTGTCGGTGGGGTCAATGGATCGCTGGGCGAGACCAGCGCGATCGCGCTGCTGGCCGGCGGGTTGTTCCTCTGCGTCCGCCGCGTGGCGTCGTGGGAAATTCCGGCCGGCATGATTCTGTCGGGCTTCGTCTGTGCCGGCTTGGCCCAGTGGGCCGGGCTGACGCCGCTCACGGCCTTTCAGTCCCTCATCAGCGGCGCGTTCATGCTCGGTGCCTTCTTCATCGCCACCGATCCGGTCACCAGTCCTCTCACGCCCAAGGGCAAGTTCATCTTTGGCCTGGGCATTGGATTTTTGACCGTCGTGATCCGGCTTTTCAGCGGCTATCCCGAGGGCGTGATGTTTGCCGTGTTGCTGATGAACGGTGCCGTGCCCTTGATCAATCGGGGAACCATCCCGCGACCGGTCGGGGCCCCTAAATCGAAACCAAAAACTCAACCCTCGTGACGCCCATGTCGGACGAACCTCGCAAAGGCGGTTATATCCCGCAAGCATGGCTGGTGATCCTCCTCGCGCTGTTTTATGGAGCGGCGCTGGCCGGCACCCAGACCGCGCTCGGTCCGCGCATCGAGGAAAATAAGAAGAACGAAACCTACGCAGTCATCCCCCAATTGGTCGAAGGCGCCAGCCAGGAGCAAACCAAGGCGGTCGTCGTCACCGGCCAAAATGGAAACGAACAACCCGTCTACCAGGCCCGAGCGGCCGACGGAACGCTCCAGGGCTGGGTTCTTCCTGCCCAGGGCCAGGGTTTCGCCGATCGCATCGATCTGCTGATTGGCGTGACTCCGGACGTTTCGACGATCGTCGGGCTGTACGTCCTCGATCAGAAGGAAACTCCCGGACTGGGAGCGCTGATTACCGGAACGAAATTTCAGAACCAGTTCCGTGGAATCTCGACCGATCAACCGGTGGTCGTCGTCACCTCCGAGCCCCAGGCCGGCCAGATCCGCGCGCTCACCGGCGCCACGATCAGCTCGGACAGCGTGGCCGACATCGTGAATCAGACGATTGCCAACCTGAAAGAGCCGATTCGGAAGTTGGAGCGGTAGGGGATAGTGAGTAGTGGATAGTGGTGGGCGGTGCCCGACTTTCCTTTCTTCATGACAACGCGTGACCCATGAGTGCATCCGAACCGACCGCATTGGAACGATTTCTCAACGGCATCTTGCCCGAGAATCCGATCTATCGACAACTCCTGGGCATGTGTCCGACGTTGGCCGTCACCGGCGCGATGAAACCGGCCATGACGATGGTTGCCGCGACGGCGTTCGTGTTGATCGCGGCCAACGTGATCATCAGTCTGATTCGCGGGCTGCTCAAGCCCCATCTGCGCATTCTGGTGTTTACGCTGACGATTGCGACCTTCGTGACCATCGCCGATCGCTTTCTGGCGGCGTATGTATACGAGATGAGCAAACAGTTAGGGTCCTACATTCCCCTGATCATCGTCAACTGCATTATCATCTCGCGTTGCGAGATTTGTGCGTCGAAGCAAAGCGTCGGCGTGGCGCTGGCCGACGCGGTGGGCATGTCGCTGGGTTTTGGGTTGGCGCTGGGGAGCATCGCGACGGTGCGCGAGATTCTCGGCGCCGGCCAATGGTTCGGCGTCACCGTGCTGCCGCCCGACGTTTGGCCGAGCTGGGGCATCATGGCCCTACCCCCCGGCGCGTTTCTCACGCTGGGACTGTTGTTGGCGCTGGTGAATTGGATCGGCCAGCGCCGGGCCGAGTCGCTGGCCCTTCGAGAAAAGCAAAGCAAAGGATAGAAGCGGGTGACGCCCGGACAACGCGCCACCTCACGGTTTTTACCGCCAATCCGTAAGTGAACAAGTTCTCATGGAAACACTGATTACCCTCATACAGATTGCGATTGGCGCGGCACTGATCAACAACTTCGTGCTGCACTACTTCGTCGGTATCTGTCCGTTTCTGGGCGTTTCGCGGCGGATCGATACGGCGTTCGGGATGGGCTGCGCCGTGACGTTCGTGATTTCGATCGCCGCCACGCTCAGTTGGGTATTCACCTACTTCATTCTCCGGCCCGGCGCTCCGTTGCCGGCTTGGATCTGGCAAATGGCCGGAGGCGACGCGAGCACTCAAGTTAACCTGTCGGTGCTCAGCTATATCGTGTACATCTTCGTGATCGCCGCTTCGGTGCAATTCGTCGAGATGTACGTTCGGAAGTTCTTCCCGGCGTTGTATAAGTCGTTCGGCGTCTTTCTTCCTTTGATTACGACCAATTGCGCGATTCTCTTCGCGTGCCTGGAAATTATGAAACACCTGCAGGACCCGATGCGGCTTTGGGCATTGCCCGAGGCGTTGACGCTGGCCGTCGGCGGCGGCGTCGGGTTCACGTTGGCCATCGTATTGATGGCCGGCATCCGCGAGGAACTTGACGCGTGCGACGTGCCGAAGCCGTTGCGAGGGCCGGGCATCGCCCTGATTGTCGCCGGCATCCTGGCCATGGCCTTCATGGGGTTTGCCGGCGTGGACCGCGGCATTCAATCGACGCTGAACGCGTTTTTGCACTGAGCGAGATGGGCCGGGCCGTGACCCGGCCAAGTTGGATCGAGTTGGCCGAATGATCGCCGGGCCACGACCCGGCCTACGAGGAAAGCGTATCGATGTTGACCACGGTGACCATGCTGCTGGCGGCCGGAGTGTTGGGACTTCTGGCCGTGATTGTAGCCTATGTGCTCGGCTGGGCCAATTACACCTTTCACGTGAAGGTCGATCCGAAGATAGTCGCGATTACCGACGCGCTGCCCGGGGCCAATTGCGGCGGGTGCGGCTATGTCGGCTGTGGGGAGTATGCCGAGGCGGTGGCCGCCGGCAGAGCCGAACTCAATCTGTGCGCGCCGGGCGGAAGCGGATGTGCGGAAAAACTGGCCCAGATCATGGGCGTCGAAGTCGGCCAATCGTTACCCTATCGAGCCGTGGTCCATTGCGCGGCTCGTCGCGACCAGCGCCTCGGCCAGACCGTCTATCTGGGCGAGCCGACTTGCGTGGCTGCCAACCTGGTCGGCGGCGTGCAAGGATGCACTTACGGTTGTCTCGGGCTGGGCGATTGCGTGGCCGCGTGCCCTTACGACGCCATCCATATCGTCGATGGGCTTTCGACCGTCGACTACGACAAGTGCGTGGGCTGCAAGAACTGTGCCCGGGTGTGTCCGCGCAACATCATCACGATGGTTCCCTTCAAGGCCGAGCGGATGCTGGTCGTGGCCTGTTCGAACAAGGATTTCGGTCCCGAGGTGAAGGAAGTCTGCGAGGTGGGCTGCATCGGGTGCAAGGCTTGCAGCAAGAACGCCGAGCTGATGAGCATCGAGAACAATCTTCCGATTATCGACTACGACGCCTACGAGTCGGAAGAACAGTTTGCCAAGGCGCGGGAAAAATGCCCGCGAGAAAGCATGATCTTGGTCGGCAAACCCAGCCCGAAAGATCTGGCCGCCGTCGCCGGCGAGAAACTGCCCGACCGCGTCGAGGCCGACTTCAAAACCACGGTCGACGACACGGAGTGGCGAGGGTAGCGGCTAAGAGCCTATCCGAGAACCTCCCGAGTCGCTAACTGTCATCCTGAGCGCAGCGAAGGATCTCGTCCACGCGGAAACGACTTGAGATCCTTCGCTGCGCTCAGGATGACGTGTTCCGCTGGGTGGCTCAGTGCCTCCGTGTCTGTGGTGAGAAAATCCGCCCTAAGCCGGTGGAAACTGCTTCTCGACGAGTGCTCTCGTCTCGGCCAGCCATGTCTCGCGCTGGTCCGGCGTGCTCATGATGATCGACTCGAAGTTGCGCCGCACGAAGTCGGTGATGCCGACCAGCCCGAAGATGCAGTTTTTCCACAGGTTTTCGAGCGGATCGCCGTAGAGTCCAAGCTCGGCCTCGCGGGGTGTGTTCGAAGTGGTCAGCACCAAGGCCTTGCGGCCGGCGATCGTGCTGGTGACCGACCCGTCGGCTCCAAACCGGTAAACCTGGCCCTGGCGAAAGACGCGATCGATCCAGCCCTTGAGCACGGCCGGCGGCTGGCCCCACCAGTTGGGATGGACGATCACGTAGCCGTCGGCGCCGATCAACTCGTCGATGTGTTGACGGATCACCGGGTTGGCCGGCGCGTCGGCCGCGAGTTCCTCCTGAGTCAGCATCGGGTCGAACCACTCGGCGTAAAGATCGTGCAAAACGACTTCGTGACCGGTCGACTTGAGCGTCTCGGCGGCCACCTGGGTTATCGCGTGGCAGAAGCTCGTTTGAGCCGTGTTTTGGTGAGCGACGACGACTAGCACTTTCATGGCGACGATCCCTTTCAGCAGGCCGCTTCGCCAACGTGCGCGCGACCTTTGACGAGGGCCGCACGTTGCATCCAACGGAAGCGCATAGTATAACACACCGATTGCCGCGTTCCACCCGGGGTCAAGGGGCTCTCGACCCCGTCAATAAAAAGACCCACGAAATCTCGGAAAACAACAACATGGAAACGAAAGCCGCCCCGCCGAAACAACGCTCCTGGGCCGAACCCTGGAAGGTCAAGGTCGTCGAACCGCTGAAAACAACCACTCGCGAGCACCGCCGGAAGGCCATGGCCGAAGCCGGCTACAACACGTTCCTCTTGCGCAGCGAGGACGTCTACATCGACCTGTTGACCGACAGCGGCACCGGCGCCATGAGCGACCGGCAATGGGCCGGCATGATGTTGGGCGACGAGGCCTATGCCGGCAGCCGCAACTACTACCGGCTGCAAGAGAATGTCCGCAACTACTATGGCTATCAATACATGGTGCCGACCCATCAAGGACGAGGCGCCGAACACCTTCTCTCGAAAATCATGATCAAGCCGGGCGACTCGGTGCCCGGCAATATGTACTTCACCACCACGCGGCTGCACCAGGAGTTGGCCGGCGGGCATTTTGTCGACTGCATCACGCCCGCGGCTCACGACCCGGCCGACCAGTCGCCGTTCAAGGGCGACTTCGATCTGGCGGCGCTCGAACGGTTGATTCGCGACGTTGGGCCCGATCGGGTTCCCTATGTCTGCGTCGGGGCGACGGTCAACATGGCCGGCGGCCAGCCCATCTCGATGACCAACATGCGGGCCGTCCACGAGATAGCTCAGCGCCACGGCATCCGCATCTTCCTCGACGCGACCCGCGCGGTCGAAAACGCCTGGTTCATTCAGCAGCGCGAGCCGGGCTATGCCGACCGCTCCGTCGCGTCGTTGCTCAAGGAGTTCTGCTCCTACAGCGACGGCTGCACGATGAGCGGCAAGAAGGACGCGCTGGTCAACATCGGCGGCTGGCTCGCCATGAACGACGCCGAACTCTATCAACGGGCAGCCAACCTGGTGGTCGTCTTCGAAGGGCTGCACACCTACGGCGGCATGGCCGGTCGCGACATGGAAGCCATGGCCCAGGGCATCGAGGAATCGGTTGCCGACGACCACATCCGCGCGCGGATCGGCCAGGTCCAATACCTGGGCCAAAAACTGATCGACTGGGGCATCCCCATCGTGCGGCCTATCGGCGGCCACGCGGTCTATCTCGATGCCAAGGCCTTCTATCCCCACCTCGCGCAAGACGAATTCCCGGCGCAACGCCTGGCGGCCGAATTGTACCTCGACGCGGGCGTCCGCTCGATGGAGCGAGGCATCGTCTCGGCCGGACGTGATGAAGCGACCGGCAAACACCGTTATCCAAAACTCGAACTGGTCCGCCTGACGATCCCGCGCCGCGTCTACACCCAGGCCCACATGGACGTCGCCGCCGAATCAGTGGCGGCCGTCTACCAACAGCGCCACGACGCCCGGGGCCTGGTGATGACGTTCGAACCCAAATACCTGCGGTTCTTCCAGGCCCGATTTGAGCCGAAGGGGTAAGGTGCGTCCTCGCACGCACCGAACCATCGATTGGCCGGGACGAACCAGATTACTGAATTCCACTGTCCGGTTGGGCGGTACTCGACGACGCTCGGTGCCGCGACGAATGCATCGAGGAACTGAAAGAACCGAGAGAAAGGGCGAGGGACCATTCCGGAGAAGCATTGCATGGCTTCGATCAAGACGACGCTTCTTCCTTCTCACTTCTCACTTCCCCCGTACCGGCCCGTACCATTCGATGTGGCGTCGTGGGCAGAACTCGAAGCCGTGGTGACGCGAATGCGCCACGAGCCACCGCGTCCGCTCGGCCAGGACGGCCGGGTCGGTGCCCTCGGGCATGAGCATGACCCGCGCCCGGTCGACCTCGGGAAACTCGGCCAGCCAACGCTCCACCTGGTCGCAGTCGTCGGGCTCGGCGACGACGAACTTCAGTTGGTATTCGTACCGGCCGATCAACTGGCGAATCACCTCGGGCACGTGCCGGCTCCGTTCGTGACGCACGTGCCAACGCGGGGCGACGTCGGCCGCCGGGGTCGAGTTGGCCGTCTTCGGACTGATCGACATCAGATCGCACTCGACCGGCAAGAACAACGTCCCGGCCGTCTCGATCGTGATGTGATAGTCGCGCTGCCGCAACGCCTGACACAGCGGAACCAACTCGGCAAAAAGCATCGGCTCGCCGCCGGTCAACACGACATGCTCTAGCCCATGGCCGTCGACCCGCTCGACGATTTCGTCGACGGCCAGGTCGTCGCCCTCGGGCGACCAGGAAGCGTAGGGCGTATCGCACCAGCGGCATCGCAGGTTACAGCCGCTGGCGCGCACAAACACACTCGGCGTGCCCGTCAGACACCCTTCGCCTTGCCGCGACGGAAAGACCTCGCAAATTCGCATGGCATCTTCGGTGGGCGATGCCCACCCTACAATTATCCGATCGCTAATCCCCACGCTCTACTGATAGGGCAGCGGATCGGCGACACCCGCCTCGGCAAAACCTTGCAGCCGCAACCGGCACGCGTCGCACCGGCCGCAACTGACGCCTCGCGGATCGGGGTCGTAACAGCTATGGGTCAGGCCGTAGTCGACCCCCAACGCCAGCCCCCGACGAATGATCTGGGCCTTGGTCATGTCGACCAGCGGCGCGTGGACCGCGAAACGCGAGGTTCCTTCGACGCCCGCTTTGGTCGCCAAGTTGGCCAACTCGGCGAACTTCGCCAAAAACTCGCTCCGGCAGTCAGGGTATCCGCTGTAGTCGACCGCGTTGACGCCCAGAAACAGATCGGCCGCGCCGACGGTCTCGGCGTAGCCAAGCGCCAGGGCGAGCAGGATCGTGTTGCGGGCCGGGACGTAGGTGACCGGGATGCCCGAGCCGAGTTGCTCGTCCGATCGGTCCTTGGGCACGTCGATCGCATCGGTCAGGGCACTGCCGCCAAACCGCGAGAGATCGACCGGCACGACCGTGTGGTGTTGCACGCCCAGAGCCTTGGCCACTCGGGCAGCCGCGGTCAGCTCGTGCTTGTGTCGCTGGCCATAGTCGACCGACAGCGCGTAGAGCTCGAAGCCGTCGTTTTGGGCAATGGCCGCCGTGGTCGCCGAATCGAGACCACCGGAAAGGAGGATGACTGCCGGTTTGGTCATGCGCGAATCGTTCCACTTGTGATTACCAAGGCCAGCCGCCTGGGCCAGAATCGAACACCTTGTCCGACAACCTATATTATGACACAATGAGTTGGCACGGCAAAGGAGCGAAGGATATGAACGGCGAGTTCCGCGAGACCCTGGAAACGTTCGAAAACCAGTATCCCGGACGGGATTACACCATCGAGATTGTCTGCCCCGAGTTCACGTCGGTTTGTCCCAAGACGGGCCAGCCCGACTTCGGCACGCTCTCGTTCACCTACGTGCCCGAGGCCAGGTGCATCGAGCTGAAAAGCCTGAAGCTCTATCTCCAGCAATTCCGCAACGAGGGGGTTTTTTACGAGAACGTGACCAACCGAATTCTTGATGATTTCGTGGCGGTAGTCGCACCTCGCCGCGTCCGGCTGGTCGCGGCCTTCACCGCGCGAGGGGGGATCGTGACGACCGTGACGGCCCAGTTCGAGGCCGGCCGCTAGGCAGGCCCGGAGGCCTTGTCTGCCGGATCATTTCTGCTACCTTTAGATATTGGTATCCGGCTGCCTCAACCTGATGGTGGAGGTTTTCGGTCCTATCGTTGGGCTCTCGTGGCCCTCGAAAATGGTGGCTGTAGCTCAGTTGGTTAGAGCGCTGGATTGTGGTTCCAGAAGTCGGGGGTTCGAGTCCCCTCTGCCACCCTCTCCGTAAGACCCGCTGATTCTCCGCGGGTCCCGGCCTATCGACGCCCCAAACCGAGTGGGCAAGCCGTGGTCACGTTTCGCGAAATGAACTACTGTTTGGGACGGTGGAACACCAAAGCCAGTCGGTGCCAGCATGACCGATTGATCAGCCAATGCCGGCCATGCTGACCGAATACCCTGAACTGCAAACCACAAAACGAAAGGCAGACCGAACAATGCAAACGGAAACATGCTCGAAACTTGCTGGCATGGTTGCGCTTCTCTCTTTTGCGGTGATCGTCGGTTGCCAAGAGCCATCCGCGAAAACAGCCATGGAGCAATTCGATGAGGCTTATGAAGAGGGAGATCTCGACTTGGCCATAAGTTGCGCCACCGAGGCCATTCGAGTCAATCCGGAAGACGATAAGGCGTACATGGGCCGTGGCTTGGCTTATGCGGACGGGTGGTACGTGGGCAAGGGGGACCCGGACAAGGCAATTGCCGATTTCACCGAGGCCCTTCGAATCAACCCGGAAAATGCCGAGGCGTACTACCACCGCGGTATGGTTTACGTGCGAAGGGGCGACCACGATAAGGCAATTGCCGATTGCACCGAGGCCATTCGAATCAATCCGGAAAGTGCCAAGGCGTATGCGGGCCGTGGTTCGGCCCACGTGAAGAAGGGCGACTACGACAAGGCGATTGCGGACAGCACCGAGGCCATCCGAATCGATCCGAAAGACGTCGAGGCGTACATGGTTCGTGGCTTGGCCTACGAGAAAAAGGGCGAAACGGAGAAAGCCGAGGCGGACCGAGCGGAAGCCGAGAGGCTCCACAACGCTCCGAAACAATAGACGGGCCAAGCAGCTTGACACTGGCCGTGGCGCGGAAACGCCCATCGGTTGCCGGCCCTGCCGTTTTGCCGTTCGATTCTACCAGGTCAAGGTAAGCCCGAGGAACGGACCGTGGTACATGATCGTGTCTTCGACGTCCAATTGGGCCGGTCCATTTCTGAGAATATCAGGGTTGGTCTCGAAATTCTCGGCACCCAATGCGACCCGATCGAGCCACAGAAAATGATAACCGAACCGCGTTGACAGATTCGGCCGGAAGCAATAGACCAGCGCCAGCGAGACTTCGGCGCCGACGGTTCCGCGTGTCCCGCGGTTTTCTCGGAAGGTCTCGCCCGGGTTGTCTCCCGTTTCGCGATGGAGCGTTGTTTGGGCCGCGCGATTGTTGAACAAGCCAGCGGCCAGGCGAGCATCGAACCACCAACGCGGATCGACGTGCCATTCCAAAAACGTTCCGAGTTGAGCCCCGAGCAGATCGTTCTTGGTTCGTACGTCGACGAATTGGGTCGCGCCGGTTCCCAAGGGCACTTGCGTCTGGCTGTAGTAGGTAAACTGTTCGCCCAGATCGATGTACCGGATGCCGTAGAACAGCGACACTTGAAGCGGTTCCGGCGGCATGTTCAAGCGGTGCCAAAGATTCAGATCGAAACTCTTGACGTGCGAATTGCCGCGAATCGACACGAGTTCGTTGTAGTCGAAATCGTCGACCGGTGAATCTCCGAAGCGGCCAAAGGGTGAAAACAGGTTGCCCAATCCACCCGGGGTGTTTGGCGTTTGATCGCGGACGGCCGCGTCGCCCTCCCAGGAGTCGGCGGCCAGGCAGGAATATTCGAGTCCCCACGTCGGCGTGAACATCCGGCCCAGGCGAACGATTGCGCCCGCTCGGAAATCCGGCCAGGCTTCGCTTGCCCGCAAAACGACGTTGTCGTCTGAATTCAACGTGGCGATCCACCCGCCGGACGGTTGAGCGTCGCGTTTCAATCCGACGGCCGTGATTTCGCCGAACCAGAACGTGTGGGGAGGACTTTTGCAAGTGATGCGGCCAATCGGGAACCACCCTGGCTCCCACGCCGGGTTGGGACAAGCCGATTCGCAAGGAAGACACCCAGGCGCGGAGCAACCAGTCGCGCACCACGGATCTTGCTGAGCAGGCAGAGGGTCCATCGGGTACTTTTCACGACTGCCGTGCTGCGGCTCGGGTGTCGCGGTTGGTGCCAACACGCGAAGGGAACTCGCGTCTGCGTCCGCTGCGGCAGGCGTAGGCTCATCCAAAGCGTTCGGTCGAGTGTCTGCCGGTTCGGCGGCGCCCGCACAAACAACGGCGAGCAATAGAACGGCGAATCCCTGCCAGCTTCGAGTGACGGTCACGGACTGCCCTTTCTGTGCGCATATTACCTAATGACGGATTGCCCCAACCTCATTGTTTTCGACCAGTTCATACAATCCGCATGACCCTTTTTTTCGGCACGACCGCTCTAATTACGCGCCACCGAGGTCGTTATTGGGCGAGAGTCCTCCCGCTTCCCATTTGCGAGAATGGCCGTCCGTTGGGTGTGTTTTGCCCGCGACAGGGCCATCGGACGGCCCGAGGCATGTTGATATAGGGAGGCTGGGAAGTGCGGGGCGTTTCGAGCCGGGTCGTTGAAACGTTGTGATTGACCATCGCCCGGTTGTGAGACAAGAAGCTCGGGCTATTGATCCGAAGAGAGCCGTTTTCCGTCATACAAGGCGGTGCCCAGCAACACGAGATAGGGTTTACCGTCGATCTCGATATGGGCGTCGCGGTCTCCGATTCGAAGCACCTTGCATTTCGTCTCTTCGATTTCCGCCTCCTCACCCTCGAACAGCCGGTACTGTTTGCCCGTCATTTTGGAGTTGATCCACACCTGAGGTCGACCGTCGACCGAAACGATGGTGTTCAGTTCGGTGTGTTTCAAGGGATCGACCGAATCGTCGGGCGGCGGGGCGGACGGTGGGCTAGGTGGGCTATAGGACGCGAAGAGGTTTCGTTGGCCAATCTTCTCCTGATAGAGATCCAGCTTCGCCAAGGGCCTGTCCGACGTTGCCTCGGTCAGCGAGTCCTTTGCTATCGCGTCGTTGAGCGACAGAGCCTCGATGGTCATGACGATTCCGAGCGAGGTTCCATGCTCGTCGGGCGTCATCGTGAGGCTGAGGATCTGGTGAAGATGATTCGCGTGATAGAAGTGGTAGAGGAATTTCGTGAGTCCCGTCAGCGGCGTTCTCGCATGGAGCGTGAATCGAAGGGCCGAATAGACGCCTTTCGAGGACTGTCCCCGCAGCGACTTGATCTTGGTGTTCGAGAACCCGGCGTCGCTCGCCGCCTGGAGGAGCCAACTCTGATAAAGTGACTGTGCCCGCTGAGGATCGGAAGGCAAGGATTGCCGGCGACGTTTGTCGAGTTGCTCCGCGGCCAGCCTTGCATTTCTCAGGCGAGTGTTTTTTCGCTCGATTTCTCCAGCCAGCTTGGTCTGCAGCTTCTCCAACCCGTCACGTGGTCCGTGCAACGTGGAATAGGCGTATTGAAGCGCCACCAGTGCCAGCAGCGTTAGCGTGACCCAAGCAAGGACGGTTTCTCGTTTCCGAATTACCATGATGACTACTGCGGCGAAGTGATTTGGACGGATGAGCCGAACTCGATTTCGTACTTGCTGTCGGAGCGATTTTCGTTCTTCGTCTTACCGACGACTTGATGCGTTTCGTCTTGAAGGCTATCGTCCAATTGGGTAACGGCATCGACGTTTCGCGCAAGCCCGCTGAGCACCATCTCGCGACGGTTGCCGGCGCTGACATGCAATTTGGTGAGTTTTGCCTCTCTAGCCGGCGGAAACCGCTCGGAAAGCCAACGGAGTTCGTCGAGCCAAACGACCTCGCCGTCAAGCCAGTCTTCGACCTTTTCGGAGGCCGCGATGACCACGTCTCCCCGGCGGACTTGCTCGTCCAACGTGGCCGACTCTTGCTGTTTCTTTAGAACGTCGTCCTTGAGTCGCGCGGTCTGAATCGAGTTCAGCACGACGATGGCCAGCACGACAACCGCGGCGGTCAAACCGGCGAGGATGTAGGTGTTGCGTCGGCTGGGCGGCTTCGGAGGCTGCCGTGGATGCAGGAAGTCGAATGCGTGCGGGCGGCCTGCCGCGTCGTCCGCCGCCGCCCCGAGCATCGCCGTGTAGTGATCGCGATCGCTTGACGACGGCGTGACCTCGCGATTGGCGACCACGGACGGTGGTAGAGGATCGATCAACAACACGGGCACATCAACGGCGGTGCCAAGGCGCTTTGCCAACGCGCGACGCGGTGGGCTGCTGTCGACCAGGACAATCGGTTCGATGGTTTCGGCGTTTTCCTGATTGGCGGCGACGACGCGTGTTCGGCGAATCTCCGAGACGAGACTGTCGGCCGCTTCCTCGGAATCGGCCGGATCGGCGGGAAGCAGCACGTGTCGCAAGAAGACGACTCGCCCTTGGTTCACCGCGGCAAGCTCGACCTGTCGGCCGAGTATTTCGACCAGCAGGCAGCAACCCGCTTGAAGTTCCGGCTTCTGGTGCAACATGAGCGAGGTGGAGGCCGCCGACCGAAGCACGATATGCGCAAGCGTGAGTTTTGCGTCGTGGCAGATCTTCTCAAGACGTTGCTTCACGCCCGGCTTCAGAACCGCGGCCAGGACTCGCCGCGGCTGTTCCGGCGAGTCACCCAACGGCAAGAAATCCAACGGCGTGCTTGCGTCGAGATTGGGCAACTCCTGAGCCGTCTGAAAACGGACCAGGTTGGGCAGTTCCTCGTCCGGAACGGGAGGTAGGTTCAACAGACGCAGCTCGACGTCGGTGCGACCCACGACCGCAATGGTCTCAAGACGCGTGATGCCGTTGTCCGACAAGGCATCCACGACGGTCTGCTCAAGAGTGGTCTCGGCGGCTTTCTCGTCTTCCGAGACCAGCGGAATGGTGAGCGACTTTTCCACCGTCATGCGCGACTCGGACGCCGCCAGCAGCAGCGCCCGAGCCTCCACATTCGTCAGTTCCAAAACCAATCGTCGAGACATGGTTGTATCCACCTCAGGGTTGCCGTTTGCTGGGGACGCCGGAAGCCGGCCGGTCGTGCGAGGGCCGAACCGCTACGGTTTAGCGCCCAGGCTGGCCGGGTCGAACCCTCGTCCCAGCGGCGTCAGGTCTTTCAAGGATAGCATACGGGGAGGCGATTCGGTCGCGTCCAAAACGGCCTGAAGTCGCACGACGGGGCCGCCCTCGTCGAAGAAACCGACGGTTCCGACTTGAAAAACGCTGCCGCCCGCGGTCAGGTAAGGGAGTAGCTTCTTCATCTGGTCCAGAGACACCAAACCGTCCACGAGCAGCCACGTCGAATGGCGCTGATACGCTTCGACGGACGAGGGTTCGGCCGGCCGATGGCCCACGATGTTCTCGGCCAACGTCGCGTCGATGCCGGGCACGGAGGCCAGCACTTCGACCGGCGCGAGATTGACGTTGATCCGCCCGGCTACCGTCTCTTCGGTTTCCGTCGTAACCTGATCCAGCAGCTTCGGGAGATAGTCTCGCATGGCCTCGGGCTCGTTGGCGAAAAGTGGAGAGACCGTCACTATCTTCTTTCCGTCATCATACTTGACTTGAATGCTGCTGCCGATCAAATCCAACACGCTGTCGAGCTTCCGGTTCAGCGGCTTCGTAAGATCGAGCTGCTCGGGCACGCGGTCGGCATATTCAATCGCCACACTGTCGGAGCCTGCCGCCGTGGCGCCGGCGGTCGCGCTTGTGCTGCTGGTCTCCGAGGCGTTGGTGTCGTTTTGCTTGTCTTGACTATCTTGATTGGTTTCGGAAGTCCCCGCGGAGCTTTGGGAGTTTGCTTGTTCTTGTTGCCGATAGCCGACGATAAACCTTGCCCAGTCGGTGCCGAACGCCGCCTCCAACTCGTCGTGGAGTGTTTGGGCATCGTCCTGGTTGAGATTGATCTTCGGCTCGCCGTCCTCGCGGCGGATGCTCTCGCGACTGTGGAGCGTGAGATAAGCCGACCAGCCGCCTTGAAGCGAGCCGTTCGCGACGTCGGCTTCCGAGACCATGGACGAATCGGATTCGTCGGCGTCAAGAACCCCGTTTCGATTTCGGTCGGCGCCAAGGAGATGCCCGGAAGTAACGCCGCGCACGGCCAGCAATTCCTCCAAGCATCGGATGGGCCCATTCGTTGGCCGGTACGGGGTGGCAAGCGATTCATAGTATTCGGCCTCGACGCCGAACTCGCGAGGCTCGTCGTCCTCGTCGAGCCAGTCGAGAATGCAGTCCGCGATTTCTTCGGTCATGCCGGGCAGCACCATGAGCCGTTCCCGCGCGGCCGTTGCGTCGGTGTCGCTGCCCGTCAAGAGCGTATTCAGGTTGAGCTTCGACGATTCGCACACGAAACCAAAACGCACGTCATTCGAGCCTTGCGTTTCGCCGGGCGCGACGATCGAAAAGCGTCCTCGATCTTGCGCGATCTCGTCGTCGATAACCAGCACGCCTTGGAATTGATCGAGGTCATGGTACCAGGCGCCCTCCGCGTATTCGACGTCCGGATGCTCCATGAGAAATTGCCGGGCCGCCTCGATCCCCGATTCGGCCAAGGCCATTGCCTGAATTCCGCGGCCTGTCATGTGCGTGACTTCGCGTTCACCCACCATCAGCGAAGAGAATGCCAGCGCGCCCAAGCACAAGGCAGCGACGACGACCAGGACGATGATCAACACCATCGCGCGACGTTTCCGCGCGCGCCGAGGAGACCGAAAAGCCGTCGAGCGCGGTGGCAAGACCTCGATCGGGCACGACGAAATCCGCGTCATGGCGTGTCTCCCGATCGGGCCGAGTTATCGCCGGACTCGGACGTTGCGGCGCCCGCCGATTCGGTCGACGATTCCTCGGAAGTGTCGCTCTCGGTCGAGGCCGTCGCCGAGGCCTCTTGGAATACGATCGGCACAATCAGCCGGTATTGTACGTCGGGCAACTCGGCCGAACTGCCGGTGGTTCCGTTTGACGCTTGCAACAGACGCTGATCATCCGAGGACACCGGGGTAAGGTAGAGTCGAATCTCGATCGCCTTGGGCAAGGTGCCGGTGGTTGCCGTATCCCACGATTCGAGCCATTCGTTGCCGTCATAGTAGCGAAATTCGACGGCCGTAACCTCGCCGGCAAGCGGGGGGACGGACGAGTCCCGGTACTCCAACGACCCGAACGCGGCCGCCCAAGCCGCCACGGGCCGCATGAGTGTACGACGCACGAGGCCGCCGCCGGTTTGCGGCGAATCCGTGGGGAGTGTTTGCGAGGCAAGTTCTTCCGGGGCGACGACGTAGTAGACGATCGTTTCGATCTGTCCCACGGAGTCCGGCGTGGAATCGGCCGACGACGTCGAAGTATCGGAGGAAGTACCCTCGCGACGCACGGCCCGGACCACATCGATCCGAAGCCAGTCGAGTTCGCCGCATAGGGTTGCCGACGACGTGTCGTCCGAAGTGGTGTCTTCGTCAGAATCACTCGGTTCATCTTCGTCGATGGAAAAGCCGGAGGTGGCCGCGGCGTCGTCGCCCTCGGGGGAGACGGATTCCCCGTCGGCAGACGACGGAATCGATAAGGCACTATCCGACGTTTCGGTCGGAGGCAGCAAACCGTGCAGATCGTCGGCCATTCGGTGTAAGAGCACGCGAGCAAGCTGCGCGCGCTCGACTCGCGCTCGACTCGTGCCGAAGGCGTGCAACTGGACGCTCACCCCGGTCCCGATGATGAGCAGGATCACCGTGGTCAGCGACAACGCCAGGATGACCTCGAGAAGGGAGAATCCGCGGCGAGCCGGCTTCTCTTGGAGACGAGACATGGGGGGGCCTTCGGCGTACTATTCCTCGGTTTCAGGGACGAGTATCCAACGCACGAGCGAAAACTGGACCGCTCTGGGTTTATCGTTGTTTGCGCGAACCGTGACACGAGCTTCCTGAAGTCCCTCGATTTCCAAGGGAGAAATGTCCACCGAAAAAACCCATTGCTCGGGGTCTTCCAAGCTGTCGTCTTCGTCGAAGGGGCTGTCCTGGACGGATTCCAACGGGCGGATTCCCACCAGCAACTCCGCCATCACGTTCTCGGCGAGCAACTCCGCTTGGACCAATTCCTGGGTCATGCGGGCATTTTCCAGCCCGCTCCAGACAACCTGGGAAATCACGGCCATCGCGCCGCCGACAATGGCCAGCGACAGGATGACCTCGAAAAGCGTGAATCCCCGACGAGCCGGTTGCCCACTCACGGCTGTTCCTCCTCGACATTGAAGACCTCGCCGACGACGGAGATGGCCGTCAGGCCGCGGATGGTGACCGTGATGCCGCGTTCGTGCTCATTTTGCAGCGTAAGCCGTGCCGGCGAACAGGTGCCATCGACGGCAAAGACGATGGGGGCGTCTGGTTCGCCGTCTTCCCAGGTTTCCGGTTCCGCGCCTTGCGTCGTCGACGTTTCGTCCGACGTCACGTCTTCCGGTGATTGGCTGTACACACTGCCTTTGACAATAGTGATATTCTCCGGCAACTGCAACTGATCGGGTTCCGACCCAATCCCGGACGACGGCCCGTTGTCGTCCGCCAGCGCCGCTCCATTCGAGTCATCCTCGCACGGTTCGATCCAGTACGTTCGTGTCTCGGGCGTGTAGCAGAATCGATAGGCGGTGCCGGACGACATCGCCTTCGCGCGCGCATGCGACCACTCGGCACGGACCGTGTCCGCTGCATTTTTCAACCGTTGATCGGCGATCGATCGTTCGAGCGAAGGCCAGGTCGTGGCGGCGATCAGTACCATGATGGCCAACACCAACAGGATTTCCATCAACGTGATGGCATGCCGCCGCGGCCAAATTGCCCTCTGTCTCTGCGTTGTGTCCACGTAGCTCACTCCTACTCCTTGACCGTTGGCCAATTGCCGATGTCATCCTCCGAGCTATCCATGCCGTCGGGACCAACGGACCAGATATCCGGCAGGTCGGTCTGATATTTACCGGGATACTCGTAACGATAGAGATTGCCCCAAGGGTCGGGCGGGACTTCGGAGTCGAGATACGGCCCGCGCCATTTGGACGGATTGGAAAGCCCCGAGGGGATGGTACGCAGCGCCTGGAGTCCATCCGAAGTGGACGGGAAGTCGCCGATGTCCATTCGGTAGTTCAGCAAGGGCGTCTTGAAGACCTTGACTTGTGCTCTGGCGGCATCGATCTGGGCGTTGCGCCATGCCTGAACCAGGTTTACGGTGACAATCGATCCGATGATCACCAGGATGGCCAACACCAGCATCACCTCCACCAGGGTGAAGCCGCGTCGCCGGCGTGACGGTTTTGAGGACTTGCACATGAGTATTTCTCCGAAAATAATCGTTGGTCGACACACGCTCGGTGTGTCACGAGCTTATTGAATTGCCATGCCCATTTTGAACATGGGAAGCATCAGTGCGATAACCAGGCACAGCACGACGGCCGCCATGACGACCAGCATCAAGGGTTCGAGCAATCGGACTGCCAAATCCAATCGCCGAAAGGTACGGCGTTCCAGCGAGTCAGCGATGCTGACAAGTACTTCGTTCAATCGATTCGATTCTTCCGCCACGGCAATCATTTCGACGACGGCCTCGGGAAAGTGTTTGCATTTGGAGAGGGGTTGAGCCAGGGTTTCGCCGGCGGATATATTCTCGGTCGCCGAGAGAATCGCCTTGGCCAACACGCGATTATTGGCCGATTCGCTGGAGATCCGCAGCGCCTGCAGAATGGGGACGCCGTGGCTGAGCATGGTTCCCAATACGCGGCAAAATCGCGCAATGGCCAGGTTGCGGAGGATTCCGCCCGCGATAGGCAATCGCAATTTTGCCAGATCGCGCCACGTTCGGCCTCGCTCGGTCCTCAACCACCTCCACGCCACGACGGCGATGACAACGAGGCCTGCCGCGATCCAGAGACTCCATCGCAATAGGAAGTTGCTGGTCGACAACAGCCATTCGGTCAGTAGAGGCAGTTCTCCCCGCTGTCGCATGGTCTCGAAGATGGTCTCGAATCTCGGCACGAAGAAGATCAGCAAGACGATGACCACCGTGGCGCCAAACGTCGCGAGAACGGCCGGATAGGCGACTGCTCCGATGGTCCGACCCTTGAGATCCTCTTGCATTTCCATGAAGGTGGCCACGCGAGAAAGCGAGTCTTCGAGGAATCCGCCCTCGCTACCGGCATGAATCATGCTGACGGTCATTTGCCCGAAAGCACGCTCGTGGTGCCGCATGGCCTCGGCCAGAGTAGCTCCGCCCTCCACCTGGTGGTGCAAGTTGTCGAAAATCCTTTTCAAGGCCGAGTGCGACACCTGGCGCCTGACGATTTCCAGCGACCTGAGCAAGGGAACGCCGCTCTGGAGCAAATCGGCCAACTGCGCGATCGTCACGGCCAGCAGTTGCCTGGGTACGCGGCGCCGGACGAACAGGGGCTCCGCCACTTTCTTGGCGTCGATCTGGATCGGGAAAAGGGAGCGCCCGGCCAACGCGGTCAGCACCTCCTGCTGCGAGGCGGCCTCGAGGGTGCCGGTAACACGCTGTCCGCTCGAATCACGAGCAACATAACTAAACGGTGGCATGGTTGCTGACGTCGTTACCCTTGGTGACGCGGACGACTTCGTCCACGGTGGTCTTTTCGGCCAGGACTTTTTCCCAACCGCTCTGGCGCAACGTGCGCATACCCTGTTCGACGGCTTGGTTCTTGATGATCCAACTGCTGACGCGATCGTGGCTGCTTTGCCGGATCGCATCGGTCGTCACCAGCAATTCGAACAAGCCGAGGCGCCCCTTGTAGCCTACGTGGCGGCATTCCCGGCACCCGACGGCACGATAGAGCACCGCTTTCCCTTCGAGGCGATCGTACGGGAAATCGGCGGGCAACTCTTCCCGCGCAGGCCGATAAGCTTCACGGCAACGCGGACAGAGCGTTCGGACGAGACGCTGAGCAATGACGGCTTCCACCGTGCTGGAAACCAGAAACGGCTCGACGCCCATGTCGATCAGTCGCGTATAGGCTCCGGCCGCGTCGTTGGTGTGGAGCGTGCTGAAGACCAAGTGGCCGGTCAACGAGGCCTGGATGGCGTTTTCGGCCGTTTCGAGGTCGCGGATTTCGCCGATGAGCACAATATCCGGATCATGACGCAAGATGCTGCGCAACGAACTGGCGAACGTCAACCCGATCTTCGAGTGCACTTGGATTTGGCTGATTCCAGGCAGCTTGTATTCAACCGGATCTTCGGTCGTAATGATCTTGGTCTCGTCGCTGCGGATTTCCTGCAAGGCACTGTAGAGCGTCGTCGTTTTTCCGGAACCGGTTGGTCCGGTGGCGAGGATGATCCCGTGCGGCAAACTAATCAACTGACGAAACGTCTGGCACAAGTCGTCGTCCATGCCGAGATTCGACAAGGAGAAAGTCATACGGCTCTTGTCGAGGAGACGAAGGACAATTCCTTCGCCATGAATCATGGGAATGACCGACACGCGCACATCGACTTCTCGCCCACCCGTCTTCAACTCGATGCGGCCGTCTTGCGGCAGGCGGCGTTCGGCGATATTGAGCCGTGACATAATTTTCAGACGACTGATGATCGCCGCGCGAAAACGGTGGATTTCCGGCGGAACTGGCTGCGTCTGAAGCACCCCGTCGAGCCGATAGCGAATCCGCAAGTCATACCGTTCCGACTCGATGTGGATGTCGCTGGCCCCGACTTCGATAGCCTCGATCAAAATCTCGTTGACCAGCCGAATGACCGATGGCTCCTGGGCCATCTGCGACAATTCCGAACCGTCCGATTCGATCTCGTCGAGGACTTGAATATCCTCGTCATCGCTTTGGGCAACCAGCGAGTCGACCGTCTCGCTGCCGACTCCCAAGTGTGTTTTCGTGAGTTTGGCAATGCCCGTCCGGGTTGCCAGAACCGGAACGACCGTCTTGCCGAGCGTTGCGCTGAGTTCGTCGAGAGGATAGAGATTGAACGGATCGGACGTGGCGACGACCAGCGTGCCGTTTTTCTGGTGGAACGGAAAAACGCCCTCCCGGTGAATGGCCGAGGGTGGAAACCCCGCCAAGAGCGACAGGTCGACCTCGGACTCGGCCAAATCGACGAACGGCAAGCCCAAGGCGTCGCCAATCGCTCGCAGGGCCTGTTCTTCGGTAATGAGCCCGAGCTCCACGGCCGCCTCGTCGAGCCGTTGCTCCTCTTTCTTGCTCTGGCGAGCCAAGTCGACCTGATGCTGATCAAGCAGTCCAGCGTCAAGAAAGAATTTGGCTAGGTCCATGATGCAAGTCCTCGATGCAGCCGATCGCCCGTCGCGATTTCGTCTGCTGGCTTCCCAAAGAAGACCGAAAGACGTCGGTGCGGGAATCGCTCCCGCACCGGCGACCGGTAGGAATCATACTACAGATGT
>JAFGIR010000245.1 GCA_016929515.1 Pirellulales bacterium | reverse complement strand
GCAGAAGCATTTCGGCCCAATCGTTGGCGTCGGTGCCGCCGTCGCGGGCATTGATCGTCAGGATGGCGGCGTTGGCGTCGAGCGGCCCGTTGAGCAGGGCCTTGACCTCCAACTCGTCGAGCAGCGTTTCGAGGCGATCGAGTTCGCCGGGCACTTCGGCGGCGAAGGTCTCGTCTTCGTCGGCCATTTCGACCATGGTGGCCAGATCGCCGCCGGAGGCGATGAGCGAGTCGAGCGGCTTGAGAAGGCTGTTGAGCGACTTGAGCCGCATGACCGTTTCTTGGGCCGATTCCTGATCGTTCCAGAAATCGGCTTCGGCCATTTGCTGTTCGATGGTCTTGACTTGCGCGAGTTTATCGTCGTAGTCAAAGAGAGTCTCGTAGCTGGAGAATCCGCTTCTGAATCATTTCGGCGCGATCGGTCAGTTCCTTGTCCATCGAACAGCTCCTTGAGAATGACGTTTTGGAGACAGGCTATTATAGCGTGTGTTGCCGGTGGGAGTAGTGCTCGGCGTCGGGGTACCCCGCTTGCGAAACGGCTCCTGCCGGCCGGATCTTCGCCCCCGGGGCCGGTTTATTCGTGACGCAACGCTTCGATGGGGTCCATTCGGGCGGCGCGGATGGCCGGGTAGAGTCCAAAAATGACCCCGATACTGACCGAAATGCCGAAGGCCAGCGGAATCGAGAACGGCACGATGACCGGTTGGACGGTTTGGATGACCTCGGGCAACTGTTCCATGACGTCGGGCACGGTCGCTTCGAGTCCGCTGCGGACCGCATTGCTGATGGGGCCGCAGGTCAAACCCCCCAACACGCCGGTCAAGCCTCCCATGATCGAGAGCGAAATGGTCTCGATGAGGAATTGGCGGATGATGTCGCGGCGTTTGGCGCCCAAGGCGCGCCGGATGCCGATTTCGCGCGTCCGCTCGGTCACGGTGGCCAGCATGATGTTCATGATGCCGATTCCCCCGACGACCAGTGAAACGGCCGCGATCAGTCCGAGGAAGAGGATGAACATGATACGGGTTGTCTTGGCTTGTTCGAGCAATTCCAAGGGGATCGTGACGCCATAGTCTCCGTTGGGATGGTGGCGATTGAGGATGTCCTTGGCCAGGTCGGCCGTTTCGAGAACGTGTTCGGTTTTGTCGATGCGAAGCGTAACCTGGCTGAGCTGGACGATTTCGCCCTCGAACGACCCGCTGCGACGCGTCATGATCATGTCGCCGATTCGATTCCAGAGCGTGCTGATGGGGATATAGACGTCGTCTTTGAAGTCTCTACCGGCCAGCGAGCCGCCGATGCCGGCCATCGGGGCGCGTTCCTTCATCACGCCGATCACGCGGTAGTAGTCTTCTTCGATACGGATGGACCGGCCGACCGGATCCTCGAACGGGAAGAGCTGTTTGGCGGTGCCCGAAGCCAACACACAGTAATTCTTGCGATCGCGGAGATCGGCGTCGGACAGGAATCGACCCATCTTTACGAATAGTTGAGTCACTTCGGCGTATTCGGGCGTGCAGCCGACCAGTTGCCCGTCGACGGTTCGCCCCGAGTAGTTGAAGCGTCGCCGCAACTCGCGGATGGGCAGCGCGCGTTGGATGGTGGGGATGGTCGTGGTGAGGCGGTCGAAGTCGTCACGGGTAAGACCGTAGGGCATGGGGCCTTGCGAGCCTTCGCTCACTTCGGCGGAAGGCTTGATCGAGCGGATGATCACGTTGCTCGCCCCGAGACCCTCGATCTGCCGCCGGGCCGCCTGGCTGATTCCTTCGCCGATGGCCAAGAGCCAAATAACGCTGGCCACGCCGATGAAGATGCCCAGCACGGTCAAGAGCGACCGCAACGGGTGCAGCGCGAGACTCTTGACGCCGAGTTGCCAGGTTCGCAGCCAGTGGGGAAGCATTTTCTTGAAGTGTGAAGTGTGAAGTGTGAAGTGAGACGTGAGAAGTGGGACGTGTTGGCTAGGGATGATTCCTGGAGGTCAGAGACTTTCGGCCACTTCGCGCAGGCGTTTGTCCGACGAGATTTCTCCGTCGCGGAGCCTGATAATCCGATTCGACCGGTCGCCGACTTCCGGTTCGTGGGTCACCATGACAATGGTTTTTCCCTGATGGTTGAGTTCTTCCAACAAGAGCAAGATTTCTTCGGTCGTGTGCGAGTCGAGGTTGCCGGTCGGCTCGTCGGCCAGGATGTAGTAGGGATCGTTGATCAGGCTGCGCGCGATGGCGACGCGTTGCTGTTGGCCGCCGGAGAGTTGGGTGGGCCGGTGCTTGAGCCGGTCCGCGAGCCCCACCATTTCGGCCAGTTCGACGCTCTGCCGGCGGGCACGGCTGTCGAGACGTCTCTGGTAATGGAGGGGCACCTCGATGTTTTCGAGCACGGTCAATTGGGGAATCAAGTTATACGATTGAAAAATGAATCCGATCCGCGACGCGCGAATTTCGGAAAGACGGTTGTCGTCGAGACGGGAGATGTCGTCGTCGCCCAACAAGATTTGGCCCGCGGTGGGCCGGTCCAAGCATCCCAGCAAATTCAGCAGCGTGCTCTTGCCCGAGCCCGAGGCGCCCATGATCGAGAGAAAATCGCCTTCCGGCACGTCGAACGAGACGTCGCGCAGGGCGTGGACCGTTTCGCCGTCCATGACGTAGTCTTTGGTGAGTCGTTCGACGCGGACCGCCCATTTCATGGTTGGGCACCTCCGGGCGGGCCTCCTTGGCCGGGTGGCCGCCGGCCCATCATTTGGCTTGCGGCGTTCCATTCCTCGCGGCTGATCGATTTGTCGGCGTCTTGGTCGATCTTCGAGAAGGCCTGCCGCATCGGTTCGGGCGCTTCGCTCTCGTCGATCTTGCCGTCGCCGTTCTTGTCGAATTCGGCGAACATCTCGGCGGCCGTTTTCCGGGCGGCCGGCGACTTGGCCTTGCCTGGGGGTTTGGGTGTGCCGACTGCCTTCGTCGGAGCCGGGGGGGTGGCCGTCGGCACACTTCGCTTGGACGCCGCATCCTTGGGTGGCTTGGGCAGATCGACCTTGTCCCGATAGGCAAACGCGCCGAGGACGATCTCGTCGCCTTCGGCGAGTCCCTCCTGGATAATGACGAATTTGTCGTTGGTCGAGCCGATTTTGACCTCTTGGGCACGCCAGCCTTCGCCCTCGCGCAGCACGCAATAGTACTTGCCGAGATGCTCGAAGAGCGATTGGACCTTCACCAGGAGCACGTTCGGAATCGATTCGACTTCGATTCTCACTTCCGCGGTGAGTCCCGGTTTGAGTCCTTCGGGCGAGCCGAGAATCTTGACGAACGTCTCGTATTCCTTGACATTGCCCGCCCACCAGGCCGCCGGTGCGGGGTATTCGTTGACTCTTTCGACGACGCCCTGAAAGTCGCGGTCGGGAAAGGCGTCCAAGTGGATGGAGACGGGCATGCCCTCGGCGACGAGCGTAATTTTCGCCTCGTTGATTTTGGCTTTGACTTGCATGCGCCGGGGATCGGGCAACCGGATGATCGCTTGTCGCTCGCGGACCATCGTGCCTTCCTCGATGATGATGTCCTGGCCGCCGTGGCGCCGGTACTCGTTGGCGTAGACGACCTGGCCCGACTCCTCGGCGAGGATGGTGCACTTGGCGATTTGTTCTTCGACCAATTGACGTTGTTCGACGTCGAGCTGATGGGAAGCTTCGGCCGACCGGAGCCTGGCCTCGGCGCTGCGGATGGCGCTTTCGAGCTGTTTGAGCTGTTTTTCCTTGGTGTATTCGCGGAGGACTTTCAGTTCGAGTTCGGCGGAGGAGTAATCGAGTTTTGCCTTTTCGACGGCGATTCGGTCGGTCTCGACCCGAAGCTCGGTTACGTAGCCTTTCTTGGCCAGTCCCTCGCTGTACCGCAGGTTCTGTTCCGCCTGGCGCTGGGCCTCGCGTGCCATGAACTGCTTGGTTTTGATCAGGTTCTGTTCGAGGACGTAGACTCCTTCGAGGTATTCTCTTTTCGCGATTTTGGCCGCGGCCAGGTCGCTTTCGGCCGTAATGACGGCGGCCTCGCTGTTGCTGCAGACGATTTTCTGCTGGTTCAGTTCGTTTTCGAGGGCCGACGAATCGAGCCGCACGAGTTCATCGCCCGGCTGGACGTAGGTTCCTTCGGGAATGACCTTGAGAATCGTGACGCCGCCCGCTCCTCGCGCTTTCACTTCGCAACGGATCTCGATGTTGCTGGCGCTTTCGACTTCGCCGTTCTCGACGATTTCGTGCAGAAAGGTGCCTCGCTTGACCACGTGCATCAAGGGGCCTTTCTTCGCCGGCGTCCAGTCGACCTCCGTGGCCAGCAGCCACGTGACCAGTCCGACGACCGTCAGGAGCCCGACAATGGCCAGCACGGCGCGATTCGAGAAACCGGCGCGAAGCATGGATGGCGGTCGTGGTGACATCGCGGATCTCTGGTAGGACGGGACGGCGGGGGACGCCTTGGGGGTGACGCGCTTGCGAGCTCGGGTCGAAAATCAACGTGGGAGCGACTTGCCAAGATCCTCCTCACATGGGTCTATTCTAATTGGAGAGCCCCGACGTGTCACGCAAGAACCCCCACCATGGAGGCATCAAGGGTGGGGCTCGCCTGGAATGGGCCAGGATAAGTCGGAATAGTCGCTCCAAACGCTCACGAAAGGCTCGGCGAACAGCGGCGTCGGGCCCTGATTGGCCACGCACGGCTCGGTGGCCGAGGATTCGGGTCGCGCGCGGTCGCCTGGTTCTCGGGTGGGGCTTCCGGGGGCCGCATCGATCACGGGGCCGTTGGTCCAACGCAAAACGGCCTTCGTCCTGTCGGTTTCGGCCGGTTTCATTTCCGGCGGCTCTTTCTCGAACAACGAGGCTTCGCCGTGAGTTTCCGTCAAGGACGCGCCGGGCGACGAAGGTCTTTCGACGAGTTCGGGCACGACGGGGCCGGGCTGGATCTGCTCCAGTTTGCCCGGCTCCAACGGATCGAGATCGTCCTCGAACGATTCCTCGTCGATCCACATGCCGCGGTTGTCGAGTTTCATCGTGCCGAGGTCGAAGGCCAGGTTGAGCCGCTGGACCTCGTAATCGACCCAAACGCCGAGGAAGTTGTTTTGTTGGTCGAGCAGGTTGTTGATCGCGTCGACCACGTTCTGGGCGGCCACGTCGCTCAAACCTCTTCCACCCCCCAACGTCGGCGGCTTGTGCAACATGTCATACTGTTTCAAGTCGACCTGGGTGGCCGCCACGTAGACGGCGGCGCGGCGTTGTTCGAAATTGATCTGTGCCAGGCGGATCGCCCGCAACGTCGTTCGCAACGTCCGGTAAACGTTGTCTTCGTAGGCGTAGTATTCGCGGCGCGCTCGCTGATAGTTGATCAGCGTGCGGCGATAGTCGTTTCGTTCGGCGAGTCGGGTCAGGGGCGCGTCGAATTCGAGGCCGACGCGAAGCCGCCCGTTGGTTCCGCGGAATCGGATCGGATTTTCGCCGACCGTGTTCAACTCGCCGCTGAAGACCACGTCCAGGTCGCTTTCGAGTTCGTTGGCGACCACTTCCACTTGGCGCCACTGGTCGACCAGCGCCGCCCGGGCATTCTTCCAGTCGCGGCGATGGGTTCTCGCGATAGCCAGCGCGGTTGCCGGATCGAGTTCCAGCGGTTTCAGCGTGATCGTGTCGAGCCGGGCTTCGGCCTGATAGAGCGACAGCGCGACCATTTGCCCCGAGAGTTGGTTTACGATGTCTCTGAGCTTTTCCCGAGGCGTTTTTTCGTGGGGAAGCGGTTCGGGAAATCCGACTTGGGCCTGCTCTCCAAAGGCTCGCACCTCGGCAAACGTTTCTTCCATCTTACTGCACAAGTCGGCATATTGCACTTTCAGCCTGGCGACTCGTTCGTCCAAGGTCGCGGAGCTGACGATGCTCGGATCGACGTCGCCGTTGTGGAACTCGGGGCGCCGGGCGAGCAGGCGAAGATGCTCGCGCCGCGTGGGCAATGCCGCGTCGAGCTTCTCCATGTCCTTGGCCACGTGGCGTATCTGAAGCCGGCACTGCGCCGTGATGGGGCCGAGTCGCGCGAGGTCGTCCAGTAAATCCGAGCCCGATTCAGGGTCGCGCAGGTTGGCGAGTACGCCGGTGACTTGATTTTGGGCTTCGGTCAGATCGGACGCGATCAATTCGAACCGGTCCAGCAAGACGTCATGGACGCGCACGTCGAGTTCCGGCGGAAGCCCCAATCGCATCTTGTAGGCGTCCATCGCGTTCTCGTATTGGTTTCGCAGATCGAGCAGGCCGATTTGTGCCCGATAGAGCCCCAGCCGGGCCTCTTCGACCTGGAACCAATCGACTTGTTCGGCGTCGAAGAACGCCTTGAGCTGTTCGAAGCTGTCGCGCAGCGCGACGACGTTGGCCCGCTGATTCCGAATCAAGACCTGTTGCCGCAGCAGGGCCATGAGCCCACCGACCGATCCGCCTCCGCCGCCATCGAGGCTTCCGAGCGCGATGCCGCCGGGCGAGGGTCCGGAGCCCGGGCTGCGCCCGGCGACAATCTCGGCATAGAACCCGCGTCGAAATCGTTCCATCTGTCGGAGGTTGGCGACCAGCGCGCGTTGTGAATCGGTCAACGATTCGAGGACGACGGCCCGCCCGCCCGCCCGGAGCAAAGGCTGAAACAGCGAGAAGTCCAGCAACGTGGTTCCACTGTAATCGTCGGGTCCGGCGAACTGCCAGACAAGTGAGTTGGCCGCGCCGACGACCAGTTCGCCGCCTCCGGCGAACAGTTTCTGCATCACGACGTCGGTGTCGGTGGAGAGGATGCTTCGGGAGCGGCCGCCGGCGTACTGGGGACCTTGGGCATCAAAGAACGTATCGTTGCCGCCAAAAAACTGAGTGTCGAAGCGGAATCGCTGAAACGAGACGTCGAGGGCCGACAGGTAGAGGTTTTCCAGTTGGGTTTGATACTCGCGCGAGTTGCACAAGGCCAATTGGACGGCCGCCTCGCGATCGAGCACGACCGCCCCGCGCTCGTCGCGCGGAAGATAGGCCTCCCAACTCGGATTCTGGACGTAGGGCGTGTTGCCGTAGCGCCCCCAGCCCCGCCATCCTCGCTTGCCGTCGACACGGCACATCAACTGGTGAGAGACGGGGTCGTCGGGCGGCATGGGGGGGCAGTCGGGTGAGTCGGGATCGAACATCCGCGATTCGGGACCAGGCTGAATCGAAAACGCTCCCGTCGCGCCGCCCAAGGCCACGGACGCCTGGTTCTCGAGACAATAGACCTCGCAATCGGCCTGCCTGCGGTAGAATGCTCGACTACAGCCGCCGGTCAGGATCAGAAGCAGAACGAGGCAAGCGACCGCCACGCCGGGCCCGTTGCGGCCGGACGTGGCGACGTGGCCCTTCCCGGCTGGGCGTGTCGGAATCGGGGTGATTGGTCGGATGACAGCCACGTGTTTCTTCAATATGCGAGCAAGCGAATTGGGAATGGTTGCGAGTCGTGGTTCTCCGGAGACCCGGCTGCCGACCGTTGAGCGGCCGGAAAAACCGACCAGATTGACATGAGTTGGAGCTTGCATGAAGCAAAGACTATGTTGGTGGATTAAATACCCCTCAGGGTGGTGGTGCCTGTCGGCGGACTGGCGGTTCTTCGATGCCCACGACGAGGAACCGGCCGTTTCGTTCAGGCGGCCTTTGAGTGTGTTTTGAGACCCTCCGCGCAAGAAACTCGGCTGCAGATTCCTTCGGACAGGCGCCAGTAAGACTTTAGCGGTTGTGTAAACTGTAGCGATTGAGTGGAAATATGGCGGGTTTATGGATGGCTGGAGATAATGGGGGGCATGTATCCTAAGCGAATGAACAGTAAAACCTTGACAGTGCCATGGGGTCGGAATAGGATCGAACTTGGGTTATATTCCCGCGCCACCGTTCTTCCGGCGACGTGAAGGTCGTGGTGCGGGGTCGACAGGCCACGGCGGGGCTAGGTTGTCGGCTGGGCCCCCCAATGACGCTTGGCGTGCGTCACTCACGGAACAAGCACTCCCAATCCGTTCGAAACGCTATGAACATCTGGAACAAGGTCCTTCTTGGACTTATCGCCGTGATGCTATTGCCGCTGTTCTACTTCAGCATGGTCGCGCTGAAGACGCACGAGCACTGGCGAACGGCCGCGAAGAAGCTGGAAGCGAAACGGGACATGCTCCAGAAGGAAATCCCGATTATCAAATACGGCGACCCCAACCGGGAAGACCCCGAATGCCTCCAGTCGGTTGGCATCGAATTGCACAAATATCTCGTCAACCGTGGTCGGATTTGGCGCAAGTGCGTTTTCCAGGGTGGCTTTGATCCTAAAACAAACAAGGTCGTCGTGCGCGTTGACAAGCCGGCCCCGCACAAAATTGCCGCCGGGATGGTCGTCTATGCCTTTGACGAAGCGCCCGCTAGCCAGGGTGGATGTTTTCTCGGCGAGTTCGAAGTGAAAGACATCATCGACAAGACGCAGATTGGCATGGTGCCCACGATGCGGCTGTCGCCTCAGGCGAAGGCGCGTCTTGTGGCGGGAAAAGGTCTGTGGACGCTCGACGAAATCTTGCCCCAGGACGCGCGCGACCCCTTCGTTGGGCTGACCAGGGAGCAGCTCGCCGCGATGATTCCGGCCGAGGTCGTCGACGAGTACGCCAACGACGGGCAGGACGGCAAGGAACGACCGCTCCGCGACTACCATGTCTTGCTCAAGGAGTTTGATCGTCAAGAGACGATTCTCATCGAGGAAATCGCGACGGCCCAAAGGCACCTGCAGCAGATGGTGGAGGCCCGGGATGACGCCGAGCGGCAGAAGCACTTTCGCCAGAACGAAATTGTGAGCCTGAAGACCGAGTTGAACCGGGCGAAGCACGAGCGGAAGGCCGCGCTGGCGCATCAGCAGTCGCTCACGGACGAACTGGCCAAACTGGAAGCCAAAATGGCTCAGTTGGTCAAGGACAATCAGAGGATTGTCCAGGAGATCGGCAAGATGCAATCCGAGATGATCCGCCAGGTGGACCGCCGCACGGCCGTCGTCGCTCAGTAGGGCTCTCTCGCCCAACGGCCGCAATCGCCCGATTATCGCCGGCTCAGTTCGTGGACGGTCTTGACCAGGGCGATTGCATTCTCGACGGGTGTTTGCGGCAACACGCCATGCCCCAGGTTGAAGATGTGGCCTGCTCTGCCGGCGGCCTGATCGAGGACCGTCCGAACACGTCGGCGGATCTCGCTCGGGTTGCTCAGCAGGACGACCGGGTCGAGATTGCCCTGCACCGCCCGGTCGGGGCCGACGAGTCGCCAGGCATCGTCCAGGCCGATTCGCCAATCGACGCCAATCACGTCGCCTCCCGCCTCGGCCAGCAGCGGCAGCAACGCCGGGTTGCCCGTGGCGAAGCTCACCACCGGCGCGCCGGGCTCGATCGCCCGGATCACGGCTTGCGTGTGCGGCAGCACGAAGCGGCGATAGTCTTCCGGGCTCAAGCACCCCGCCCAGGAGTCGAACAGTTGGACGGCCTGAGCGCCGGCCGCCAATTGGCCGTTCAGGTAGCGCGCGACCGCGCGAGCCAATCGGCTCATCAAGGCGTCCCAGGCCACCGGATCGTTGAGCATGAGCCTCTTGGTTCGACGGTGGTCCCGGCTGGCGCCGCCCTCGACCGCGTAGCTGGCCAGCGTAAACGGCGCGCCGGCGAAACCCAGCAGCGGCAACCGATCGTCGAGGCCCGACCGCGTCAGGCGGACCGTCTCCATGCAATAGTCCAACGGGTCGAGCTTATCGAGTTCTCCGAGCCGATCGACGTCGGCCGGTCGACGGATTGGATTTTGGATGATCGGACCGGCGCCGTCGTCGAACGTGAGTTCCAAGCCCATCGGTTCCAGGATGAGCAACAAGTCGGAGAAGACGATGGCTGCGTCGACGCCGAGTTGGTCGACGGCCTGAAGCATGACCCGAGCGCTGAGTTCGGGGTTTTTGCACAGTCCGAGGAAGCCGACCTTCTCGCGCAGCGCGCGATACTCGGGTTGATAGCGCCCCGCCTGCCGCATGAGCCAGACCGGGGTGTAGTCGGTCGGCTCGCGTCGGGCGGCCTTCATCCAAGCGCTATTGTGCCACGGAGGAAACGAAGCCATGAAATCGAGACTCTGCTGAATGAATTCGGCGGGGGGATGGGACTGCCGCGTGCCGGAACAACGGCATCGGCGCCACGAAATCGCTTCATTCTAGCCGGACCCTGCCCGCGAGAACAGTGTCTTGCGAAGAACCCGGCAACAGAAAAAGGCCTGCCCGGGCGAAAGGACCCGGGCAGGCCTTGAATCATCGAGGCTCAGTCCGTTCGCTTAGTTGCGAACGATACTTCGGCTGGCCTTGTAGAACTTGCTTGGACGCAACGAAGCCGAGGGATCCACCAACGGGGCCTTCGGAAGCGGAGCGGCCTCTTCGGCCGGCGCGGTCTTCGGGGCCGTCGTCGAGGGAGCGGCGCCGCCGCATCCACAGCTCTCTTCGCAGCAGCCGGGGTCGCAGCAGCAGTTGCACTTCTGAACGTGGTAGACACAAATCCTCAAGCTGCAGAGATCTTCGAGCAGGTCGCGAACCGGCGTGCACTTCGGAATGCAGATGCCGCCGCAACCGGGATCGCAGCAGTTCGGCTCGCAGCAGCTCTCTTCGCAGCACTTTGGTTCGGGCGCACAGCACTTCGTGTCTTCGCAGCACGCCGTGCCACACGGTTCGCAGCAGCACTTCTTGCAAGCGAACAGGCCCTTCAGGCCGGCGAACAGGTCGCAGCGAGGCTTGCAGCAAGGATCGCAGCAGGCGGGCTCACAGCAGTTCTTCTCACAGCACTTGGGCTCGCAGCATTTGGGTTCGCAGCACTTGGGTTTGGCGCAGTGCCGCATCGGTTTACAGGGCTGTTCGCAGCACTCCGGCTGGCAGGCCTGCTCACAGCAAGCAGGCTCGGCACAGGCGTTCGTCGAGCAGCCACGGTTCATGCCCAGCAAGTCATTGAGGAGTTCGAACCCGAACCCCTGACTGGCCAGGGCTACGCTCACGAGGAGCGCTCCAAAAACGATTCTTCCTTTCATCGAGCAACGTCTCCTTTGAAATGAACTGAGGCAGCCCTCATCCCAATCGATCGACATAACCGGTCGGAGCGTCGCGTGTCACCGGAACACAACGCACCACTCCTTTCGATTCGAGTGTGGGTTCTCCCATGGGCAAGAACCGACGCAAGGGTTTCGATACCATTGTCGCCGGCTGGGAAGGTGGGTCAGCTACCGCAGTTTGCACGATGGAGTCCGCCAGGGCCGTCGAGCCACTCCTTGACCCGAATATGCGAAACCGGCTTGCCTGACGCTTCCCTCAAAGGCGCCGCATGGGGATGCGGCTTCTTCAAGGTGCAAAGTCGATATCGGCACCCTTGCTCAAGACGCTTGAGTGAACGGAAGTAATTTTCAGCGAAAGGTTTACCGCTCTTTCTGCGTAAGGTTTGCCGTCGGAGTAAGCCGGGGAAGACCTAACGGTTATTCACGCTCGGGAAGCGCGAGAGAGGATTGGAAATCTCGCCCAACCGACAGACTCACGCCAGTCCGAACACCCTTCGCTACCGTGACCCATGGGAAAGAGCCCACATTTCATCGGCCCGTCGCGCGAGGACTTGCCCACGAGGCGCACGAGAAATCATCGGTCGTGGGCGGCAAACGGCCGACGGCCGGGCATTTGGGCGTTTTTCGGCGCGCACGAGAAAAGCCCACCGGCGCTCGGACCGGTGGGCTTTCGCGTGTTTTCTCTTTTTTGGGGAGACGACCGGGTTACTTCGAGTCGTTGGCCGGTTGATCGGACGAGCCGCCGTTGGCCGCCGCGCCCACCGGCGGTGGATCGGAGTCCGCGTTTTGCTGTTTGCTGCCGGTGAAGATGAGTTGCATCTTCGTAGCGATCTTCTTCGCCTCCACCGTGATCGTGTCGTCGCCTTGGAACTCGCCTCGAAGGAGTTCCTCGGAGAGAGGATCCTCGATTTGATTCTCGATGGCGCGGCGCAGCGGGCGGGCGCCGAAATCGAGATTCGAACCTTTCTTGATCAGCACCTTCTTGGCCTCGTTCGTCAACACGAGTTCCAAGCCGCGCTCGCGGAGTCGTTCGCGGACCTTGGCCAGTTCGAGTTCGATCACCTGTCCCAGATCGTCCTCGGTCAGGTGCCGGAAGACGATGACGTCGTCGACGCGGTTGAGGAACTCGGGCCGGAAGACCTTCTCGATCTGTTCTTGAACGCGTTCCTTCATGCTCTCGTACGACGCATCATCGTCTGGTCTTTGGAAGCCGAACGAGGCTTCGTTCTTAATGGCCTCGGCGCCGGCGTTCGTGGTCATGATGAGGATGGTGTTGCGGAAGTCGACGTTGCGGCCGAAGCTGTCCGTCAGACGCCCTTCTTCCATGACTTGCAGGAGCATGTTGAAGACGTCGGGGTGGGCTTTCTCGATTTCGTCGAGCAAGACGACCGAGTAGGGTCGTCGGCGGATCTTCTCGGTCAGTTGGCCGCCCTCCTCGTAGCCGACGTAGCCGGGAGGCGCCCCGACCAGCCGGCTGACGTTGTGCTTCTCCATGTACTCGCTCATGTCGATCTGGATGATCGCGTCTTCATCGCCGAACATGAACTCGGCAAGCACCTTGGCCAGCAGCGTCTTGCCCACGCCCGTCGGGCCGGCGAAGACGAAACAACCGGTCGGCCGTTTCGGATCTTTCAGCCCGCTGCGGCTTCGGCGGACGGCCTTCGAAATCGACTTGATGGCCTCGTCCTGGCTGATGATGTGTTTGTGCAGCTCGTCTTCCATCTTCATGAGTCGCATCGAGTCTTCGACGGTCAGCCGGGTCAGCGGGATGCCCGTCATCTTCGAAACCACCTCGGCGATGACCTCTTCGTCGACGATGCCGTCCGTCTCGCGCGATTTTTCGCGCCACTCCTCGGTGATCGTCTTTTTCTTTTCCTTGAGCTTGTCGGCCTTGTCGCGCAGCGCGGCCGCTTTCTCGAAGTCCTGGTTGGCGACCGCTTCTTCCTTTTCCCGGTTGAGTTGGTCGACCTCTTGATCGATTTCTTTCAGGTCGGGCGGCCGCGTCATCGACTTAAGATGGACCCGGGCACCCGCCTCGTCGATGACGTCGATTGCCTTGTCGGGCAGGCAACGTCCGGTGATATAGCGACCGGAGAGTTCGACGGCCGCTTGCACGGCGTCGTCGGTGATTTGAACGTGATGGTGTTTCTCGTAGCGATCGCGCAGACCCTTGAGAATCTCGACGGTTTCGGTCGGGGTCGAGGGTTCGACCATGACGACCTGGAATCGCCGGTCCAACGCGGTGTCTTTCTCGACGTACTTGCGGTATTCATCGAGCGTCGTGGCGCCGATGCATTGGATTTCGCCGCGGGAAAGGGCCGGCTTGAGCACGTTGCTCGCGTCGATCGCGCCCTCGGCTCCGCCGGCGCCGACCAGCGTGTGCAGCTCGTCGATGAACAAAATGGTGTTTCTCGCGCGGCGGACCTCGTTCATCACGGCCTTGATGCGCTCTTCGAACTGGCCGCGATACTTCGTGCCGGCCACCATCATCGCCAGATCGAGCACGACGATGCGCCGGTCGATGAGCAACTCGGGAACGTTGCCTTCGACGACGCGTTGGGCAAAACCTTCGACGATCGCCGTCTTGCCGACGCCCGCCTCGCCCAACAGCACCGGGTTGTTCTTCGTCCGCCGGCCGAGAACTTGCATGGTCCGCTCGATTTCCTTCTCGCGGCCAATGACCGGATCGAGCTTGTTTTGCCGAGCCAATTCGGTCAGGTCCCGGCCGAAGCTGTCCAACGCAGGCGTCTTCGACTTGCTGGCGCGCTGGGGTTCGCCCGGCACGCCGCCCATCCCGCCGCGACCGCCGGCCTCGGGCGTTTCGCCGTGGCCCAACAGATTGAGCACTTCCTCGCGGACGTCTTCGAGTTTCAACGCGAGATTCATCAACACCTGCGCCGCGACGCCTTCTTGCTCGCGCAACAGGCCCAGAAGAATATGCTCCGTGCCCACGTAGTTATGATTGAGGTTCCGGGCCTCTTCCATCGAATATTCGATGACCTTCTTGGCTCGCGGGGTCTGGGGCAACTTGCCCATGGTCACCATGTCGGGACCGCTCTGGACGAGCTTCTCGACCTCAAGGCGAATCTTCCGCAAATCGACGTCGAGATTCTTGAGGACGTTGGCCGCAACACCGCTCCCCTCCTTGATCAGACCCAGCAGGATGTGCTCGGTCCCGATGTATTCGTGATTGAACCGTTGCGCCTCTTGATTCGCGAGCTGCATCACCTTTCGCGCGCGGTCGGTAAAACGTTCGTACATTCGAGCCTCCGTCAAGCACCGTGGGCCCTAGGTGCGGGCACGGGCAATTGGTTTCCGCCGGTGAGCCGCCGGAGGAAACGCCAGAAGAACACGATCGGGGTTCGCCTGACGGTTCCGGTGGATCACCTTGTATTACGAATCGATAAAAGCTTGTCTTGGCGACAAGAATTCCAGCAGCCAATGGGAGGGGGGCTAGTGACGGCGTGGTGTCACCGTTTCCCTGGCGGCCGTGCCACCCTATGACTAGGTCTCTTGTTCCGTATTCAGGCCGCGACTCTCTCGCCGTTCGGCGAAGGTTCCGAAGCGGCCTCCTCGTTCTCGGTTGGACGAACCGCTTCGGTCAGCCATCGCCGTTCTTGATCGATTTCCAGTTCCCACTTGCGCGACTCTTCGAGCCGGCTCAGGCGTTCGAGCGCTCCGGTGGCCTCGCGAAGTCGACCGGCGCGACGCAAAACCGAGACCAACAACAATCGAGCGTCGATATCTCGCGGATTCCGCCGCAAGAGATTGTTCAGGCTCCGTTCCGCTTCGTACCAGTTCTGCTGCAAGTATTGGTCCAACGCCTCGCCGAACGAATCGTTTTCGGTTTCGGCATGGCATGGGTTGTCCCGTCGATGGTCCCAGACGAAGCTAAACGCGGCCGAACCAATCCAAATGATCGCGACGGCCAGCCAAATATAGCTACGGCCGACGGCCGACAGCAGTTCAAGTTCCGTCCAGACAAGGCTTCCGGCCAGTGCCAGATTCAACAAAACGGCGAACCCGACCGCGACCGCCAGCCCAAACCAGACGCCACGCTTCCAAATGTGCGGCAAACCGGGCCACAAATACACGGCCCAAGGCATCCTGCCCATGGTGATCTACTCCTTAGTTTTTCTGACTCCGCACGAGGCCGAGCGTTCGAAATCCACCGCGAGTCACCCCTTCGAGCGGGGTTGCGAGGATCAGACCCTCGGATCGAGCAAGTCCCTCTAGACATTCCCTGTCCATTGAGCACCAGATCGGCCATGGAATTGTAACTCGCAAAACTTGCTGAATCAAGGCAACAAAGGAGATGGGGGCAGACAGAAGAGAATGTAGCTTCTCCAGTGGGTTTTATCTCGCCCAGTTCAATGGAAAGCTGTCGGGTAGTGATGCCGCCGATAGCCTGTCATGGGGGAGACTCCGGGGGGTGTGCCTGGGACGCATTCTTGCAGGTTCGTTCTGTTCGTGTCACATTGACGTGATGTTTGCGGTATTCTTTGTTACCTCCCGCACGATCCGCCT
>JAFGIR010000244.1 GCA_016929515.1 Pirellulales bacterium | reverse complement strand
GCTCATGATCGGATCGTTGTCGAAGAAATTTGGCGCCGAGAACCAGCGGTCGAAGCCGCTTGCCCCCGGGTTGACGGGGCTACCCCGCTGGACCGATCCGAGATGCCACTTGCCGAAATGGCCCGTCGTGTAGCCGGCCGTCTTGAGCGCTTCGGCCAGTGTTATTTCTTGAGGCCGGAGCGTGTTGCCCCATCGGAAACATCCAAACCGATTGGGATGCCGGCCGGTCATGACGCTGCCGCGGGTGGGCGAGCAGACGGGCGCGGCGGCATAGAAGCGGTCGAACCGCAGTCCGTCGCCGGCCAGTTTGTCGAGATTGGGTGTTTTGAGCGTGGGATGGCCGTAGTAGCCGACGTCGCCCCAGCCCTGGTCGTCGGCCATGACGAGAACGATGTTGGGTTTGTCGGCCTTTGCCGTCGCGGCCAAGGCCATCAACAATAGCGGAGTGAATAGGGCTGCCTTCATGGTCGTTTTCTCCAGGCAGGAACGTGAGGGGGGTGGTTTGCGGTCCAATCATTATAGCACATTGGAGGAACGCTTGCTTATCACGCGCTTTCACCCCCCCCAATCCTTAGTATAATGGATGAATTGCCTTCTCTGGCTTTGCTGGGGTTCGCACGGCCGGTCGCGCCGTGTCGATTGGCCATGCGAGGGTGAATCGAGAGAGGCTCTTTCATGAAGCGGTTTCTGAAATACGCTCTGATTCTAGCCGTGCTGGCCGGTTTGCTTGCGGTCGGCCTCATGAAGTTGCAGGCCGTCTGGTGCGAGAAGCACAAACCCAAGTTTCACGAAGCGAAGGTGGTCCGCGGAGACATTGTCGCCGTGGTCAACTCGACCGGAAGGATCGAGCCCGTGCTCAAGGTGTCGATCGGCACGGTCGTCTCGGGCCCGATTAGCGAGTTGTTCGTCGATTTCAACGAGCGAGTCAAGAAGGGTCAACTTCTGGCCCAAATCGATCCACGGATCTGCAAAGCGGCCGTCGCCCGCGATGAAGCCTCGCTGGCCACGGCCCAGGCCGAAGTGGCTCGGGTCGTCGCCATGCGTCAACAGGCGATCAACGACGAGGATCGGGCCGAGCAGCTTCGCAAGATCAACGAGGATTATCTGGCCGATTCGATGATGGACCAGTACCACTACAATCGCGAATCGCTCGACGCGCAGCTCGAAGTGGCCCACGCGTCGGTCAAGCAGGCCAAGGCGATGCTTGAGAACTCTCAAGCCAATCTTAAATATACCGAGATCCGTTCGCCGGTGGACGGGATCGTGATCGACCGGAAGATCGACGAGGGGCAGACACTGGCCGCGCAGTTCACGATGCCCGAGCTGTTCATCGTCGCGCCGAACATGGAAAAGGAGATGTTTGTCTACGCCTCGGTGGACGAGGCGGACATCGGACTGATCCGCGACGCCCAGAAGCAGAATGCCGAAGTCGAGTTTACGGTAGACGCCTATCCGGAGGAGTTGTTCAAGGGTCGGATCCACCAGGTTCGGATGAACCCCACGACGCTGGAAAACGTCGTCACTTACCCCGTAGTCGTCAAAGCACCGAATCCGGAGCTGAAGTTGTTGCCCGGCATGACGGCCAGTTTAACGTTCCACGTGGGGCAACGAAAAGGCGTGCTGAAGATTCCGAACGCGGCGTTGCGGTTTTATCCAAAAAGCGAGCACGTCCACAAGGACGACCGCAAGATTCTCGAGGGAGCCTCGAAGGAGGAGAACAAGGACGAAGAGGAGCAGTCGACGGAGGACAACCGCCCCGCGACCGAGAAGGCCGAGGCCGGCCGGAAACGAAATCAACGGCACGTCTGGATCGTCAAGGACCACCTCCTCCGCGCCGTGCCGATCACGACGGGCCTGAGCGACTACAAGTTCACCGAACTGGTCGAAGGCGATTTGAAAGAAGGCCAGTCGCTCGTGACGAGCGTCAAGACCCCGTAGGCGGCCCGCAGTCAGACAAAACGCAGAGGCTTCCATGAACCTACTGGTCACCATCCGCATTGCCTTGCGTGCGCTGCGCAAGAACAAGATGCGCGCCGGGCTGACGATCCTGGGGGTCGTGATCGGGATCGCCGCCGTCACGGCGATGGTTTCGATCGGTCAGAGCGCCAGCAGTCTGGTCCAGGGCCAGTTCGAGTCGCTGGGAACCAACATACTCGTGATATTTTCAGCCAGTCACCGGCACGGGCCGGTCCACCACGGACAAGGGAGCATTCGCTCGCTCACCGCCGGTGACAGCGAGGCCATCGCCGACGAATGTCCCGCCGTGCTTGCTACCTCACCGATCGTGGGCACTGGCGGGCAGGTGATCTACGGCAACACCAATTGGCGGCCACGCGAAATGGTTGGCGTTGGCACGGACTATCTGATCGTGGGGAACTGGACTCTGCGCCACGGCGGATTCTTCACCGAACGCGACATCAGTTCATCCTCCAAGGTTTGCGTGATTGGCCAGACACTCGTGGCCAAGTTGTTTCAGACGACCAATCCGCTCAACGAAACCATTCGTATTTCGAATATTCCGTTTCGGATCATCGGAATTCTTGAACCCAAGGGGGCGAATATCGTCGGCGAGGATCAGGACAACATCATTATGATGCCCCACACGACCGTGGCCAAACGTCTGCGACGCACGTCGTTCGACACGGTCGATGTGATCCTGGTCTCGGCCCGGGCGGTCGACCGGATGCCGGACGCCCAGCGCGAAGTCCGCCAACTTCTCTGCGAACGCCACCACGTCGCCCCGGGGCAGCCGGCCGATTTCGAGGTGCAAGACATGACCGAAATCGCCGATATTCTCGGTGTCATCACCGGCACGATGACATTGCTGCTCTCGTCCATTGCCGGTATCTCGCTCGTGGTCGGCGGCGTGGGCATCATGAACATCATGCTCGTCTCCGTGACCGAACGTACCCGCGAAATTGGCATCCGCATGGCCGTCGGCGCCCGGGGCGGCGACATTCTACGGCAGTTCCTGATCGAATCGATTCTCCTGGCCATGATCGGGGGGTTGGTTGGTTTTGGGTTGGGCGTGGCGGCCTCGGCCGGCATCACGGCCGTTATTAACAGCCTCATGAAATCGGTGGAATGGCCCACGGTCATTTCGATCCCCGCGGCCGTGCTGGCCATTGTCTTTTCGAGCGCCGTGGGGATCGCCTTTGGTTTCTATCCGGCCTGGCGCGCGTCGAAGCTCGACCCGATCGAGGCGCTCCGCTATGAATGATGACGCGAAGCCTCTGATTCAACTCAGCGACGTCTGGAAGGTCTACAACCTGGGCGAGGTCAAGGTCGAGGCTCTGCGCGGGGTCTGCCTTACGATCGAGTCGGGCGAGTACGTTGCCCTGATGGGGCCGTCGGGTTCCGGCAAGTCGACCCTGATGAACATGCTCGGCTGCCTGGACCGCCCGACCGAGGGCAGCTATCTGCTTGACGGCGAGGATGCGACGAGCATGTCGCGTAACGGCCGGGCCCGACTCCGCAATCGCCGCATCGGTTTCGTCTTTCAGAATTTCAATCTTCTGGCTCGCACCAGCGCGGTCGAAAACGTCGAATTGCCCTTGCTTTACGCGCGGGGTGTATCTGCCAGCCAGCGTCGCCACCGCGCGGTCGAGGCGCTTAAGCAAGTTGGGCTGGGCGACCGGCTCCACCACCACCCAGGCCAGCTTTCCGGCGGCCAGCAGCAACGCGTGGCCGTTGCCCGGGCACTGGTCAACGACCCGGCCATCCTCATGGCCGATGAGCCGACCGGCAACCTCGACTCGAAGACCAGCCGCGAGGTGATTCAGCTTCTCCGCACACTGAACGAGGAGTCGGGCATTACGATCATCTTGGTCACGCACGACCAGGACATCGGCCGGCACGCCAAACGCATCCTCGTGTTGCACGACGGGCAAATCGTCGAGGACACGACCGATTTTGGCACGGCTCTGCGCTCGCTGCACAGGGACGAGGACCATCTTGTGGTTCCGCCACCGCACACGCCGGCCCAGGGCGCGAAACGTCCAGAGGGCACTTCAAAACCAATGGGCTGATGGTTGTCATCCTGAACGCGGTGAAGGATCTCGGCTTCGGCGGCGGGGGAGATCCTCCGCTTCGCTCAGGATGACGGTTCGAGAGTGCCCTCTCGTGGTCGCTCACTCCAACCATTCAGGGTGCCACGGGCATCTTGCCCGTGCCTTTCGTCGAGCCCCGGGGTTGACTTTTCCGGTTGTAGAAACTGTGCCGGCTATAGCGGTCGAATCGATCCGGCTTGCGGCTTGTGACGTTTCTGTCGATTGCGGGAGGGGGCTGCTGGGCCCGTTTTGCCGAATATACCGGTATGACTGGTTATAGCCGCATCCTTGGATTTGTCGTCTTCTGGAGTTGGTTGGCGCTTGCGTTGGGCCCCGATGCGTGCGCGCTGGAGCCTTGGCGGGTGATCTTGCCCGAGCAACGCGACATGCAAATTCGCGACCCGGCCTGTTTGCCTGGCCCTGGGTTTCCGGCCATACCAACGCCGCCGACGGTCACGGATCCCGACCCGGCCGACGCCTGTCCCGCCATGAATATGTCGCTGGACGAGGCGATCCGAATTGGATTGGCCAATTCGGAGGTGATTCGGGTGTTGGGTGGTTCAAGTGGCCGAACCATTTACGATCCGGCCGTGACGAACACCCAAATCGACGTGGCGCGTGGGCGTTTCGACCCCAATCTTGAGTCGAACAACAACTTCTATCGCCACGAGTCGCCCGGCGAGTCATTCGATCCGAGCGATCCGACGCAGGTGCGGATCGGCGGGGTGGGCACGAACGACTACTCGACGTGGACGGGTCTTTCGAAGCGAGGTCCGACCGGGGCGACGGCCGCCTTGGGTGCCAGCGCCGATCCTCGTCAATACAACGTATCGGGCTACCCACTCAACCCTCGGGTGCCGTCTTCGGTCGAGTTGAGCTTGACGCAGCCGTTGTTGCAGGGGGGTGGCTGGGCGGCCAACGTGGCGCCGATCGAGATCGCGCGGATCGACACGGAGCGATCGTTTTTTCAGATGAAGGACGCCGTGCAGGAGATGGTTCGCGGCGTCATCGAGGGTTATTGGGCGCTGGTCGCGGCGCGGACCGACCTGTGGGCCCGCCAGCAGCAGGTGGAGTATACCACCTATGCGCTTCGGTACGCCGAGGCGCGTCTTCAGACCGGTTTTTCGAACCGTTCCGACGTGGCCCAGGCCCGCTCGTCGTTGGCCGACTTCCGCGCCGCGCTGATCACGGCCAAGGCGACCGTGTTGGTTCGCGAGGCGGCGTTGCGCAATATCCTTGGCCTTCCTCCGTCGGTTCCTTCGAGCGTCGTGCCCGTCAGCCCCCCATCGACCGAGCGGCTGGACGTAAGTTGGCCGACCGTTTTGGACGTGGCGGCGGTGCGCCGTCCCGACCTGATCGAGTTAAAGTTGATTCTCGAAGCGGACCAGCAGCGTCAAATCTTGCGACGCAACGAGGCGCTGCCCCGGGTCGACGCCGTGGCGTTGTATCGCTGGAACGGTCTGGAAGGCCGGACGCCCGACCGCAGCATCGCCTCGACCCGAGCCGGCCAATTCACCGAGTGGCAGCTTGGCGTGAATTTTTCCGTACCGCTAGGTCAGCGCGCCGCGCGCGCGTCGCTGCGCGAGGAGGAATTGATTCTGCGTCGCGATCGGGCCGATTTGGAGCAAGGCATGCACAACGCGGCGCATCAACTGGCCGCCAACTACCGCAACCTGGCGCAATACTACGACCAGTATCGTGCGTACCAGGAAAGCCGAGCTGCTTCGCAGCAGAACCTCGACGTGCAGACGGCCGTCTACCAGTCGGGCCAAGGCGAAGGAGCCATCTACCTGAACGTACTCCAGGCGATCACGGCCTGGGGAAACGCCGTGAGTGCCGAAGCCCAGGCGCTAACCGCTTACAATACGGAACTGGCCAATCTTGAGCGCCAGGCGGGGATCATTCTCGAAGCCCACGGAATCCGATTTACCGAAGAGCGTTTCGCGTCGATTGGCCCGCTGGGACGCCTGTTTGCCGATCGCTGCTATCCCCGCGATTTCCAGCCTGGCCCCAACGCGCCGCGTTACGGAACATCGGACGAGGCGGCCGAAAACGCATTCAATCTGCAGAATCCCGTCCCGCGTCGGAAGCGTTCGTCTGGTGGGGCGTCGTCCACGGAACCGCCACGGTCCGATTCCTCGCCCTCCGAGATCAAGGTTCTCGTGCCCGAGCGTCTTCCACCCCCCATGCCCGTCCCGGCTCAAGAGTTGCTCGAGGTTGAAAAGGCAGGCCGCTGATTAACGGTTGGGGCTAATTCTCTTGATAGGTGGTAGGCGGGCTCATGTCGTCGCTGGTGTTGACCGGAGCACCGATGGTCGCTCCATGCGGTTCATCGTTCGTCGACTCGACCACCGACAGCGGTTGCGTTGTTGCCTGCTTTGTCTTTTGCTGTTGCTTCGTGTCCTGGCACAGTGCGGCCATTCGTGTTGCCACGTTTTGGTCAACGGCGATGGCGCGAAAGGCAACGCTGAGTCGGTAACCGGCTCCTATCAGGGTCAGAGCCAGTCCGCCACACAGGAGTACCCAAGGCTGCCAGATTGTACGGCCGACCCAAAATGCGGGCGTCGAGCGGGAGCGGAGCAGCAGTTTCCTTCCGAAGAAGTCCGTTGTTGAAGTCGATTCCAGTTCGTCACCGATAGCCTGCTGTTTTCCAACGGTTTCGGGTGAGTTTAGCCGCGAGGTGTGCCGGCAGACGATCACGTCCTCACCACCCGTATCGTCGGACACCCAGACATCGATGCCCACCGGTGGAATGCCTTTGAGGGCCCTGGTGACCGATTCGCTGATATCCAGATCGACGCAGAGGAAGCCTGCGATGGATTGGCGACGCGACGCAATGTCCCTCGGATCGCCGTGATACAGGGGTTGAAGCAGCCGGTAGCCGAGATGACCGTTGGGGGCCGACGATAGCCTCATGGGCGCACTCGCCATGATGAGGCCCGTGTCGCGTGCCCGTTCCATCAGTTTCCACTCCACGGAATCGCGTGCCAGGTCCTTGCCGGATTGACCGTGGTGGGGTGTCCTGGCGACGCTGACGTAACTAACAAAAGTCTCTTCAGGCGGTTGGCCCGATACCGTAGTCGCGGTGGCGTTCGGTTCCTTCAACTGGAACGTCGGGTCGAAGACCGCTCGCGCGGCTTGCTCGTAGGCGGCTCGTTGGTCGCGTGATACCCGTGGAATCCAAGTCACGGCTTGTACGGCCGGATGCCGGGACAAATCTGCTTGGACGACCTCGGTGAGCGAACGCACGTAGGCCGGAAATCCTGGTGAGTTGGCTTGCGGCCCGACCAAGAACGCGTTGTCCACAAATTGGAGCAGCCTTGCCGAGTCGTCAATCATATTGCCGATGGCATGGAACCGATCATCAGCCAGCGAGGCAAACTCGCGATTGGTCGAGCGCTGATCCCAAGAGTATGCCGCCCAAAATACGGCCACGCTGATTGCCGCGCCCAGGATCACCAGAATCGCGGTAGGCACATACCGGTGAAACCTCGGGACGCTACATATCGAATAGACCTCTTGTTTTGACGTCATGGTTTCCTCCCAGAGTTGTCTTATGGCGTACATGATGTCGACATGACACGCCTTGAATAACGACTTGCGGCTGCCTGAACGTTCCGCTTGTTTCTTCCTTTGGTTGTTGGCGAGTCATCCACAACGCGGAGTTGGCTCAACGAAATTTCTTCGAGACAATCAAGTCCTCGTTTGTTTTGTATTACGTTTCAGGCCGGCTGACATGGCTCCGCAGCAGGCCAGAGCCTGTATTTTCGGCCATCAAGGCCTTCGGTTGCGCCGCGCACAACTATAGGTTGGCGACGGAGAATCGCCGGAGAATCCGCGGAGTCCGCTGTGTCTTGATGTCGAGAAGGCTGGTCGCGCGGTTGCCATAATGCAAGGTGTTCTTGCAGGCCAACGTCTAGGCAATCCATGGGGAGTTCGTAGGTGGTATTGGTTTTTCAAGATCAGCCTGATGTGAGGACCGACGGGCTTCTGCCGCTATCCCGAACTCCAATCGTTGGCGGTTATGAGGAGATGAAGGGGTCGGGGAAAGCGCCGGTCGAAACCGGCAAGGAGTCGCGGATGAGAGAGCCGTACGGGAAAGGGCTAGCGACCCGTCCCGGC
>JAFGIR010000243.1 GCA_016929515.1 Pirellulales bacterium | reverse complement strand
GTCGGCACGGGCGAGTTTGTGCGCGAGGCCGTGCGCAAGCCGTACGTAGTCTACAACGTGGTGCTGGGCAACCAGATTCTCCCCGAGGAAGTGCCGCGCTTGCAGCAGTCGGGCGTTCTTGCCGGCGGCACGTGGACCCGGGCACTGCTGGCCGAGCAATACCCCGGATTGATTGACGACGGACAATTGGACGTGAAACGCTTGACCGCGTTGGATCACAAGGATCGGGTTGCACTGGGCCAGGTGCTCTTTCAGTATCAGTGCAACGATTGCCACGCGGCAGCCCTGGGCTACTCGGCCGTCGGCCCGCTGGTTCGCGGCCGATCCGTTCGAATGATCCAAGAGATGGTGCTCGATTTCGAGACGACGCATTTCTACATGCCCCCATGGTCCGGCACCTCGGACGAAGCCGGACTGCTGGCCGAATACCTGGCCGAAATCGCCCCGCCATGGCCCCAGGGCATGCGGCCGGAGAGCCTCGATAGGGAGACGGACTGATGGACCCGCAAATGCTTGTCGATCCGACATCGAACGCGGCACTGCCCGCGCCCTTCTGGTTCGTCCAGTTCTTCAAGACGCTGGGCTTTTGCCTGCACATGGTGCCGATGAATCTCTGGTTCGCGGGCATCCTCCTGGCCATGTTGCTGCGTGCCGGCGGCGGCGGACACGGCGTCGTTTTCTCGCGGCGCCTGATGCGGCAAATGCCGATCCTGATTGCCTACGGCGTCAATTTCGGCATTGTCCCACTGCTGTTTATTCAACTGGCCTACTATCAGTTTTTCTATCCGGCCACCATCCTGATGGCCTGGTGGTGGATGGCGATTGTGGTCCTGCTGATTCCCGCCTACTACGGAATCTATATCTATGCGTTTGGGCTGCGCGACGACGACCCGACCGGCCCGGCTTTGGCGCGGCGATGCGTCGGGTGGGGTTCGGCCGTCCTGTTCGTGACGATTGGTTTTCTGTTCGTCAACGGATTCAGTCTGATGGACCACGCCGAGACGTGGCCGTCGCTATGGCGAAGTCACCGGATGGCCGGAGCCGCTTTGGGAACGGGCTTGAGTATTTTCAGCGTCGAAAACCTGGAAATCCTGCCTCGCTGGTTGCTGATGTTCGGGCTGGCCCTGGGCACGACCGCCGCATGGATGGTGCTCGACGCCGCCTGGTTCGCGCGAGACGAATCGGCCGCGTACCGGAATTGGGCGGCGCGTTTCGCTCTCCGGTTGACCCTGCTCGGAGCGTCCGGGTTTGCGGTGGCCGGTTCGTGGTACGTTTTTGGCACATGGTCGCCCGAGCTTCGCGCGACGATGTTCGCCTGGCCCGCCGCGCCGCTTACCGTGGCGACGGCCGTGGCGCCGGGCCTGCCCGTGGTGCTCCTGCTGCTTCTGGCGCGTCGTGGTTTTTCGCGGGCGACGGCCACGGCGGTCGGCGTAGCGCAATTCGGGGTGTTGGCGGTCAACGCCATAAGCCGCCAGGTGGTTCAAAACGTCAGGATAGGCGCCTTTGTCGATCTCGTTGGTCAACCGGTCGCCGTCGATTGGAGCCCATTGGTCCTGTTCCTCGTCCTCTTCGTGCTGGGGGCGTTGCTAATATTTTGGATGGTCGTGCAGGTGGTGAGAGCCACCCAAGGCACGGCGTAGGATAGCAACGTTTCATCAATTCTAGGAGGTGATCGTGACGCCGCTAAAGGCCTTGTCCGTTCGGAAAATCGTAACCCTATCACTGATGGCGGTCTTGCTGGTCGGCCTCGTCGTCGTGTCGCTGGTCGTCGCCTTCAAATGGTTCACGATCGACGTTTCATGGAACGAGAAGACCTCGCCGGGCCGGGTCGAGCAGCAACGGCCCGTCCTGCCGCAGGGCGATCCTGTCGACACGGTCCATCCGGTGTTTCAGCCTTATTTTGAGGAGTCGTTCGGCACGCTGAAAGCGGCCACGCGGACGGAAATCGCCGCGCGCGTGCTGGCGCCGATCCAACGCATGATGGTTCACGCCGGTCAAAAGGTGAACCAAGGCGATGATTTGATCATCCTCGATCGCCGCGCTTTGGAGACCGAACGCAGCAAGATCAACGCGTCGCTGGTGGCGGCCCAGGCCTCGCTCGACCAGGCCGAGAAAGACTATGCTCGCGCGGCCAAACTCGTCGAGAAACACGCCATCAGCAAACAACAGTATGACGAAAATCAAGCCCGGGTTGAGGTCGCCGAGGCGAATCTCGACTACGCCCGCCAGGCTCTGGCCGAGGCCGACGTGAAGCTTTCCTACACGGTTATCAAGGCGCCCAAGTCGGGCATCATCGTCGACCGGCTCGCCGAGGAAGGCAACATGGCCCAGCCCGGCGTCCCGCTGCTGATTCTCTACGACCCGACGTCACTCCGCCTGGAGGTCCCCGTTCCGGAGAGCCTGGCCGTCCGGCTCAGTCCGGGGGACAAACTCGATGTGCGGATCGACGCGTTGAAGAACAGACCGACGGTGAAAGCCACGATCGACGAAATCGTACCCCAGGCCCAAGCTGCCAGCCGCTCGTTTCTCGTCAAGGTCGCCTTGCCGAAGTCGCCCGATCTGTTCGAAGGCATGTCGGGTCGCCTGCTGGTGCCGGCCGGCACGCGACGATTCCTTTGTCTCAACACGGCCGCCATCGAGCGGATCGGCCAGCTTGAAATGGTCTATGTCGTTCACCCCGACCGCACGCTCGAACGCCGCATCATCAAGACGGGCCGCGCCGGCCAATTCGACGCCTCGGGCAGACCCACCCGGGTCGAGGTGCTCAGCGGGTTGGACGCCGACGAAACGGTCCGGTTGCGCGAGCCGCCCGCCATTTCGGCTCCCGGCGAAAGGGATCAGCCAACGTCCGCTTCAAGCACGGAGTCGCCATGAGTCACACGGAAGCAAAAACACCGCTGTTGACCCGACTCGTCGAGGTCTTTCTCCGCGGCGACGTCGCCGTTCTCTTGATCATCGTCTCCTTGATATTGGGCGTCGTGTCGCTCTGGTTGACCCCGCGCGAAGAAGAACCCCAAATCGTCGTGCCTCTGGCCGACGTATTTGTCTCGGCGCCCGGGCTGTCGGCCGAGGAGGTCGAGTCGAAAATCACCAACCGGCTTGAAAAACTGCTCTATCAGATCGACGGGGTCGAGTACGTCTATTCGATGTCGCGTGCCGGCGAGTGCATCGTGACCGTCCGTTTCTATGTCGGCGAGGATCGCGAGGATTCCCTCGTCAAGCTCTATAACAAGATCAACTCGAACGCCGACCAGGTGCCGCCGGCCGTGAAGGCCTGGGTCGTCAAGCCGATCGAAGTCGACGACGTCCCGATTGTCAACGTGACGCTCTGGTCCGAGTCGCCCCGCTACGGCGATCACACCCTGCGCCGCCTGGCCGAACAACTCGAACTGGAACTCCAGGCGATTCCGCAGACCAATCGCGTGTTGATCGTGGGCGGCCGGCCACGGGTCATTCGGGTCGAGTTGGATCCGATTCGCTTGGCCGCCCGGCAAACCTCGGCCCTTCAGGTTGCCGACGCCTTGCGCGTCGGAAACGTCCAGTTGCCCAGCGGCCGCTTCGAACAACAGGATCGCGAAATCGTCGTCGAGGCCGGGACGTTCTTCGAAGACGCCCAAGATCTCGAAGACCTGGTCATTCAGGTGGCCGGCGATCGGCCCATCTATCTCCGAGACGTGGCCACGGTGGTCGATGGGCCGGCCGAAGTGGACAGCTACAGTTGGATCGGCTTCGGCCCGGCCGCCAAAAATCCAAAAGACGCGAAGGACCGGCCCGCCGACCCGGCGGCGGCCAACGCGTCCGCCGTCGATCCGGAACGTCTCTTTCCGGCCGTGCACATCGCCGTGGCCAAGCGCAAGGGAAGCAACGCGGTTTGGGTTGCCGAGGCGGTCGACCGGCGGATGGAGGAACTCGCCCCGACCCATCTGCCCGAGGGCGTCTACTACCGAATTACCCGCGACTACGGCGAAACGGCCAACCACAAAGTCAACGATCTGGTCGAGTCGTTGGCGATCGCCGTGTTGACGGTAATCGGGTTGATCGGCGTCATGATCGGCTGGCGCGCGGCGTTGGTCGTCGCCTTGGCCATTCCCGTCTGTTACAGCATTACGTTGTTCATCAACTTGTTGGCCGGATACACGATCAACCGCGTGACGCTCTTCGCCTTGATTCTCTCGCTAGGCCTTCTCGTCGACGATCCGATTACCGACGTGGAAAACATCGCGCGGTACTTCGCCATGCGCGTGCTGCCGCCTCGCGATTCGGTGCTTCGGGCGATTCAGGAAGTGCGGCCGGCGCTGATTCTCTCGACCTTGGCCATCATCGCGAGTTTCCTGCCGTTGATGTTTATCACGGGCATGATGGGACCCTACATGGGCCCGATGGCGCTTTGCGTGCCCTTGACGGTGGCCGTCTCGACCGTCGTGGCGTTCGTCATCACCCCGTGGCTCGCGCTCATGGCGTTGAAGAAACTCCACGCCGTCGGTCCCGACCAACCCGAAGAAGGCTTCGACATCACCCAGCGCCCTCTTTATCGCCTGAGTCGCGCCCTGCTGGGGCCGATTCTGGCTCGCCGCTGGGCATCGTGGGCAACCTTGGCCGGAGTCGGCCTGCTGCTGGCCGGGGCCGTCACCATTCCGGCGCTCCGCCTCGTGCCGCTCAAAATGCTCCCCTATGACAATAAAAACGAGTTCCAAGTCGTCGTCGACATGCCCGAGGGCACGACTCTTGAGGACACCAACTCCACGGCCGAACGGCTGGCCCATTACCTGGCCGGCGAGGCCGAGGTCCGCGATTTCCAGGTTTACGTCGGGCTGGCTTC
>JAFGIR010000242.1 GCA_016929515.1 Pirellulales bacterium | reverse complement strand
TTCCGACTGGGATCCGCTCCTGGAGCAGGACACCGACGGTGCGTTGGTCCACCGGCTCGGCGAGGTGGTCGACGGCGAGTTCCAGAAATATACCGTCATGCCAGGCAGCTACATCCGGCAACATTTTTTCGGGGCCGACCGCCGTCTCGAATCGCTCGTGGCCGATATGACCGACGACCAGATTGCCTCGCTCAAACGGGGCGGCCACGACCCGGTGAAGGTCTACGCGGCCTACAAGGCGGCCGTCGAACACCGAGGCTCGCCCACGGTAATCCTAGCCAACACGGTCAAAGGCTACGGATTGGGCGAGGCAGGCGAAGGCCGCAACGTCACGCATCAACAGAAGAAACTCAACGAGAGCGAATTGCACCATTTCCGCGATCGTTTCGACATACCCATCTCGGACGATCAAGTGGCCGACGCGCCGTTCTACCGCCCGGCGGATGATAGCCCCGAGATGCAATACCTTCTTGAGCGGCGCCGGGTGTTGGGTGGGTCGGTGCCCAACCGCCGCCGGCCGACCACCAAGCTCAAGCCGCCGAAGTGGGAGGACCTGGCCGAGTTCTTCGCCGGCAGCGACGGCCGCGAGGTTTCGACCACGATGGCTTTCGTCCGGCTCTTGGGCCATCTTCTACGCGACAAAAACATCGGCCGCTACATCGTGCCGATCGTGCCCGACGAGGCACGCACGTTCGGCATGGAGTCGCTGTTTCGCCAAGTCGGCATCTACTCGCACGTCGGGCAGCTTTACGAGCCGGTCGACTCGGATACGATCCTCTACTATCGCGAGGCGACCGACGGCCAGATTCTCGAAGAGGGGATTACCGAGGCCGGCTCGATGTCGTCGCTGATCGCCGCCGGCACGGTCCATTCGAGCCACGGGATCAACCTGATTCCGTTCTTCGTCTACTACTCGATGTTCGGCCTGCAACGGATCGGCGACCTGGTTTGGGCCGCCGGCGACATGCGGTGCCGCGGTTTTCTGATGGGCGGAACGGCCGGTCGGACCACGTTGGCCGGTGAAGGCTTGCAGCATCAGGACGGCAACAGCCACCTGTTGGCCCTGACGGTGCCCAACCTGAAGGCCTACGACCCGGCCTACGCCTATGAAATGGCCGTGATCGTGTTTGATGGACTCAAGCGGATGTACTACGAAGAAGAAGACGTCTTCTACTACATCACGTTGATGAACGAGAACTACGCGATGCCCATCCTGCCCTCCGGCAGCACCGAGGGAATTTGCCGCGGGATCTATCGTCTCGCGTCGCGCGATTTGGGCTCGGAGAAACCGGTCGTGCAACTTTTTGGCTCGGGGGCCATTCTCCGCGAAGTGCTCCGTGCCCAGGAAATCCTTGAAGAGAAATTCAGCGTCGGCAGCGACGTCTACAGCGTCACCAGCTACAAGGAATTGATGCGCGACGCGGAGGATTGCCAGCGCCACAATCGGCTCCATCCCGGGGCCGAGCACCGCGTGCCCTATGTCCAGCAAACGCTCGGCGAAAGCCGTGGACCGGTCGTGGCCGCCAGCGACTACGTCAGCGCGCTGCCCCTGTCGATTGCTCCGTGGCTCGACCGGCGTTATACTGTGCTGGGCACGGACGGGTTCGGCCGGAGCGAGGCGCGGCAAGAGTTGCGGCGCTTCTTCGAAGTCGACGCGGAGCACGTCGCCCTGGCGGCCTTGGACGCTCTCGCGCGCGAAGGTGAGTATCCGAAAGACAAACTGGCCGAGGCGATTCAGACACTGGGAATCGATCCCGACGCGCCGAACCCGGTGAGCGTTTGAGGGGAACCACGGATGAACATGGATAAACTCACGGATGAGACCGTTGCGTGGGCATTGCCCACCAGGATGTTGCATTGCAGGGTTTCGGTGGGCGGTGCCCACTCCAACTGACTTCTATTTCCGTGAACCATCATGAACATCGACTTCAAGCTGCCCGCGCTGGGCGAGAACATCGAATCGGGCGACATTGTCAAGGTGTTGGTGCGCGAAGGCGATGTCATCAAGCCGAATCAAGGCGTCTTCGAGCTCGAGACCGACAAAGCGGTGATCGAAATCCCTTCGAGCGACGGCGGCACGGTGACCAAAGTCCATGTGGGCGAAGGCGCAAAGGTCAAAATCGGCCAGGTTCTGCTCACGTTGGACTCGGCCGAAGAAGGAGCGTCAGGCGCCACTGCCGGCTCGCCTGGCAGTGCCGAACCGCAAGCCAAATCCGAACCGCGCCCGGCAGGAGGCGGTTCCGAGACTTCGTCCGACGAGTCGGCTGTCGTACACGGCGCGGGCTTGATCCCCGCTGGTCCCGTAGCCCGGCGATTGGCCCGCGAACTGGGTGTTGACCTGACTCGTGTTTCGGGTAGCGGCCCGCACGGCCGGATTTTGCCCGAGGACGTGAGGGGTGCCGCTGGCGGCTTGCCCGGCAGTGCCAAGAAGCAGGGTGTCGCCGCCGAAACTCGCGAGCCGGTCGTTCCACCCGGCCGTTCGGATCACGATGCCTGGGGACCCGTTCGCCGCGATCGGATCTCGCAAATCCGTCGGACGATTGCCAAGCACATGAGCCATTCGGCCAGCACGATTCCCCACGTGACCAATTTCGACGACGCCGACGTAACCGAGCTGGAGGCGATTCGCAAGGGTGTGCCCGAGGGCTATCTTGGTCCCGGCATTAAGCTGACCGCGATACCGCTGGTGCTCAAAGCGGTGGCCATCGCGCTTGGGCAACACCCGGCGCTCAATGCGAGCTTGGGCGAAGAGAACGACGAAATCGTCTACAAGCAATACGTGAACGTGGGCGTGGCGGTCGACACGCCGCGTGGGCTGGTCGTGCCCGCGCTTCGCGGCGTCGACCGGATGAGCATCGCGCAGATTGCCGAAGCGGTCGGCCGTTTGGCGCAACAGGCTCGCGAGGCGAGTTTCGCCATCGAGGATCTTCGCGGCGGCACGTTCACCGTGAGCAACCTCGGCGCGGTGGGCGGCACGTACAGCACGCCCATCATCAACTTTCCGGAGGTCGCCCTGCTGTTATTGGGCCGCTCGCGGTGGATGCCGGTCATCCGCGAGCGCCAGGTGGAAACGCGTCTAATGATGCCGCTGAGCCTTTCGTACGATCATCGCGTCGTCGACGGCGGCACGGCCGGACGATTTTTGAACGAAGTGATCAACCTGCTCCAGTCGCCCGGCAGATTACTTCTACAGTAGACGGTTAGCCGTCGAGCCTGCTCGACGTTAAGGATTCGAAACCATTTCCAATCTGAGATTTGAGATTTCATGAAGACCCAACTCGCTATCATCGGTGGCGGGCCTGGCGGATACGCGGCCGCGTTTTTGGCTGCCGACCTAGGCATGGACGTGACTCTGGTCGAGATGCAGTCGCAACTAGGCGGCGTTTGCCTGTTGCGGGGTTGCATCCCTTCGAAGGCCCTGCTCCACGTGGCCAAGGTCTTGGCCGAAGCAAAGCACATGAAACAGTGGGGCGTCGAGTTCGCCGATCCGACGATCGACTTGGACGCGGTCCGCTCGCGCAAGGAAAAAGTCATTGCCGCGTTGACCGGCGGATTGTCGCAATTGGCCAAACGCCGCAAAGTCCGCGTGATTCAAGCCCGCGCCGTCTTCGAGAGTTCCGAAGTGCTCAAGCTGCACGCGCCGGACGACGCCGCGCTGGACGACGATCGATTGGAATTCGAGCATGCGATTGTGGCGACCGGATCGGTGCCGACGACGATACCCTCGCTCGCTTTGCCGAGCCCTCGCGTGATGAACTCGACCGGCGCGCTCGAATTGCCCGACGTGCCCGAATCGTTGTTGGTCATCGGCGGCGGCTACATCGGGCTGGAGATGGGC
>JAFGIR010000241.1 GCA_016929515.1 Pirellulales bacterium | reverse complement strand
GAAGGTGGCCTTGTCGACGGATCTCGTGCTCCAGCGCGTCGAACCACTGGTCGACGAGACGCCGCACCTGAAACAACTCACCTGGCTGGCAACCTGCCAGGTGCCGGACGGGTTGGCCGACCAATGGCAGCCGCCGAAAATCGACATGCGGACGATCGCCTTTTTGCAGTACACCTCCGGCTCGACCGGCGCGCCGAAGGGGGTCATGCTGACGCATGCCAGTTTGCTGCACAACTCGTCGTTGATCAACTATGCGTTTGAGCACACGCGATCGGGCGCGGGCGTTTATTGGCTGCCCTGCTACCACGACATGGGTTTGATCGGCGGCATTCTGCAACCTCTTTACATCGGACGGCCGAACGTGATGATGGCCCCGATGTCCTTTCTGCAGAAGCCGTTTCGTTGGCTTCGGGCCGTCACGCGGTTTGGGGCCACGACCAGCGGCGGTCCCAACTTCGCCTACGATTTGTGCGTCCGGAAAATCACGGACGATCAGATCCAAGAACTCGACTTGAGCAAGTGGCAAGTCGCGTTCAACGGCGCGGAACCGGTCCGCGCCGAAACGCTTGATCGGTTTGCCGAGAAATTCGCGCCGTGTGGATTTCGGCGAGAAGCGTTCTATCCGTGTTACGGTCTGGCCGAGGCGGCGTTGCTCGTTTCGGGAGGCTATGCCAAGCATCCACCCATCATCCGCCACTTCGACGCGGTCTCGCTGGTCGAAGGCCGGGCGGTCGAGGTCGACGATGCGTCCCATTCCGCCAGGTCGCTGGTCGGCTGTGGCGACACTCTGGTCGACCAGCAAATCGTCATCGCCGATCCCGACACGCTGGAGACTTGCGGCGAGCGCCAGGTCGGCGAGATATGGGTCCAGGGGCCCAGCGTGGCGGACGGCTACTGGAACAAGCCCGAACTGAGCGAAGCTGTCTTTCACGCGCGGCTGAAGGACACCGGCGAAGGGCCTTTCTTGCGAACCGGCGACCTGGGCTTTTTCGACGCAGGCGAGTTGTTTGTCACCGGCCGGATCAAGGATCTCATCATCCTTCACGGCGTGAATATCTATCCCCAGGACATCGAGGAAACGGTTCAACGGGCCCACAAGCGGCTCCGCCCGGATGCCGGCGCGGCGTTTCTCGTCGAAGAGAACGACCGCAAGAAGCTCATTATCGTCCAGGAGATCGAACGGCGAAAACAAGGCGGCTTCGAGGAAATTTTTGACGCCATTCGCCGGGCCGTTTCCGTCGAGCACGAGTTGGGCGTCGAAGGAATCCTGCTCATTCGGGCCGGCAGTATTCCCAAAACCTCGAGCGGAAAAATTCAGCGGCACGCCTGCCGCAACGGTTATCTCGACGGATCGCTTGCCGTGGTCGGAAGCTGGAAGCTTGGCGAGGACGAAGAAGCGCTCGTTGCGGTTGCCGCGACGGCCGAAACAGCCGGCGAACCGAAAACGACCAAAACGCCGCGGACGAAAAAAGACGCCCCCGTGTTTCTCCCCGCCGGATTAACGCAACCGCCCGCACAACGGGCAGCGGACACCCCCGGTTCGAGCAACGGACGCGAGAAATCAAAGAAGAAAAACACGGCCCAGGTGACGGAGTTGGTGTTGCAGGAAGTACGGGCGGTTGCCAAGGAACGCGCGGCCGGGCTGACGCTCGATTCGCGGATTACCGAGTTGGGGTTGGATTCGCTGGAACGGGTCGAGATTCTCGCGGCGCTCGAAGAGCGTTTCGGGGGCCGATTTCCCGAGGTGATCCTGCCCGACCTGGAAACGGCTCGTCAGGTGGTCGAGGCCGTCGAAACGTATCTCGGCGCGGAACCCCAGCCCAGGACGTTCCATCCGGCCGATGCCGAGATCCCCGTGGAAACCTACGAGATCGCTCGGTTTCCGGAATACTTGGAACTACGCCAAAATCTGGACATGGCCGAAGCGATGGGGTTGAGCAACCCGTTCTTCACCGTGCATCAAGGGGTCACGAACGATCGAACCCGGGTCGCCGGCCGCGAGTTGATCAACTTCTCGGGTTACAACTACGTGGGCATGTCGGGCGATCCCGTGGTCATCAAAGGTGCTCAAGACGCGGCGGCGAAGTACGGCACGAGTGTTTCGGCCAGCCGGCTCGTCTCGGGCGAGAAGGACCTGCACGGCGAGTTGGAACGCGAGATTTCGAGTTTCCTGGGCACCGAGGCCACGCTGTGCTTCGTCGGCGGGCATGCGACGAACGAGACGGTCATCGGCCACTTGATGGGGCCGGGCGACTTGATCCTGCACGACACGTTGGCCCACAACAGCATTCTCCAGGGGGCAATCCTTTCGGGCGCGCGGCGGCGCTCGTTCGCCCACAACGACCCCGAGGCGGCCGAAGAACTGCTCAAGCAATATCGCCACGAGTACCGCCGCGCGCTGGTGGTGATCGAGGGCGTCTATAGCATGGACGGAGATTATCCCGATCTGCCGAAGTTCATCGACCTGAAGCGGCGTCACAAATCGCTTCTCATGGTCGACGAAGCACACTCGATCGGGACCCTCGGCGCCACCGGACGAGGTATTGGGGAACTCTTCGGCGTGGCTCCCAACGACGTCGATATCTGGATGTGCACGCTGAGCAAGACCTTCGCCAGTTGCGGCGGCTACATCTCGGGCTGCAAGGAACTGATTGAATACCTGAAATACACCGCGCCCGGGTTTCTCTACAGCGTGGGGCTCTCGCCGCCAAACGTCGGGGCGGCGCTGGCCGCGCTCCGGCTATTGCGGGCCGAGCCCGAGCGCGTCACGCGGCTGCAGGAACGTAGCCGGCTGTTTCTAGCGTTGGCGAAACAACGAGGGCTGGACACGGGCATGAGCAGGAACTCGCCCGTGATACCGATCATTTTGGGGAATTCGGTTCATTGCCTGCAGTTGTCGAGGGCTCTCTTCGAGCGGGGCATCAATGTTCAGCCGATTCTCTATCCGGCCGTCGAGGAGAGTGCCGCCCGGCTGCGATTCTTCATCACGTCGCAACATAGTGAAGACCAGATACGCTTTACGATCGATGCCATGACCGAGGAATTGGAGAAGATCCATCCGGAATATTTGGGCCAGGCTCTTGGGTCCTGAGAGAGTCGCTTTGTGCCAAGACGCGGACGACTTGCTGGGCCGTGCCGGTTATGGTCAGCTAAATGATAGGCGATCGATTGGCGAACCCGGCTGCCCGCCGGTCGGCCGGAGACGATTGGGGCAAGCTTGGCGTGGGAAACCGGAAGCAAGAACTTGTGTTGCCTTTGGAAACGAATTGCGATAGATTTCACATAGGAGCAGACATCCTCGTTACGAGGACTACTCACTAACTTTTTTGGATTCTGCCGGCAGAGAGGTGAAGATTGCTTAACGAACGAGAAGTTTCACGAAGCTGGATCAAGCTTTTGGGCACGCACGATTACACTGAAGAGACGTTTGACAAGGCCGAATTGTTGCTTGGGGAACTTCGACCGGAGAATCCATTGAGACACCGCCTCGCCAAGGAATTGCGAGAACTCCGCAAGCTACACGCTCAGGAGCAGAGTTGACTGCTTCGCGCTTCGATGATGTGGCATCCCTCCCATGAAAAAACCTGACCACCACTAATCGAGGCGGTCAGGTTCTTGCGGCGCTGCGCGATGAAAATGCGTGACGGGCCAGGCTGTCCTATCGATTGACGTTGATGCGGAAGTTGGCACCGTTGACAAACACGTCCTGTCGGTTGTTCTGAGTCAGAATGCCCATTGTCGACGACGTGCCGAATTCGTAGTTGATCAGATTCGACGCTCGGGCAATTCCGTCCATCCAGAGTCCGCTCCAACCGGCACCAAACGAGACATTCTTGGTCCATTGCCATTCGAAGTTCACCCGCACTTCAACACCCGGGCTCCACTCGTTCTCGTTCGATTGATGGGTGAAGGTAGTCGGACCCAGCGACAACGGAACGGCGGCCAACGGGACGTGACCCGGCAACGATGGCTCGTTCAGCATGCCCTGGTTCGGGTTCAACTGGTCACCGACATAGCCGTCCTGATAAAGGCTTTGGGAGTTGAATCCCGCGAAGAACCGCCCCTCGGCCGAAATCATCCAACGATTGTAGTGTTTGAACCATCGGGCACCGATCTGAGGGCCGACGATGTGGTTCTTGGCGTCCTGGTACCAGACGCTGTTGGCAAGTGTGCCCGTATAAAGGGTTTCCTGATCCGCGCCGAGCGGAAGCGAAGTCATGACGATCCCGCTGACGGTTTCGCCCGAAATCTCTACCGGCACCACGTCGCCATAGGCATGGACGCTGAATTCGTCGTTGAATTCGAGATATCGGGCTCCGAGGAAGACCTCGAAGTAGCCGCCGCTGGGCGTGGGATTCGAACGTAGAAGATAGCTCAGTTCGACACCCCAGGTTTCAACCCGATTCCGGATATTGGCCGAGGCAAACGTGACGGGCAAAGGCTTGATCGTTCCCTGGTCGTCGACATAGCCATCGAGATGCCGGTAATCGAGCTCGCCACCCCACTCGTAGTCGTCGAAGACCATGTCCATGCTGGTAGTCCGGATGTCCTGGGTCTGCGAATTGAGACGCCAGCCACTGAACAGCAAACCGTGATGGCCGTCGACGAACCCACCTTCGTAACGCTGACCGCCAACCACCTGGGCACCGAAAATGCTCGTGTTGTGGGTATTGTTTTGCGTGGCGGTTTGGGCGGGGTCTGGACCATACCACACCTCGCGTCCTTGCTCACTGGGTTGCCCGATGGTCGTCACCTGGGGCGTCGAGACGGCCCATAAGAGCCCGTCAAAGGTGAAGAAGAATCCTTCGCTCGCCCTTCGAGGGCCACCGTAGGTGCTCAGGTTGGGCGGTGCGAAGAGCTGCATATCAAGCAGATCTTGAGCAGGAGCCGGAAACCCGACGGACAAGGCAGTCGCCAGTACGGTCAGGCTCAGTATTACGCGTTTGTATGACATGGTCCCCTCTCTCACCTCAAGCCCACGCGTGATGATGATAATATGACCCAGAACCCCTTTGCGGAGATTGGGTGCACTTCGGTTGCGACGATAGTATCGGTCGCGCCGGTCGCAACAGTTGAGTAAGAAAGACGGACCTTGCGGAAAACGAGAAGACTTCGCACTCAAAACGGTGGTTGATGAGGGGGTGTGGGTGTGGTGGGTGGTCTGGGAGGCCTCGTGTTCACCAGGGTGAGTGGTGCACTCTGGCCGAGTCGTCACGCACCGCTTGACTCGAAAGGCAGTCGTTACTGCCACCAAAGAGGTAAGCTATAGACCCTCTAGGACTATGGGTGACCGCTCTTGCCGATCCGCCGTGTCTGGCGAGTGGGTGACCAAGAAGAAAGGCAGCACCTTGCTCTGGAAAAGCAAAATGCTGCCTATGGTTTTGCGAGAGTCCACCCTGTGATCAAATATCTTCCCAAATTCCAGTAAGGAAGACGAAATCGACCTCGGGGCCAATGTCCGCCCGGTCGCCCGAGCTGGTCGACTCGGCATGGACTTCCTCGAAGTTGGCCACCCAAAGGAGGAAGTCGAGTTCCTCGTTGGAGAGCCGAGCCCAAGCGTTGTCGCCGTCGCCATTGCTGATGGAACCGCGGGCTTCGAACAGGTCGGCCAGAGCCGAGTCCTTCAGATAGGCCTTGTCGTTGCCGCCCTTGCCCCACGCGTTCACTTCGTCGAACCCGTAGGCCCGGAACGTGCGGTCGCCACTGGTCAACTTCCCGTAGACGGGCGTGCCGATGAACGTATCGTCGCCGTTGGTGCCGTAGAACGTGGCGACGTCATGGCCTTGATCGGCGAAGGCCACCACGTGTTGGAAGTTGCTGGCACTGATGTTGAAACCGGAACCGATTAGCGTCATGTCGTTAGCGCCACCAGCCTTCAGCTCATCGTCGCCCGCCGAATCGTAGAGCCGGACGACGTCTTCGCCACCGGCGTCGCCATGGGCTTCGACTTTGTCGAAGTAATCGGCCCGATTGTAGAAACCGGCGCCGTAGAGCTTGCCGTAGGTTGGGGCCGCTTCGAACGTGTCCTCGCCCGGTGAATCATACAGTCTGGCGAGGTCGTAGCCGCCGGCGGCCGCCGACGCAGCCGTGTAGCGGAAGGTATGAGCCGTCACCTTGAAGGTATCGCCTCTTAGCTCGGCGTAATTGGGAGTGTTGGGCTTGGGACCGGTCGCGGTATAAACATCGTCTCCAGGCGAGTCGAACATATTGGCGTGATCGATTCCACCGTTCTGGGAATAGACATCCACGTACCGGAAGGAGGCCAACTCCATGTTGTAGTCCGACCCGTTCAGCTTGGCCAGCGTGGGCGTGGACGTAAAGGTGTCGTCGCCCGGCGAATCATAGAGATAAACCCTGTCGGCCAGCAGCGGATCGCCGTCGGCGTAGCCTTCGCTATAGGCGTACAAGAAGCGGAATCCGTCGGCGCTCATCACGAACCCGTCGCCGGTCTCCATTTGACTGGAGTTGTAGTCCCCGGTGAAGACGTCGTTGCTCGTCGAGCCGTGGAGAAAGGCCGTGTCGGATCCGCCGAGATCGCTGACGGCTTGCACCTCGGT
>JAFGIR010000240.1 GCA_016929515.1 Pirellulales bacterium | reverse complement strand
GTATCTCGAACGCCCGCAGATGGGTCGCGGAATCCTGCTCGGGGGCGTGCCTGGCGTCGAGCCGGCCCACGTGACCATTCTTGGTGGCGGCGTCGTCGGGGCCAACGCGGCCAAGATTGCCGCAGGCATGGGGGCGAACGTCATTATTCTCGACATCAACATGGATCGGCTGCGGTATCTCGAAGACGTTATGTCACCGAACGTGACCGTGGTATTCAGCGATCGTCACACGATTCGCGAGCAGCTTTGCCGAGCCGACCTGGTGATCGGTGCCGTGCTCGTGCCCGGCGCGAAGGCCCCCCGGCTAGTCGAAAAGGAAGACCTCAAGCTGATGCAGCCAGGCAGTGTCATCGTCGACGTGGCCGTCGATCAGGGTGGATGCATTGCCACGACACGACCCACCACCCACAGCGATCCAACCTACATCATCGACGACGTCGTGCATTACTGCGTGGCCAACATGCCGGGCGCGGTCGGACGGACCAGCACGTTCGCGTTGTGCAACGTCACGCTGTCCTGGGCTTTGAAGATCGTCGACCACGGCATCGTGGAAGCCGCTCGCCGCTACCCGCCCATCGCCGAGGCCGTCAATATGTACAAGGGCAAGGTAACCAATCAGCCGGTGGCCGAGACGTTCGGCATGGATTATGACGGTCCCTTCGCGGCACGTTGATCGAAGGGAAACGGAAGCAAGCAAACGGACAACCCCGCCGGGAGACCTCCATCGTGTCTACAAAAAGCCCCCCCCGGGTCGGCATTGTGATGGGCAGCGACAGCGACTGGCCCAAGATCAACACGGTCGCTGCTGCCTTGGACCAGTTCGACGTGCCTTATGAAGTCAACGTGATGAGTGCCCATCGCACGCCGGAGGCGGTTCGGCAGTACGCCTCCTCGGCCCGTGATCGTGGGTTGCGGGTTCTCATCGCGGCTGCAGGCGGCGCGGCCCACCTGGCCGGAGTCGTTGCCGCGCACACCACGTTGCCGGTGATCGGCATCCCGGTGCCGACCACTCTGGAGGGTGGCCTTGATTCGCTGCTCTCCACGGTCCAGATGCCCGGCGACGTGCCCGTGGCTACCGTCGGCGTCGGTCCGGGCGGAGCGCGAAACGCGGGCCTGTTGGCCGTCCAAATTCTGGCCATCGCCGACGAGGGACTGTCGCGGAAATTGGTCGAATTCAAGGACCAACTCGCCGAGAAAGTGGCTGCAAAAAATCGGGCTCTGCAAGCCACGCTGGGTGGAAGAACAGCCTCGGGAGAAGCCCTTTAGTGGGGGTCGACTTTCCCCGAATAGCGGGAGACCCTCGTCAACTTCGGCTCCCCCCGCCATTGCAAGACGGCTTTCGAGCGTATAAATTGAGAGATTCTCGTCGGCGTCTATTCCACGGAGACCAACCACGATGACGATGGATAAAAGTTTGAAAGTCCGGGCCGGATTGGTCCGGAGCCGAAGCGTGTTGACTCGGGCCGAACGTATCGAGCGACTCAAGGCGGCAGATCGCTGGCAGGAAGGCGACAGCCCACTGGGCCTCGACAAGGTGCGCGTTTACAAGCTCACTATGAAAAAGAAGAAAAAGAAGAAGCAAGAAGACGAAGAAGGCGAAACTGCCGCTGCCACGGCAAAGAAATAGCCTTCCTCCGTCGACTGAATGCGTGGCTTGTCGCCCTCTCGTCACGACGGAGTCGCTTCGATGCGCGTGCATCTGGAATATGGTCGCACCGGCCTGACGGTCGACTTGCCTGAAGCGAATGTTGTCAAGTCTCTCGGCTATCAATCGACCGATCCGCTTTCCGACCCCGAGGCGGTCGTTCGTAGAGCACTGACCCAACCGACGGGCACGGCGCCGCTGGCGGAACTGGTCCGCGGCCGATCGAGTGCTTGTATCGTGATTTGCGACATTACTCGCCCCGTACCCAACGAGGTTCTTCTCCGTCCGGCGCTTGAAACAATTGAGTCGGCTGGCATTCCTCGCGATCAGATACTGATCCTCGTGGCCACCGGATTGCATCGGCCCAGCACGCCCGATGAACTGGTTGAGATGGTCGGCGCGTCGATCGTCGCCGACTATCGTATCGAAAGCCACCACGGCCAAGCTCAAGAAGAGCACGTCTATCTGGGCGAATCGCCTCGCGGCGTGCCGATCTGGCTCGATCGGCGCTACGTCGAGGCTGACTTGAAGATAGCCGTCGGCCTGATCGAGCCGCACTTCATGGCCGGTTTCTCCGGCGGGCGTAAGCTGATTTGCCCTGGCATTGCAGCGTTGGAGACAATCCGCGCATGGCACGGCCCGAGATTCCTCGAACACCCTTGCGCCCGAGCCGGTTGCCTGGCCGGCAATCCAGTCCACGAGGAAAATACTTGGATTGCCCGGCACGCGGGCTGCGATTTCATCATTAATACGGTAATCGACGAACGTCGCCAGGTGCTGGCGGTGGTCGCCGGCGACATGGAAGAGGCGTTTCACGAAGGCGTCGACTTCGTCCGCGGCGTGGTCACCGACACCGTGCCCGAGCCGGTTGACGTTGTCGTAACCAGTTCGGCCGGCTATCCTCTGGACACGACTTACTACCAGTCGATCAAAGGCATGGTCGGCGCGCTGGAGATCGTCAATCCGGGCGGCACGATCATCCTGGCGGCCTCGCTCAGCCAGGGCATCGGCAGCACGGAGTTTCAGAGCCTTTTTGACGACACTCCGTCACTCGGAGTTTTCATGGAGCGAATCACGGGCGATGACTACTTCGTGCTGGATCAATGGCTGTTGGAGGAATTGGCCAAAGTGCGTCGCAAGGCAAAGGTCAAGCTGGTGACCGACGGGCTGGCACCAGACGTGGTTGCCCGACTGTTTGTCGAGCCGTCCGAGAGCGTGGAAGCGGCCGTCGAGCAGTGTCTGGTCGAATACGGCCCGGAAGCTACAATCGCGGTGATTCCCAAGGGGCCGTATGTCTTGGCCGAGGTCGCGTAGGTTTACGGCGGCCAACACGAATCATGGCTATCAGATCGGTGACCTCTGCCTCCCGCTTATCCGCCATAGCGGTTGAACCACGCCCGCTTTTCAAACGGTAGTCTCTTTTTCTGTTTGCCCGGCGTGGTGGCCGCGCCCAACGGCAGCAAGATGCGGACGGTGAACGCCTCGGGCACGCCCAGCAGCCGGCCGATTTGCCCGGCCACGTCATTGACGCGCAACACGCCGTCAAGCCAAACACTCGCGTAGCCCAGCGCCGTGACGGCCAGAAGCACATTCTCGACCGACGCCGCGCAGTCCTCGACCGGGAAGGCGATGCCCTTGTAGACTTCGCGATTATCGGTGAAGCAGACGATGATTGCTGGTGCCGTGTTGCAGGCTGGGCGGTCGACAATCTTGGCAATCTCGGCCAGCAACTTCGGATCGTCGACGATGACGAATTGGGCCACTTGCCCGTTGACGGCCGACGGGGCTTGAATGCCGGCTTGCACGATTCTGCGCAGGTCTTCGCGAGGCACGGGCGTGTCGGCAAACGGCCCACGGTAGCTGTGTCGCTTGGCAATCACTTCGAAAAGATCCATGAGTCTCTTCTCCGGAGCGGGGAATGGAGCCTATGCAAAAGACTATGCCTACGATAAGAGACTTTGTGCGGCAAAGGAAGGGGGGGCGCGATTCGCCCGGGCCGCGCGAGGGCAAAGAACAAAAGAGCCCGGAGGCTCGCGTCCAACCAAAGCTTTTCGGGGGGATTCTCGAATAGAGATTCAGAATGGAGATGGTGCGGGAAGAACGCATCAAAAGGCCGCGGGAGGGCCCGTTGATGGCCGCATTGCTAACGTGCAGTTCGTTCTGGGCAAAAACCCTTGGCAACCGGGCTTCCGTTGGGCGCCCTGCGCGGATTAGCGATGCAGGCCTCAACAACCATGGGATGCGTCCTGACTTCTACCTTTCCCTCGATTGGCGCGAGTGCTCCGGGTCATGAATCGATCAGATTCACCTCCTTGCGTTTGAGGAATTGGGTCTTGGGTCCTTTGCTGCCGGCACGAGCGGGGCCGACGCCGACAACACCGATGATTCCATGTTATCGTTCACACGATCCGGTCTATTCTCCGGCCCAACCAACGATACGATGGTCAGTTTGTTTCGGTTCGCCAATTCGAGTACTTCGGGTTTTTCGAGGAGAATCGTCTGGTGGGCCTCGATCGCCAAAACCCGCCCGCCGGAAGCAATCATGGTTTCGAGCGTTTTCAATCCGACGGTGGGCACGTCGTACCGCATGTCTTGCTGCGGCTTGGCCACTTTGACAACCGTGAACCCCCCGGCTCGGCAGAGCGAACCGGCCCGGCGAATACACTCGTCGGTTCCCTCGACCGCTTCGACGGCCATGACGGCCTGATCCTTGATCGCCACGCTTTGGCCGATGTCCAGTTGGCCCATCTTTTTGGCAACCAGCCAGCCAAACTCGATGTCGCGCCACTGGGCAGCCGACGGCGTTCGATTCGTCAGGACTTCTTCATCGGCCAACAATCCCGGTGCGTAGTCGGTCGCCGGGCCAAAGTGGATTCCGCGAGACGCAAACCCGTCGACCAGCGCGCCGAGGAGCGTATCGTCCCGGCAGTCTTCGCGGCGAGTCAGAAAGTGCGGTGCAAAAATGCGAATAGCCGTCCAGTCAGGCAAATACTTCAGCCAGCGCCACGGCTGGAACAAGGCCACCTTGTGAATCTTGCCGACCATGGCCACGTCGGTGATGCCGTGCCGACGGAAATAACGAATCGCCCGGCCGATCTTGCACAAGCCGATCCACCCATAGTCATCGCATACGGCATCCAAACCTGGCTCGGCGTGCCCGGTGACGCCCAGGCAATAGACTTCGATTCCTTGATGGCGGAGGTGCTCGGCGATCACGAAGGGATAGCGTCCCCAACCGGCCAACAACCCGACCCGGCGGGGCAGTCGTGGACCGTGGGCCGCATCAATACCCGTCGATTTGTCCAGGGGTCTATTCATGCCGGTTTTTTGCCAACGCATTTTTCCAGCACTTGCACGAGACTTTCGTTTACGCGGCCCGGGGAATGTTTCTCTTGCCGGCTTCGTCTTCCAGCTTTTGATCGAGGTATTGGTCGACGACGCGTTGCAATTTCTTCAGCTGTCGGCGCATCTCGGGCAATTTGCTGAAAGCGGCCTGTTTGATTTTTTGTTCGCGTTCGGGCGTGGCCGGAACGCCGATCATTCGTTTTCCGTCGTCCACGTCGTTGATGATCCCGGCCATCGCGCCGAGCACCGCGCCGGTACCGATGTGAACGTGGTCGCGCACCCCCACCTGGCCGGCCATCACCACATAGTCGCCGGTGGTCGTGCTGCCGGCGATACCCACCTGGGAGCAAAGCATATTGTGGCGCCCGATTTGGCAATTGTGGCCGACCATGACCTGATCGTCAATTTTGGTTCCTTCGCCGATACTCGTCGGGCCGTAGGTTCCCCGGTCGATGGTCGTGCCGGCACCGACCTCGACGTCGGCGCCGAGGATCACGTTACCCAACTGGGCCGAAAGCACGTGACGGCCGTCGACCTGGGTGTAGCCGAACCCGTAGGCACCGAGTACGGCTCCGGCGTGAATGATGCACCGCGCGCCGACGATCGTGTCTTCATACAAAACGACATTGGGAAAGATGGTCGTGTCGCGTCCGATTTTCGAGCCGGCCATGACGCGCGCGCCCGAGTGAATGGTCGAGCCCGCGCCGATAAACACATCGTCGCCGATCGTGGCATAGGGGTGGACGTCGACGTCTTCGTCCAGCTTGGCCGAAGGACTGATGACAGCCAAGGGACTAACACCGTTGCGGCGATGCTTGCGCGGTGGGGTGAAGTGTTTGAGAATTGCCGAGAACGCTTCGTGGACGTCGTCCACGAGAATCGACGACATGTCTTCTTGCGGCGGATTGTCGCGCGAGGCCAACACGGCCGAGGCACGACAGTTGGTTAGGCTGTAGTTGCGGTCTGCTGGACCATCTAGCAAGGTTATCTGGCCGGGCACCGCGCCCGCAAGCGGGGCAGCCCCACGGATAACCAGATCACCGTCGCCGACGAGCCGACCGCCGACCAGCACCGAGAGTTCCGCGAGAGTTGCTTGCATGAGATCGGAATCCTTTCCGAAGAGTCGTTCTTGACTGACTCCGCACGACAGTTCCCCCCAATCCGTTGGGGTGGGATTCTGGGATGCTTCATCGTAGTCTAACGGCCCAAACTGGGCAAGATCAGTGCGATCCGGGGTCGCGTGACGCTGCGGGCGACAGCCTGCGGCATCAACCTAGCCAAGCTTAATTGCGCGAGATCAAGCCTATGTCCAGCCCAATCGCCCAGACCATGAGCGTCAGGATCAAGAACAGTCCAACGTAGCTCAAAATCAACTGAACCCGTTCGTCAGCCGGTTTTCCACGGATGCCTTCGTAGAGAAGGAAGACAAAATGTCCGCCGTCGAGAACGGGAATCGGCAGGAAATTGATTACGGCCAGCGTCGCGCTGATCATCGTCAGGAAAATCAAGAATGCAGAGATTCCCTTGCCCGCTGCGTCGGCAGCCACTTTGGCGATGGTGATCGGTCCGCCGATCACTTTGGCGGAGATTTGTCCTCCCGAGAGCCTCCGCAACAAGCGTAGCACGAGAGTGGCCTGTTCCAACGTTTCGGCGCCGCCGAGTTTCATTGCCTCGCCGAGCGATTTCGCGGTGAGCGTGAACTCCAGTGGTTGTGTCACGAATCCCCGATCGGGATTGAACCAGTCGGAGACCTCGACCGGCGTGAGCTCGACCGTCTTGTCGCCTTTGAATGCGAGTTTCACCTTCGAGCCGGGCAACCAGTGCTGGATAGCGTCAAAAAAACGCGGCCAATCATAGGCGTGCTCGGAAAAATCCGCAGTGACTTCATTCACGTCGCCCGGTTCGAGTCCTTCTCGTCCCATCGCCGCTTCGTCAGGCGGAAGGAGCGTCGCTTCTTCCAGTACGTCGCCAGGAGCAATGCCTGCGGTGGCCGCCGGGCTGTCGGGCAAAACCGCCGCAACCGTGCTGGAAACCTGGTAGGCCACACCCAACGACGGCACACTCACCGGACTGTTTGGAAAGAAAGGCGTTTCATAGGCGTCGGTCTGCCGTAGCGTGACGGGCACGTCGAGCGTCTTATCCTCGCGACGTACGGTCACCGTAACGGTCGGTGCCGGCTCACCGTCGGCAACGGCGTTGTTGACTTGTGCCCATAAGCGATTCGGCAAAGTCATCGGGTCATCAACGGATTTTCCGTCAATCGCGACGAGCACGTCGTCTGATTGGAGTCCGGCATGAGCCGCCGGAGAACCTTCCTGGACTGCAACGATGGGGCCCATCTCCATCACCAGTCCCAGACGCCACATGGGGCTGGGGGCCACTTCGATCGTGAGCCGTTTCGTAGCCTTGCCGTCGTCGACCGCTCGTTCAACGGTCACTTCGATCGGTTTCGCGCGGCGAGCGGAGAGCGCTTCGCGAAGTTGCGACTCCGTCTCGACCGCGGTCCCGTCCACTTTGACGATCTTGTCGCCCAATTCAAAACCCGGCTCGGCCGAGGCCGCAGGACTGCCCGGCATGCATGGCTGGATCCGATCGCCCTTCAACCACCCGGCCGATTTCAAAAGCGTTGTCGATCTCGCGTTGACGACACCGATCACCGGAAGCAAATTTTTTCGGCTCGGGTGAATGGTCAGTTCGATCGGCTCGGCAAGGCCGGGCCGCTCGATGCGCATTGCCGCGCCCGTGTTTTTGTCGCTCAGAGGGATACGCGTCCGAAGATCTTGAAAACGATAGGTTGGCTTCCCGTTGATCTCGATCATCCGGTCACCCATTCGAAGATCAGCCTGCCACGCCGGGTAGCCCGCCTGAAGTGGCCCCACCTCGCATGGAAATTCGTTGACTCCGATTAGGTAAGCAACCACGGCCGTTGCAAAGGCAAAAGCCAGGTTCATAATCACGCCGGCCGAAATAATGGCCATTCGCTTCGGTACACTCTGCGCGAGGTAACTCCGCGGATCATAGAGCGCCGCTTCGGCAGCCGCTAAATCAACCGGCTGGTCGCCGGGCATTTTGTTGGGGTCGGCCGAATCGCCAGACGCGCTCGGCCCCAGACTCTGCACCGCCTTGGCCCGTTCGATTTCTTCCTTGAGCCGGGCCGGATTGTCTTCCTGGCCAAGCATCTTCACGTAGCCACCCAGCGGTAGCACGCCGATGCCGTACTCGGTTTCTCCCCACCGAAAGCGGCAGAGCTTCCAGCCGGCGATGTCAAAACCGAGGTAGAACTTCTCGCACTTCACGCCGCACAGCTTGGCCACGGTGAAGTGGCCCAACTCGTGGACAAAGATGATCATGCCGAGGCCGACGGCAACCAAGAGGATAATAAGCCACCAACGAGGATCCACGATCCAAGCCCAGGTAGGCCACTCAAAAATCCCATAAGCAATCAAGCACCAATCCAACGTATTACCTCCTGCCGAGCCCAACGGTCCAGCTCGAGCACTCGCGCGAGACTCGGTTGGGGATCGAAATCATGGTTTTCCAATGCCGCGCGGACGGCCGGCACAATTTTTGTGAAACTGAGTTCGTGGTTCAGAAAGGCGGCCACCGCCGCTTCATTGGCTCCGCTAAGCACGGCCCCGGCGGTTCCTCCTCGTCGGGCAACTTCCAGCCCTAGCTCCAGTGCCGGAAAACGCTCCAAGTCCGGCGGCTCGAAGTCCAAACGCAATGCCTGACTCCAATCGAGCCGAGTGGCCACGCCCTCATGTCGTTCGGGCCAGTCGAGCGCATATTGGATCGGCAGCTTCATGTCCGGAGAACCGAGCTGCGCGATCATCGAGCCATCTTTATACTCTACTATTGAATGGACTACCGATTGTGGGTGGATTGTTACGGCTATTTGGTCTGGTTTCAGGTCGAACAGCCATCGGGCCTCGACGATCTCCAGAGCCTTATTCATCAGCGTGGCCGAATCGACGGTGATTTTGGGACCCATCTGCCAAGTCGGATGGTCCAACGCCTCGCGGACCGTCACGTCGGCCAGTTGCTCGGCCGTGTGGGTACGGAACGGTCCCCCGCTAGCCGTCAGAATCACTCGGCGCACCTCGTCCCGCTGGCCCGCCTGAAACGCCTGAAACACGGCGCTATGCTCGCTGTCGACCGGAATAATCTCGGCATGGTGCTCGCGGGCCAACCGGGTGATCAAAGCTCCGCCGACGACCAGACTTTCTTTGTTGGCCAACGCGACTCGTTTGCCGGCCGCGATCGCGGCCCAGGTTCCCAACAAGCCCGCACTGCCGACAATCGCCGAAACGACGGTCTCTACCTCGTCATCTGCCGCGATTTGCCCAATTGCCTCGGGACCGACGAGCAATTTGGTTTCCGCCGGCAAGCCGGTCCAATCTTGAGATTCGGCCGCCGCTGGATCGGTGACGACAATCCATCGAGGCCGGAATCGGGCCGCTTGCTGGAATAGAAGCTCCGTGTTCGAGTGGGCCGAAAGGGCAACCGCGCTAAGCCGTCCGTCGGACCGTCCAATGACCTCCAAGGTGCTCCGGCCGATGCTCCCGGTTGAGCCAAGCAGGGCAACCTTTTTGGGGCGATTTGTCATGGCGTGGCGTGTTTGACTAGGGAAACAGGAAGCCCGACCGACGGAAAGACCCATTCTATAAGGGGTTTGCCGTAGGGCAACCCGACTTCGGGCCGTAAAACACCAGCCTGGGTCGTCCGTCCCCCCCGGCGACACGGCCCGGGTTAACGGGTCAATCCACCAAGTCGGACTTCTTGGGCACGGCGGAGAGAAAGGAGAAGAACACGGGATTGGAAAACGGACTACCGCAACCGACGGTACATCATATGATTATAGAGGCGGTTTTTCGGCCGACGATGCCCAGGCCGGGACATGCTGTTTTATCCCATTTGTCTGAACAACCGCCCCAGCATCACCTTCAATCATTCATGGCCGTATTCAGAGGATCTCCTTTGATGGATAAGGATCAGCGGCAAGAAAAGCCTGAACCAGAGACACCCAAGAAGACGGTCTCGCCACCGGGCAACAATTTCATCTGGTACCTGGTGGCGGCCGCCGTGGTCGCGCTTCTGGCAATCAGCGTGTGGCCGAACAAGGGCCGTCTGGAGATTTCCTACGGCGATCTGGTTCGTTTGGTGGAGCAGGGTTCGCCCGAGCGCAACGCCAGAGCGTCGATCGATGTTCAGACCAAGAAGGAAGGCAAGTCGATCACCGACCGCTATTCCAATCTCCACGACGTGGTCATTGGGCCCACCGAGGTCACCGGCAAGGTCACGTACCAGATCGTCGAACCGGCCGATTCGCGAGACAAGCCACAAGAGGATGTTCGGTTTCACACGGCCCGCCTCGGCTTGGAAAACGACGAACTCTACTTGTTCCATCTGTTCAAGGAAAACGGCTTTGATAATGTCAGCGCCGAGCAGGCCCCCAGTGGTCTGCAAAACTACGTGCCGCTGTTGTTGATGACGGTTCTCTTCGTGGCACTTTTCATCTTCATGATGCGCCGGCTTGGCGGCGCCGGCGGCGCCATGGCGTTCGGCCGCAGCCGCGGACGACTCATCGCTCAGGAAGACGCCGGTGTCACGTTCCATGACGTGGCCGGAGTCGACGAGGCCGTCGATGAGTTGCGCGAGGTCGTCGAATTCCTCAAGACCCCCGACAAGTTCCGCGTCCTCGGCGGACGTATCCCCAAGGGCGTACTTTTGGTGGGGCCCCCGGGCACGGGCAAGACGCTCTTGGCCAGAGCCGTCGCCGGCGAGGCGGCCGTTCCCTTCTTCAGCCTCTCGGGCTCCGATTTCGTCGAGATGTTCGTCGGCGTCGGTGCCGCCCGGGTACGCGATATGTTCCAACAGGCTCAGGCCCGTTCGCCCTGCATCGTGTTCATCGACGAATTGGACGCGCTCGGCAAGACCCGAGGCTCCAGCGTCGTCGGCGGGCACGACGAGCGCGAGCAGACGCTCAACGCGCTGTTGGTCGAGATGGATGGGTTCAATAGCAACAGCGGCGTGATCGTGATGGGCGC
>JAFGIR010000239.1 GCA_016929515.1 Pirellulales bacterium | reverse complement strand
GCTACAACGCCCCAAAAAACCGCCCACCACCCCAAAAAAATCTCCTAAAAAAGCGACTTTCGTCGGCTCCTGTGGAACTTGGGCTAACGCCGGCGCTGGTCCAGAGTGACGACGTCGGGGCTTCCATCCGACGCGATTAAGAATCCTCCGACGGCCGCTCTTTGTCCGCGGTCTGTTTTCGGCCGAGCCATTCTTGCAGCCAGAGGACGTCTTCGCGGAGTTCCTCAAGCGTCTGTTCCAGCCCGAGGAACCGGCGGCGGAAACGGTGCCACGCGGCCCATCCGACGGTCAGTGCGACCAACGCGAGAAACGTGCCGAAAACGAGTGCCCAGCCGGCCGTCGAGAGACCGCAGCACCCGTCAAGCCATTGGGCCAGCGCGACCAGCCAAAGCGGCAATGCCACGAGCCCCAGCGCGCCGGCCGCGGTTAGAGCGACCGCCAAGCGTCGACCGGACCGAAGATCGGCCTTCACTTCGAGCATCGCAAGTTGCCACCGCAACACGGCCGATTCGCGCAGCTCGGCGCCCAACAAGCCCAATTCGTTGCCCAGGCGAGCCAATAGGGGGTGTTGAGGTTTCTCAGCCACGGCAGTTCTCCTCGGGCGGGTCGTGCGATTGGGCCCGGCTCGACTCGGCCCAAACGCTGCGCAGCTCACGCGCCAGCGACCGGCCGATCCCGTGCATCCCCTGTCGCATTGAGCGTAACGCAGCCCATCGCAACCAGCGAGGTCCGGACAAACCTACGGCCAGAGCGAGCCCCGCACCGAAGGCGACCGCCATCGAGCTGCCCGTGTATCGAACCACATAGGTCCGCCAGGAGGCCAGCCTCCGGCCTTCGTCGGCCGTGGCCCGCAGCCGGCCGTCGATCCGGCGTCGCAAACGACCGATCCGCAGTCGCAATCGTCGTGCAGTACGCTCGTGTTGTTGGTCGGCCTCGTGAAGCATCATGGGGAACAACGCGGGGACTGATGCGGAGGAAAGGGTAAAATCGGTTGGTCCGATCGTCTAGCGGCGGAACAACCGGCCGAGGAAGAAACCGATCAGCGCCGCCACGCCCAGACCGACGGTGGGCCGCTTGCGGACGATTTCAAGCGTGCCGTCGATGACGTCGCCCACGGTCGTCTGTCGGACTTTTTCGAGCCGCTCGACCGCTTCCTGACGGACTTCGGCGTAGAGATTCTGGGCCTTCTCCAGTTCGAGCTTCGCCCGACGCACCGCGTCGGCCGCCGAGCGGACTTCGGGCGAGTCGGTCTCGGCGGGTTGCACGACGGGCTCGTTGGGCGAATCGGTCGCCTTGGCGGCACGCTTCGGCGCTTGGCGGCTGGTTCGACTTGCCTTGGCCATTGAGAGTCTCCTGTTGCACGGATTCGGCTCGGTCGGTCGTGATGGTCTTCCTTCAAGAACGTACCTTACCGGTGGATCGTTGGAAAGGAGATGGACCCCCTGTAGAGTGGTAGGTTCCGTGGAGGACGACGCTCAGGCGGAGAGGGCAGCCGCTCGGTTCGCGCGTGGCGCGGGCTGCCGTCTCATTCTCGTCGACATATGGCCGAATACACCGTGAACCGACGGCACCGACCTCCACCGGCACGGGACCGTTGGAGGCATTGGGCACATGGTTCTTAAAGTCTTATCTCATTCATTGGTTTACGGCTCGATCAGATAGGCCTGCCCTTCGACCGACAGCAGCACCGGCTCGTCAAAGACCAGGTATTGCGAGACGGTTCGGCCGTGGCGTCGCGCCAGCTCGAAATATTCGTCGCTGAACTGCTTGATTCGGGTAGGACTTTTCTGCTGCTTTTCGGTGAGCGTCGAGTCGACCCATTGCTTCTCGCGCAAGTAGAACGTTCGATTGTTGACGTTGCGAATGGTCTGGCCGGCCGTTTGTACCTCGCTCTCGGCTTTGGCCAATCGGCCGCCCATGGCGCCGAAACCGCCGCCGCCCATGCCGGCACTTCCGCGCATCGCGCCCGACGAGTCGGCCGACTGCATGGCAGGCATTCGAGACAGCGACATGGCCGGCGCGAAGTCGGCCTTTTGCATCTTGCCCTTATAATCTCGTTGGGCGAAGCCATACTTGCCCGCGGCGACCGACAATTCGTCGAGCCGGCGTTTGGCTCGCACTGAGTTTTCTGCCAGATCATTCACGTTCGTGTTCTCGTCGGCCATGAACGACGTATAGGGCGTGAGAATGCCGTGACGCATGGAGAGCGTGACCAGTTCGGCGATCAGCTCCTCGTTTTTGCCTTTCAGGTCCATCTCGTCGATGATTTCACCGACGCGCCGCACGGCCCAGAGTTTCTCGACGAAGCCTTGGCTCTCATCCGTGCTTTTCCGCATCAGTTCGGCCGGGAAATCGAACCGTTGCTGTTCGTCGCCCATACTGCCGCAGATGATCACTTTGGCCGCGCCGGGCGTCTTGTAGCGGCCGACGACGACCAACTGCTGCCCGGCGAACAGATCGAAACGTCCCTTGGGATACACCCGATTGATCGGCTTGCCATACTTGCTCGTTGGTTTGTCCAGGGCGAATTCAATTTGCACGTTGGTCAGCACGGGCGACTCGATTCGCCGGTAGAGACGGCTGACGTGTTCTTCAATATCTTCGTCGGGCCGGACGTACTCGCTCTGGCCGAAGTTGTCGCGCACGAGCCGGTCCAACAGGCGGCTGTTTACGTCGTAGCCGACGCCGAAGGCAAAGATGCGTCCGTGTACTTTGTTACGCTTCTTGGCGTTGGCGACGATCGTCATTTCGTTCATCTCGCCCACGGTCGGCAAGCCGTCGGTCAGAAACACGACGTAGCTGGGCCGCTCGTCGTCCTTGAGCTGCGACAGCGCGGCCGATAATGCGCCGTCGATATTCGTGCTTCCGCCGGCGTAGATGCCCTCGACGAACGCCAACGCGGCTTTGCGGTTCTTGTCGTTGTAGCGTTGGAGTTCAGGCCGGAATGTCTCGACCTCGCTGTCGTAGGCCACGATATTGAACAGGTCGCCCTTGTGCAGGTTGTTCAAAACGAACGTCAACGCGCCGCGAGCCTGCTTGATCTTCTCACCGCTCATGCTGCCCGAGCGATCGACCGCGAAGACGACCGTTTTCGGGGCTGGCTCATCGTCGGGCGATTTGATGTCGGGCGTGGCCAACAGCAGGAAGAAGCCGTCTTCATCCTGGTCGGGCCGATAGGTAAGCACCTTGGCGCCGAGCTTGCCCTGGCCGACGTCGTAAAGCAGACGAAAATCGGAATCGGGAAGCGAATGTTTCACCTCGTAGGTGACCGTGGCATGCCGCTTGTCGGCTCGTGAAACGGTCACGTCGTGCGTCGGACTGTAGATGTTCTTGATCTTCTCACCACTGTCGATCGTCACGCGGAAACGGACCTTCTCGACCGCGTCGGACGTGTACTTCGCCGTGCTCAAGGGAAACAGAAAATCGGTTAGTCCTTCGTGCTTGCGGCAAATCTGGCTGTAGCGGAGCGAAACGGTCCGTTTGGCTCCCGGCGGAACCGGGAAGACGCTCGTCTTGAACAAGCCCGTGCCCAGCCATTCCAGCAGGGCCGGGTCTTGATTCTTCGTGTCCTTCCGGCAAGCGTGAAAATATTCGTAGCGGGCGGGGCGATCAGGGTTGCGATTTCTTGGCGTGGCTGCGGAGCGACT
>JAFGIR010000238.1 GCA_016929515.1 Pirellulales bacterium | reverse complement strand
GGCGTCGACGAACCCTATCGGATGTTCACGAGCCGGGCCGAATATCGGCTGGGGCTTCGCCAGGACAACGCCGACCGACGTTTGACGCCGCTGGGCCACCGGCTGGGGCTGGTCGACGACGTCCGGCTCGCGAAGGTCGAAGCAAAAGAGCGACAAATTGCCGAAACAATGGCCGTTTTGGCGACAACCCACCGCGACCAGGCCAGTCTGGCCAAGATGCTTCGCCGGCCGGAAACGACTTGGGACCAGATCGTGGCCCAACTGCCCGAGCTGGCCCGGCTGTCGCCCGAGGTGAGCCGGCAAGTAACCTACGACGTGAAGTACGCCGGCTACGTCGCGCGGCAGGAGCTCGACATTGCCCGGTGGCAACGGCTCGCCAGGCGACGGATACCCGAGGGTTTCGATTTCGCGCGGTTGGTCCATCTGCGAATGGAAGCCCGGGAGAAGCTCTCGCGGTTCAATCCGCGTGACTTGGCACAGGCAGGCCGCATCAGCGGGATCACGCCGGCCGACGTGGCCGTGCTGTTGGTCCATCTCGAAGGCAATCACCGCGACGGGTGAACAGTCGGGCGTCGTTGGCCGTGCGTGGGTTTGGGCCGATTGGCGACGTTGGATCGCGCGAATTGGCGTTATTGGACGACTGCGCAAGGGATTTGTTTTGTATCGGCGAGCGGTTTTCGTCCATCGCATTGGGGGATTCTGGTTCGAAAACGATGGAAACCGATCAACTTAGGATGGGCGTAACCCTTTGCTTTGAAAGGGTTTGAAAAATAAATAGCCATATTGACACCCACGGAAAGATAGCTATAATTGACCCCTGTTGGCAGATTCGGTAAATTCGGAAGATGCGGATGGGATTACTGTCTGCATAAAGCACCGAAAGGTAAGGGTTTGCGGTGATCCGCGAACTCAGGGCTAGTTTGTCTCGCTGTTCACACGGAGGACCAGAAACCCCGGCCGCCTCGAAAGTTGGCCCCTGGGTTTCGCCGAGACTAGCCGAGATACACGGCTAGGAGGAGGGACGGTTAACGATCTATGGCAACAAAAACCGTATTCACAACGGGCGAGGCCGCCAAAATCTGCAAGGTGAGCCAACAGACCATTATTCGCTGTTTCGACTCGGGTCAACTGAAAGGTTTCCGGGTGCCGGGCAGCCGGTTCCGACGCATCCCGCGTGAACAACTCTATTCGTTCATGCGCGACAACGGCATTCCGACCGACGCTTTGGAAAGCGGCAAGCGGAAGGTCCTGATCGTCGACGACGACGAGGATCTGGTCGAGCTGATTTCCGACGTGCTGGATCGCGACGGGCGTTTCGAAATCCGCACGGCCAACAACGGATTCGACGCCGGCATGGTGGTCAAGGAATATCGGCCCGACCTGATCGTTTTGGACATCATGCTGCCCGACATCAACGGCAAGGAAGTCTGCCAGCGAGTCCGCAGCGACAAGTCGATGGACGACGTGCGGATCATTTGCATTTCCGGCATGGTCGAGGAAGACAAGGTGTCGGAGCTTGAAGCGGCCGGAGCCGACGACTTCATGCACAAGCCGTTCGAGGTCGAGAAACTCATCGAACGCATGTGCCAGCTGTTGGACATCGAGGCCATTTCGGCCGCGTAGTGCCGCTGGCCTTTTTCCGCGACGCAGTCCTGTCGTAAACCCTGGGCGCCACGGTTGGTTTGTCCCGCTTGGCTTGCGCGCCGATTCGTCCGCCTATGCAATGGTTGCCACCCCTTCTCCCGAAATCCAGCGGTTGGCGGCTTGCGCTGGCCGAGCGTTCGGCGGCCGTGCTGGCTCGGATCTTGCTCGACGACGATTGCCCCCCGGCGGCCGACGCGCTGGCCGATGCACTGCGGCACGACCCTCCGTTGGCGATTTGGGTCGCCTGTCGCGCCGAGCGAGACGGAGCCGAGCCGCGCGACGTTGAGAGCCTGGCTGCCTGGTTTGCCGGCCGGGCACTCGACGAACTCGACTGGTCGAGCGACTCCGAGGGCGATCGGCCGAATGAGGCCTTCGAAAACGGTCCGGCCGAGTCGTTTGCCGACCGGGTCGAGGCAGCCGTCGCCCGGGCCGAATTGGCTGCCACGCTCGCCGACGAACCCACCGCGGAGGAAGCCTATCTGGCCGGTTTGCTCCATGAGCCGTTGGCATGGGCCGAGTTGGGCGGCGCCGACGGGTCGGACTCCTCGGCCGTTCTCCCCTCCTGGTTCAACCCAAACCACTCGAACGCGTCGGTCACGCGCGCCGTCGAATTGTTGAGCGCCGGATCGACCGATTCGGACCTTCAGGCCCGGGTTGCCAAAGCACGCGACGCGGGACGGGCCGCCGGCCGGCGTTGGACGGCGTCGGACGCCGCAACGACGGTACCCTTGGCCCAATTGGTCGCGCGGCTCCGTCGTCTCGCGACGCTTGAAACCCAGTTTCAAGAAACGCTCGAAGTCGAGAAGCTCGAAGCAATCGCCGAGTTTGCCGCCGGCGCCGGCCACGAAATCAACAACCCGCTGGCCGTCATCGCCGGCCGCGCCCAGTTGTTTCTTCGGGAAGAAACCGATCCGGAACGGCGTCGGGCACTCGTGCTGATGAACACCCAGGCAAAACGCGTCTACGAGATGATCGCCGACATGATGCTCTTCGCGCGGCCGCCGGAGCCGAGCTTCGAGCGGGTCGAGTTGGTCGCGCTGGTCGACCAGATCGTCGCCGAGCTGCAGCCGCGGATGAACGAGCAGGCCGTCTTGCTTCGCCGG
>JAFGIR010000237.1 GCA_016929515.1 Pirellulales bacterium | reverse complement strand
GAACATGTCATCCTGAGCGCAGCGAAGGATCTCAAGTCGTTCTGTGCAAACGAGATCCTTCGCTGCGCTCAGGATGACAATCAGCGGTTCGCGAGGTTCCTGGATAGCCTCTGAAGAACATTCTCCGACTCGCGGCATCACGCTCGGCCGGATGAGGGTGGCCCAATCGCATGCCGGCCGAATCAACGAATTCTTTACTTGACAAAACGAATTCTTTCGTTAAACTGAGGGCCAAACACGTTGCCCGACGTGGCGGAAGGATTGACTCTCCGCCCGGGCATCGACCTCGGCCACGACGGAGATCCCCATGGCACGAACGCCGCTTCCCCACCCGACCAACGTCGAGCTGGCCATTCTGCGTGTCCTTTGGCAACAAGGCCCAAGCCCGGTCGGCACGATTCACCGTTCGCTCAAGAAACATCGCAAGACGACCTATTCGACGACGCTGAAGATGGTTCAGGTCATGTTCGAGAAGGGAATTCTCATCCGCGACGAATCGATACGCCCCCATCTCTACCGGCCGGCCATGTCGAAGGAAAAAACGCAAGGCAAGCTGGTCGACGATCTGGTCCAAAAGGCCTTTGGCGGCGTGGCCAGCCGCATGGTCGTCCGGGCCTTGTCCAACAGTCGAATACAGCCGGATGAACTGGCCGAAATACGAGAACTCATCCAAAAACTGGAACAAAAAGGGGAACCGTCATGAACGCCTGGAACAAATTCATTTCCGTGGAGCTGGTCGAACGGTTGGGCTGGACGTTGGTCCATTCGCTCTGGCAACTGACGGTTCTTTGTGGCTTGGCCGCGTTGTTGTTGGCCGCCATGCGTCGCCGTACTCCGCAGGCCCGGTATGTCGTCGGCTGCTTGACCCTGCTGGTCATGGTCGTCCTTCCAATGATGACCTACGGCTGGTTCGTCGCGGCCGCGCCGGAGAACGTCGTCGAGGCGAACCTTCTGGCGGACGGTTCCGCGACGGAGCCCCTTCTTGCGCTGGCGCCGGAATCCTCCGAGGCGACCGTCGTGACGGATGACGCCTCGCAACGACGTTCGCTCATCGACCCGTCGGATGCCGCCGCCTCGGACGCCGTGCCCGGCGAGTCCCGTCGGGCCGACGCGATCGAGCCTTCGCCGGCCGTGGCCGAATCGGCGCTAGCGGTTTCCGTCCCCGCCCAACCTTGGCCCACCCTGGCCGCCGAGACGATTCGGCCGCTCCTGCCCTGGTTGACCGGCGCGTGGAGCGTGGGATGCGTCCTGCTTTGCCTCAGCCATTTGGGCGGATGGATGGTCGTCGGGCGGCTCCGACGGCGAGGCGTGCGGCCGGTCGCCCCGCCGCTGGGCGAATTGGTCAGCCGGCTGGCCCACCAACTGGGCATCCGGCAAGCGGTCGCCCTGCTCGAATCGACGGTGGCCGAGGTGCCCATGGTGATCGGTTGGCTGCGACCGACCGTCTTGCTGCCGGTGGGCGTGGTGACAGGCCTCTCGACGGCCGATCTCGAAGCGATCGTCGCTCACGAACTGGCGCATATTCGGCGGCATGATTTCCTGGTTAACCTGCTGCAAACAGTCGCCGAGACCTTGTTGTTCTACCATCCGGCCGTCTGGTGGATTTCGCGCCGAATCCGGCTCGAACGCGAGTACTGCGCCGATGGGTTGGCGGCCGCCACGCTCGGCAGCCACACGCGTTACGCCACGGCTTTGACGACCCTGGCCGGGTGCTGCGGTGGCCAACCCGGTCTGGCCGTGGCCGCCACGGGCAGCCAACTCCGACGCCGCGTGGTCTATCTCTTGCGCGGCCCGGTCCACGGCGATTCCCGCGCGAGCACGCTCTTCAGCGGCACGCTAGCCTGCTTGGCCATTCTCGGTGCGATCGTCTTCTTCTCGGCCACCAAGACCGGCTCTTCCGGTCAGGCCATCGCCGCGGAGGAACCGGCCAAACCGGCCCACCAAACCAACGACACGCCGGCCGAAGCGCCCACGGCCGTTCTCCGAGTGGCGGCCGACGGTTCACAGCCCTACAAGTCGATCCAGAAGGCCGTCGACGCCGCGCCCGAGGGCGCATTGATCCAAATCGCCCCGGGCAGCTACGACGAACAGATGACGATCAACAAGCCGTTGACCCTCGAAGGCGCCGGTTGGGACAAAACGACCCTTCGCTGGACCGACCATGGCGCGCCATGGGACTTCGCGAAGAGCCAGGCCGAGCTGCTGAAACGCCTGCAAGCGGTAAAATCCAAGGAGGAACAAACCGAGATCGTCAAAGAGTCTCAAGAGACGGCCGCGAAGTTGAGCGTGCTTCGCGTCAGCAACGCACAAGGCGTGATCCTCCGCGGCATGAAAATCTCGCTGCCGGGAACCCAGGCGGAAGGACTCGTTGCTTCGGTCTCGGCCGTTGAGCTGCAGAACGCCAAAGCCTGTTTGGCCGACTGCGCCGTGGTCGACTGCATGGGCAACGGCATCCGCGTCGCCGACGGTTCGGACGTCGAAATCAACCATTGCCTCGTGGCCGCCGTCGGCAACACGGGCATCGCGATCGGCGGAAAGTCCAAGGTTGTCGCGCGCGTCTTCCACTGCGACGTCCGCAACTGCTATCATCGAGGCATCACGATTGGCGGCCAAGACAATTCGACCGAGGTGGCCCGCTGCCGGATCTCCGGCTCCGCGTGGCACGGCATCCGCTACGACAACGCCTCGCCAAACATCCACGACAACCTGATCTTCGACAACGCGCGATCCGGCATTTACGCTTCGGGCAAGACGGCCGCCACGATCAAGAACAACTTGTTCTATCGAAACAAGATGGACGGCATGTCATGCTGGTTCCACAACGAGGACACGATCGAAGGCAACACGTTCGCCCATAACGAGCGTGAAGGTCTGGCGATCGTCGACCAATCGCGGCCGACCGTGCGGCGCAACATCTTCTTCGACGACCAGAAGGCCATCACATGGGGATTCACCCAAAACGCCGCCAAGATAGCCGTCGCCGTCCAACCAGGGCAAATCGAAACGAATCTCTTCTGGCGGAACAAGCTGAATACTGCCATGCCCAATCCGGAAGTGTCGCGACGCATTCAGCGACTGGCCGCCGAAATCCAATCGCTCCGGCAGCACCAAGGTCCCCAAGCGGTTCCCTCCGAAGTCCGCTCGCAGCTTGAGAATCTGCTCGCCATGTTGAAAAAGGAAACGAACGTCGACGATAAAATCGCGCGGCAAGCCGAAAAACTTCGAGCGACCCTTCGAAATCCACAAGCGTCTCTGCCCAACCTTCGCGCCGAACTCGACAGACTCCAGGGACGACTTTACGAAGAAATTCCCCTCGACCCGGCGTGGGGCAATCTCACGGCCGACCCGCAATTCGTCGACGCCGACAAACAAGACTTCTCGCTCGCGGCCGACTCGCCGGCCCGCAAAGCCCGCATCGGAGCGACCGGCCTGATCGCGTTGGCCAGCCCCTGGCCAATGCAACCGGAGGAGGAAAAGCCCCAGCCAAAGCCCGACGCCAACGTCGTGGCCGTTCCACAAGTACCCCGCGAGAATCTCGCCGAAAAAATCCGCCAGCGCATGGATCCGGCCTTGCGGCAGCGAAGCCTGGAAAAACTCCAAACACTCCTCTCGGCCGACGCTTCGACACAAGACCACCTGTCCGGATTGACCGCACTCTTCGAGGCGATCACCACCAAGTTCGAACGGGCTCCTTTCCGCGCCTTGGTTCTGCCGTTGCTCGAATCGGAGAATGCGCAGGTTCGCATGATGGCGTTGCACTGCCTTCCGAGACTCAACGCCAAGCCCGAAGATCTTGCCAAAGTGGTTCCCCTGGTCGACGATCCTTCGCCGGAGGTTCGCTCCGTGGCCGGTTCCGCGCTGGTTTCCATCGGCCAGGGCAAGCACAAGGAGCAAGTCCTCCCCGCCCTGATGAAAGTCCTGCAAGATTCCGACTCGGAGGTCGTCACCAAGGTCATCCGGTCGACATGGGGACAGTACTCCTCGCCCGAATTTGACAAACTGCTCATCAAACTCTCCCACGACGATCGGTACCGCGGAATTACGCTCTATCACTGCCTGAGCACGATGCAGTCGAAGAGCGTGCCCGTCTGCCGCCGGCTCATCGAGGAACTCGACAACCTCGACCCGAACGACAGCGGCCGAGCCGCGTGGGGCTTGACCTATGGCGTGGTCGACGAAGCCAAGCCGATCGTCGAAGAAGCCTTGCTCAAAGCCCTGCCCGAGGAGACCGACGACTACACGCGAGGAAACGAGTTCACGGCGCTTCGCCGCGTGGTCTCGGAAAAATCGCGGGCCTATCTGAAATCCGTGATCGACTCCAACTTGGAGACCGACGAGTACAAAAAGACGGCCCGAGAAATCCTCAACGATCTCGATCGAAAGAAGGATAAAGAGTAACGCGTCCCCTGGATGGAACCGCGAGGGTGGCTGGGGCATAGCGCAGCGGTGCCCCAGATCGCTCGTGGGGATCGACCCCCGCGTGCAAGACGGTTGTGCAGATTCACCCTCTTGTGTGCTGGTATTTCGGGCCGCGGCGGGCTACGATGACGGCTGACGACGGACCCGAAACTCCTCGTGCCGCGCGCGACCGCCCAGCCCATGCCCTACTTCCTTGGAACCGACGAAGCCGGTTACGGCCCTAACTTGGGCCCTCTGGTCGTTTCGGCCACCGTCTGGCACGTGCCCGAGGGGCTCGACGGCCAGCGGCTCTACGAACACCTCGCCGGCGCCGTCGTGCGGACCCCGCGCGACGCCTCGGCCGACCGCGCGGCCATGGCCGACTCGAAACGTCTCTACAGCTCGGGCAAAAGCCTGCGACATCTCGAACGCGGGCTGCTGGCCGCCTTGCACGTTCTGGATCGGCCGGTCGAGAGTTGGCACGACGCCTGGGCGGCCCTCGACGGCCAATCGTGTGACGCTCGCCAGGCGCTGCCCTGGTATGCCGATTATCGATGTCGCATGCCGCTGGCGGCCGATTCCGACGAAATTGCCCGGCTGGCCGCCTCGTTGCGGGCGACGTTCGACGCCACGGGCGTGCGTCTGGTCGATGTACGCAGCCGGGCCGTCTTCCCCGACGAGTTCAACACGCTCTGCCGTCAGTACGATTCGAAGGGGCTCGCCTTGTCCCACGTGACGCTCAACCTGTTGGCCCGGGCCATGCGCGACCTGGACCAGCAACCGATCCGTGTGCTTTGCGACAAGCACGGCGGGCGCAATCGCTACGCCGATCTGCTGGCCGAGCATTTTCCGGACGCGCTGGTCGAAATCCACGGCGAGTCGGCCGCGCGAAGCACGTACCGGTTTGGCCCAGCGGCGCGGCGGGTCGAAATCGCGTTTGCGACCAAGGCCGAGGCCTACCTGCCGGCCGCCTTGGCGTCGATGGCGTCGAAATACCTGCGCGAGTTGGCCATGCGAGCGCTGAACGCATTCTGGACGGCCCGAGTCGACGGGCTTCACCCCACGGCCGGTTATCCGGTCGACGCAAAACGTTTTAAGAGTCACATTGCCGAGTGTCAGAAAACACTGGGTATTGACGATCACCGATTGTGGCGAGTCAAATAGGTTGACCGGAGAGACAAGCGACGGGAGCAAAAACCATGATTCTCTACATCGCCCGTCATGCGTGGGCAGGCCACTATGGCGACCCCGAGTGGCCCGACGATTTCCAACGTCCCTTGAGCACCAAGGGCCGGGAACGATTCTCCAAGGTGGCCGCAGTGCTGGCCGACCGAGGCGCGCGTCCGACGCTTATCGCCACGAGCCCTTTGATCCGCTGCCGCCAGACGGCCGAGTTGTTGGCCCAGGCAAACCGTCCCGAAGCGGAGCTGGTCGAACTCGACGCGTTGCAGCCGGGCAGTGATCTGCCGACCCTGGTCGAGTGGACGGCCGAGCAGGCGAAACAGCACGACACCATCGCTTGGGTCGGCCATGCCCCCGACGTCGGCCGGATGACGGCCGCGCTGGTCGGCCCGGCCGGCTGGATCCGACTGGCCAAGGGCGCCACGGCCGCCGTCCGTTTCTACGACGAAATCCAGCTGGGCAGTGGCGAGCTGCACTGGCTCGTCACGGCCAAAATGCTCGGCTGCTAAGCGACCAAATAGCGACGTGTTTTCAGAAATCGCTCTTGCGACCACGGGCCAAATCGTCTATAAGCCCGCCGCTTGTCTTCCGGTTCTTGTCGCAACCCCCTCATTCGGAGCATTCCTGCTCATGCGTCGCAAAGCCCTCTTGGTTTTTGGATTCCTGTTGCTGCTCTTCGCGGCCAAGACCGAAAACCTCGCCCAGGCGGCCGAGGATCTCACCGTCGACACGATCAAACGCGTCTTGCGTGTCACCGAACAGGAAAACAACGGGTTCGTCGAACACGTTGTGAGACTCATGAACGAAAATCACTTGTCTCGCAAGAACGTCACGATTGCCTTCTTGAAGGCGAAAAGACGCACGCGGCACAAGTTCCAGTACTTCAAGGCGGCCATGATCCGACTTGCTGCCCGCGAAGGCGTCAGGCTGACGTAGCGGCCTACCGAAACAGCGCGCCCGCATAGCCGACCACGCGCGTCTTGTCGTGCGTCTGCCCGGCGCTGGTCGTGTGGCCGACCAGTTGGCACTCATCCAGCGAGCCGAGCCGGCGGAGCGTCTCCATGACGACCACGGCCGGCACGACGCCGCACATCGTAATCCGGTTGTCCCGGACGACTTCAAGGAGCCGCCGCGGATCGCGTGCTTCGATCGCCGCGAGTGCCATGCGGTCGAGCCGTTCGGTCTCCGCCTCGTCGGCGTAGTGGTTCATGTCGGTCGAGACGATCAACAAGGGTCGCTCGACCAGTCCATCGATCATCGCGGCCAGTTGCTCGGCAAATCGCTCCAATTCGGCCCACTCGCCGCCGTGCATCGCCACGCCGACGACGTGCGTCTCGGGCGCCAAGCGGGCGAGAATCGGCAGTTGGACCTCGACGGCGTGCTCGGGCCGATGGGCCGCGCCGTCCAACTCCAGCCCGTCGACCGCGCCGGCCAACTGCTCGGCCAATTCGCGGTCCGACTCGACGACTCGGCCGGGCAGGACCCAGCGCCCGTGGGGCGCCACGGCCCAGCGCGCGCCGACGGCGTTGTGTTTGGGGCAGAAGATAATCGCCCGCGACGGAATATCGATCCGGCTGAGCACGTCGGCGGCCAGCTTGCCCGAATAAATCCAGCCGGCGTGCGGCACCATGGCGCCGGCCCACGCTTCGGTTTTTCGCTCTTTCGGCAACATCGTGTCGAGCATGGCGTCCATTTCCCGCACATTGCCCGGATAAAACATGCCGGCCACGGCAGCCGGTCGCGGGGCCTCGGGCGAGGGCACGTTGGTGGCGATCACCCGCGCGTCGCCCGACGAGGCAATCGCCATGCTCAGCACGCTCCCCGGCGTTCCCTTGGGCAGGTGGGCCAAGCGGATGGCCTCGGCCATCGCGGCTTCGGCCGATTGTTTCACGTCGTAGACACTCGCCCAGCCCGAACGAGTCAAAACCAGAATGGCTCGCTTTTCCGGATCGACGCCCGCCAGATCGGGCTTGTCGGTCGACCCGTGCAAGGCCGGATCCCAAAGCACGGAGAGGTTGACTTGGGCATTGGCCAACATGCCGGCGTCGAGCCGTTGTCCCCGCAAACCACCGGCAAGCGCCTGCAAAAGCGAGAAGAGCGTCGACTGCAAAGGCAGGGGCGGTTTGACCGACAACCGATGAACGCTGATCGTCTGCGCGGCGCCGGCCGGCCGCACGTCAAGCAACAATCCGTGCACGCTGCCGTCGAACCCGCCCGGCAAGTAGTAGCTGGGCGTGGCGCCTTCGAACATCGCGATCAAGTTCTCGCGGCAGTACTTGGCCAGCGCCGCGAGTTGCTCGGGCGAGGGTCCGCCGGGTGCGGTTTCCTGCTCGGATGGATCGATCACCGATTTCAACGCGCCATGAATGGCATAGCCCTCGAACGTCATCAATTGCGTGGAGTCGTCCTTCCAGGCGTCGGGCGGCAATTGGGCTTTCAGGCAAACCTGACGCAAGAACCCTTCAGCGTCCAGGCCGTGCTCGGTGGCCACGGCGGGCAGCAACAGCCCGCGCGCGGCGCCGCGCTGAATCTGCAACCCGTGACGGCCGATCTCGACCGCGCCAACCCGATCCTGGCCCTTGGCTTCCACCGGCTCCAGGCCCCAAAGCAACCAGACTTCCATGTCGAGGTGGTCCAATTCGGTTGGCGAGATGGGTGGAAATCGCGGATCGTCGCGCGCGGCGCGAACGGCCGCGTGGCGAATCGCCTCGGCCAACGGAACCGACTGACCCAAGAAACCGCAACAACTGCGCAACTGCCCGGCTCGCTTCAGACTCACAAACGCCCCGAGCATCGGCTGCGCGCCGAGCGCCGGGTCGAGCGACTCGCGCTTTGCGATCGGCTCGCCACGCACGGTGGCCGCCACGATCGCGCCGGCCATGCCGAACACGGCCGCTTCCTGTTGGTCGTCCAGCATCGGCCGATCGGCCGAACTGGGGGTTGTGTCGATTTCCGTGGGCCGCTGGCTGACCATTGGTTCCTCTTCTGTCTTCTTGGCTTGGGCGAAGTCGGCAATCCGCACCGGCTGCCGCCGCGATCCCCAATTGCCCGGCGCCGCGTCGTAACGCCCCGCCACGGCCGTGCCGCAGTGGCCGCAACGGTCTCCCTTCAACGCGTAACGACTCAATTCGTAGCCGTCGCGCTCGATCAACACGCCACCGCAATGAGGGCAGTAGGTGGTCGCGCGCTCGACGTCGGACACGTTGCCCGTATAAACGTACTTCAAACCTGCATCCTGGGCAATTTCGTACGCTCGGATGAGTGTCTCCATCGGCGTCCGGGGGTAGTCGGTCATCCGGAAATCGGGATGAAAAGCCGAAAAATGAACCGGTATATCCGCTCCAAGCGTTTCGACAATCCACGCGCTCATCCGCTTGAGGTCGTCCGGCGAGTCGTTTTCGCGAGGAATGACCAGGTTGGTGATCTCCAGCCAGACGTCGGTCTCGTGGACCAGCCACCGGAGCGTATCGAGCACCGGCTCGAGCCGCCCGGCGCACAGCCGCCGATAGAACGACTCGTCAAAAGCCTTCAGGTCGATGTTGGCCGCGTCCATCCACTCATAGAACGCCGCCCGGGGCTTCGGCAACATGTAGCCGGAGGTGACCGCCACGTTCTTCAACCCCAACGCTCGCGCCGCCCGGGCCGTGTCGATGGCGTACTCCACCCAAACAATCGGATCGTTGTAGGTATAGGCCACGCTGCGGCAGCCGAGTTTTTGGGCCGCTTCGGCGACCGCCTCGGGCGCGGCTTCGTCGCAGAACCGATCGACCTCGCGCGATTTGGTGCTCGTCCAATTCTGACAAAAGCGGCAGCCCAGGTTGCAGCCCGCCGTGCCGAACGAAAGGACGGCCGTGCCTGGATAGAACTGCGCGAGCGGTTTCTTCTCGATCGGATCGATGCAGAAACCCGTGCTCCGCCCGTAGGTGGTCGAGACGATCCGACCTTCGCGGTTTTCGCGGACGAAACAGAACCCCCGATCGTCGGGCCCCAAGACACACGCCCGCGGACAGACGTCGCACATCAACCGCCCATGGTCGACCTCATGCCACCAGCCGGCCGGTTTCGGTTCGCCCGGCACGAACGGTTCGTCGGGTGGGCGTTCGACTTGTTCGACCATGAGCCGTCTCCCGCAACTTTGCCGTTGTCGTTGCTGTAGGGTGGGCACCGCCCACCATGTTTCGCTTTGCTCCCCACCACGATAAGCATACCACTTTGCCCAGCGGCCGGACACGCCAGGGTGAGGGGGGCTGCCCGGCCAATCGCCTACTGTTTCCCGCCCGTGGTTGGGTTAGAATAGTGCTGCGGTGGATTGAAAAACAGAAGGCTGCCCTGAAGGTCGACCCGCCCGCGCCGGTCAAAGCCCCGCCGTTGCCAAAGACCCGTTAGCAACCGACAATGGTCGCTATGGAGACGATCTACCTCGACCACAACGCGACGACACCCATCCGGCCCGAAGTGATCGAGGCCATGCAGCGCGAGTGGGCCCACGTCCACGCCAACCCGGCCTCGCAGCATCGGCCCGGCCAGCAGGCACGCTGGGCGTTGGAGCATGCCCGAGCGCGAATCGCCGAGTTGCTCGGTGCCCAACCGCACGGCGCCGACCCCGACCGGGTGGTCTTCACCAGCGGCGGCACCGAGGCCAATAACCTGGCCCTGTTGGGCATCGCCCGGGCAGCTAACCGAGATGGTTCCCCGCAAATCATTATCTCGCCGATTGAACATGCCTCGGTCGTCGGCGCGGCCGAATGTCTGTTGGACGACGGCTGGCGGGTCGATTCGTTGCCGGTCACTCCCCAGGGCGTCGTCAACGCGGCGAAGCTCGACGGCCTGCTTTCGCCCAACACACGGTTGGTCAGCACGATGCTGGCCAATCACGAGACGGGCGTCATGCAGCCAATTGCCCAAATGGCCCAAACGTGCCATGCGGCGGGCGTGCTTCTGCATACCGACGCGGTGCAGGCGGCCGGCAAAATCCCGGTCGATTTCGGCCAACTCGGCGTCGACGCGATGACCGTCAGTGCCCACAAATTTCACGGACCGGTCGGCATCGGCGCGTTGGTGCTTGGGCCCGACGTGACCGTCGAGCCGCAAATTCTCGGTGGACATCAGCAGGAGGGTCTTCGCGGCGGGACCGAATCGATCGCCCTGGCCGTGGGCATGCTGACCGCGTTGGAGCTGGCCTGCGCCGAATGCGACGAAGCCACGCGGCGAATGACGGCCCTCCGCGATCGGTTCGAACAAGCACTTAAGGCGGCCATTTCGAACATCGTAGTTCACGGACAATCGTCCACAAGGCTCCCCCAGACGTCAAACATCGCGTTCCCCGCCGTCGACGGCCAGGTCCTCTTCACGGCCTTGGACACGGTCGGCGTGGCCTGCTCGATCGGGTCGGCCTGCGACAGCAGCGCGGCCGACGTCTCGCCGACGCTTCGGGCCATGGAAGTGCCGCGCGAGCTGTTGGGCAGCTCGTTGCGATTCAGCTTCGCGGTGACGACAACCGAGGCGGAAATCGACGAAGCGGCCTCGCGGATCATCGCCGCCGTTCGCCGGCTACGGGATTAGCCGCTTGAATCGACGCGTCCGGCCGCCGGAACAGGGCCCTGGGACCGCGCCGTTTTTCGGCCTCGGAAGCCGCCTGCCGCAGGCCAAATTCGGGGGCTTTTCGTCGCCAAGCCACACACCTCGACCGGCCGTTGCGGAGCGTGTTCTTCAGGAACGCGCAAGTTCTTTTTTGAGAAACACTTACGCCACGCGAAAACCGTCGGATTTTTTACTTTTCCCACTCGTCTTGAAACGGAGAAATCGCTATAATGATGGATTGCCATTTCCCGTGAGTTACGGACCTTTTTCCTTCTGTCTTCGGACGGACCCGACGCCGTGGACCAGATCACCCGCATTCCATTGCCAGACCCGGCCCTAATAAGGGGTAACTCTGCAACCAAGGGGAGTGTGGAGCCGTCGCCGACGCTGCCTTTTCTTGTCGGCCCCGAGAACCGACTCGTCGAGGTCCTCGCCCACGCAGTCCTCGAAAGCGCCGGCGTGAAATACAATCCCTTGGTCGTGGTCGGCGAGTCGGGCACGGGCAAGTCGCATTTGGCGCAAGGTCTGGCGGCAGCCTACCAACTGCAGTACCCGGGCCGTGCGGTCGTCTGCCAACCGGCGGTCGACTTTGCCCGGCGGTTGACCGACGCCGTCGAGAGCCAATCGACCGAGGCTTTTCGTCGCCGTTATCGTTCGTCGCGGCTTTTGGTCCTCGAAGACCTCACGCGTTTGGCCGGCAACGAGATGGCGCAACGTGAACTGGTTGCCACGATCGATGCTGCCGTGGCGTCGTCCCACCAGATCATCGTCACGGCCGCAACGCGGCCCGGCCGATGGATTCGAATGATTCTGCCGCTGCAAAGCCGCCTGGAAGCCGGATTGTGCGTCCCGCTTGCTCCGCCGGGCGTCGACACGCGTCTGGCCATCTTGCGCGACGCGGCCGAGCGTCGCGGTTTGCCTTGGAACGAACCGGCTGCGCGTGTCTTGGCCAACGGAATGCAAGGCGACGCGCGCGAATTGATCGGATCGTTCCTGAGTCTGCACGCCGAACACCGAATCCACGGTCGCCCCATAGACGGCAACGTGGCGCGAGCCTATGTCGCGCAACACACAAGTCGCGTCTCCGTCGAGTTACGTCAAATCGCCAGCGCCACGGCCCGTACGTTTGCGCTTTCGTTGGCCCAAGTGCGAGGCCGGTCCCAACGGCGCGAGGCCGTTTTGGCGCGCAGCGTCGCCATGTACTTGGCCCGGCGGTTGACCGACATGAGCCTTGAACAACTCGGTGGTTATTTCGGCGGACGCGATCACACAACCGTACTACACAGTTGCCGCAAGATCGAGCAGTCGCTTGGCACGGACCCGGCCGTGCAAGAAATCGTTCAACAAGTAGAGAATATCTTGGGCACAAGGAGCACAAACAAGCGTTGTCGGGCGTTTGCGGCGCCCGTGTGAGCGTCGCCAGCGACCGTCACATGGGGCGAAACGGGCACCGATGTTCTTCATGCGAGTGAACGGTAGACAGAAAGAATTGGTTGAAAAGGAGGAATTGAGCATAGAGGGTCGCTTGGTATCGCGTTCACGCCGGCGGTGGATAAGTTGTTGATATCTTGTCGGTCGATGTGAAAAACTCGGCCGTTTATCGACACCGTCGAGAGCACTTGGGAATGTCAAGCGTTTCACCGACATACGCACGACATCGCGTCGACCGCAAAACAACATATTTTCCACTGCCGGCGAGGCGAAGTCTTGTGTTCCCAACTACCCACCACCCAACAACTTCCACGAACTGTCGCCGCCGATATCGACGAGAAGGCCTCGCGTACTTCTATTACTGTTTATTAGTAACTCCATAAAGTGTTCTCCGTCGAGCATTGCCGAAACCATGACGACTCTCGGTAGCACTCACACGACCACGGGCAGACAAAACCACGAGCTGACCGCGCCATGAATTGGGTCCTCCCGAACACAACGAAGAACTTCGTTCCGGCAGGCACTACCCATCAACTGAATTCAAAGAACTTCAAAAACTGAAAATTATTGTGCGTCCAGCGTTGCTTGGCCGTAGACCTTTCAGGAAGGCGTAGACATGCAAATATATTGTGAGCGAGAGAGGCTATTGCGAGCATTTCAAACTGCCGCGTCCGTCGTGCCCGCGCGTAGCCCAAAAGCAATCCTTCAGAATGTGAAATTGGAAACGACCGGCGAGGGCATCGTGCTGACCGCAACGGACCTCGAGGTCGGTATTCGCATTGATTTGGGCGGTGTGGAGACGACCTCGCCCGGCAGCGCGCTTTTGCCGGTGGGCCGAGTTGGGTCGATCCTACGGGAAGCGCCCGACGAAAAACTGACCGTCCATAGCGACGGCCGGCAAGTCGCCATCGAAGGACAAAAAAGCAAATTTCAACTGCCGGCCGAAGACCCGATGGGCTATCCGGGCGTTCAAGCATTCGACGCAACCGTATATCACGAGCTTCCGGCTCGGGTGTTTCGCGAGTTGATACGCCGGACCGTCTTCGCCACCGACAACGAGAGTACCCGCTACGCACTCGGCGGAATTCTTCTTGAGTTTGGCGAGGAACAAATCACCGCGGTGGGGACCGACGGGCGGCGCCTTGCGCAACAGGTGGGCTCGGCGAAGGTCGTTGGGGGGGCGAGCACCGTCGACGGCATGACGATCGTTCCGAGCCGGGCCATGCACGTGCTGGAGCGAGCGCTGAGCGAGAATGATGAAGATATTCAGTTGGCGGTACACGATAACGCGGTGCTCGTGCGGAGCCAGCGCACCACGGTTTATGCGCGGTTGATTGAAGGGCGGTTTCCCAATTGGCAGGGCGTTTTCCCACAACAGGACGAGATGGTCAAGATTCCGCTAGTCGCTGGAGCGTTCCATGCGGCCGTTCGTCAGGCCGCTATCGTCACCAGCGAGGATCGCCGCGGCATCGACTTCACGTTCGGCGATGGAAAGCTGGAAATGGTCGGCCACGGGGGCGAATTCGGCGAGTCGCGCGTCGAGTTGCCGGTTGCCTACGACGGGGCCGAAATTCGGATCCGGCTCGACCCGCGTTTCGTCAGCGATTTTCTGAAGGCGCTCGAACCCGAACAAAATATGGTGATGGAACTGAAAAACGAGGAAACGGCCGCCGTGTGCCGGACCGAGGATGGGTACGCATACGTCGTGATGCCTCTTTCACAAGGCCAGTAGCGGGAAAGCGGGATGCCAACGCGCAAGAACACATCGTCGGTACGAGGAGGCCCACGGCGCATCGACCAGGTCCTCAGCGAGTTGATGGCCCAAAGAGGATTCGCGCAAGTGCGCGGCGCCGAAGCAATCGAGAACGCGTGGCGCGAAGCAGTCGACGAAGTGGCCGCGCGTTACACGCGG
>JAFGIR010000236.1 GCA_016929515.1 Pirellulales bacterium | reverse complement strand
GCTCTTCCCCGTACCGAAGGAGTATCGCGGCGAATGGCGCTGCGACACCCATCCGCGGCTGAACCGTGATGGAACGAAGGTCTGTTTCGATTCTCCGCACCAAGGCGATGGGCGGCAACTCTATCTGATGGACATCGCCCCCATCGTTCGCAAGCCGTACAAGCCGCGCGAACAACGTCGACGGCAACCGCGTCCGGCGAATCGCATCGAAGCCGAAACGGCCGATTCGATCCGAACGCTCGATTTTGAAAAGAACGACATTTTGACCGTGGCGCCGCCGATCGAGTTGCCGCGGTGGACTCCCCCGGCCAAAACCGGCCCAAGCGAGGCTTTTGCTCTCGGCCCGGAACAAGACAGCGTGTTCGTTTGGGGAAAAGGGCGGCGGCGCCCCATGTGGTATTCCAACGAGTTCCTGCCGGGGCTGTTTCGGCGCACGCTCGTCTTCGACAAGCTGAAACTCGATGGCGGTGAGTTCCATTGGATCTTCACCGGCGACGACGGCGGCGTTACGCTGACCATCACCGACTTGGCCGTCGACGTCACGGAACGAATCCACGGAGCGCCGGGCTTGCGTCAAATTCCAGGTGCAACCACGACAAGACACACCCAGTACGTCACGAAAATCCACCGTTTCCCGTTCAAAGGTACGCTTCGAGCCGTCTCGGTCGCGATGGACCACCGCCTCCAGCTTCGCGTTGCACTCAATGGCCGCGAAATGTTCCGCGAGTTGTGCGAAATCGACTTGACTCGGCATCAACTTGGGCTTTCCGGCGAGAAGAGCGTGGCGCGCGGAAAGTGCATTTCACCGGCGCCCGTCGCGTGCAGTGTCACCGTCGACCCAACCCAAACCCACCAGACGATCGTCGGCTTCGGCGGCATCACGACGCCGACCGCCTACGCTCAGCTCAGCCCCCAGGGCAAGCGACGCTGGTGGGAATTGGTCCGCGAGTATAATCTGCTCGTCCAGCGCGAGTATCCGATCGGCACGCGCCTCAACCGCGAAGCCGACAACTGGGATCGGCTCGCCGACGCCACGCCGCACTACTACGGCGACAATTTCCCCAACGGAGAAATCAGTGACTTCGACTATATCCGCACCCTGCGGAAGCTGGGCGGAACGGTTTGGTTCGAGTTTTGGCGGCTGCCTCCGTGGACTTGCCAGGATTGGCGCGATCCGGCCGGCAAACTGCATCAGGGCGTCGTCGATCCCAAAAAATATGTCGAGGCCATGTTGTCCTATTGCCGCGCATCGCAACGGCGTGCCGGGGCCCCGCCCGACGTGGTCGGCATCCAGAATGAAATCCGCCAGCCGACACCCCTTTGGTACGAGATGACCTTGGCGTTGCGCAAGGCGCTCGACGACTCCGGCTTCAAGAATGTCCGCATCCACATGAGCGATGCCGGTTCGTTGTGCCGTGGCATCGCCTGGCTCAAGGACCTGCGCCGTTCAGCCGACGCCTGGGCAGCGACCGATTTCGTGGCGGCGCACATGTATGATTATCAGAGTTGCTTCACCGACCCCGACAAGTTCGACCGCCGGCTTCGGCAGTGGAACGAACTGGCCGAGGGCAGGCCGTTTCTGTCAACCGAACTCTGCGTCAATTCGGCCGACTACCAGTGGAAGAGCTACCGCCTGGCCTTGTCGATGGGCCAGCTCTATCACAAGAACCTGGTGCTAACCGACGCCTCGGCCATCTGCTATTGCTGGACGCTGCTGAACGTCGTGCAACCGTCCTACGGCTGGACCCGTACTCTCTTCGTGACCGATCCGGCCAACGGGTTCATGCCGAAGACGCGCGGCTATCAACTTCGCGTGTTCGGAGCGTTCACAAGGCGTCTACCGACCGGCATGGACCGCGTCGACGCCCGAACGAACGATCCGGACCTGCTGGTCTCGGCCTACGTCAGTGCCAAGGGCCGCAAAACGTTGATTTTGCTCAATCGTTCGACGGACGACCGCCATGTAAAGCTCCAGTGGCCCGGCGCCGAATTCACGGAAATGGAACTCGTCGATCCGTACCACGCGAACGACGTGGTCAGCGACGCCGGCAAGACAACGACCGGCTCTCTCATTCTGGCACCTGGAGCCATCCTGACCCTGACCAACGTTCCCCGGGGCCGTCTTCCGGACGACTTCGTGATTGAGGGGACCAACAACCAACGATAGGTCATGCCCGGGGCATTGGTGATGGGGGGTCCCTTGCAAGAGTCGGCAACCCTGTCAAAATGGCATCTTCGGGCCAACCGGCCCTGAGACCGGTCCGCCGGCTGCCTCCTGCTATAGCTACAAGTCTTTTGTTAGCAAAAGTTTATGGATCGTTGTGGCAGGTTGGCACGCCGGTTGCAGCACAAGGGCACTTAATTAGTACGAGGCTGCCAAAATCGGGCCGCCGACGTCAGACGTAAACTCACCCACGACGCGTTCACCAACGACTGGACGCGGGAGTGGGGACATATTTTCGCCAGCAACAGGAGGAATCCGCTGTGGCAAAACAGATGGTCTTTGAAGACGAAGCGCGGCAGCCGTTGGCCGTCGGAGTGGCCAAACTCGCCCGAGCCGTCCAGAGCACCTTGGGCCCGCGCGGCCGAAATGCTGTATTGGACAAGGGTTGGGGCGCTCCGAAGGTGACCAAGGACGGCGTGACCGTTGCCGAGGACATCGACTTGGACGACCCGTACGAGAACTTGGCCGCCCAACTGGTCAAGGAAGCCGCCAGCAAAACGAACGAGGTGGCCGGCGACGGCACCACGACGGCGACCGTGCTGGCCCAGGCAATCTACACCGAAGGCCTTCGGATGATTGCCGCGGGCGCCGACCCGATGTCGCTTGCTCGGGGCATCAACAAGGCCGCGACCGTCCTGGTCGAGGCGATTCTGAAGGCGGCCACGCCGGTCGACGCGAAGAGCAAGAAGGAAATTCAGCAAATTGCCACGATCGCCGGCAACAACGATCCGGCCATCGGCAACGTGCTGGCCGACGCGTTCGTCAAAGTGGGCAAGGACGGCGTGATCACGGTCGAAGAGGGTCGCCAGAATGAAACCTACGTCGACGTCGTCGAAGGCATGCAGTTTGACCGCGGCTATCTCTCGCCTCACTTCGTCACCGACGAGGAGCACCAAACCTGCGCGTTGGAGAACTGCCTGGTTCTTATCCATGAGGACAAAATCTCGAACGTCAAGTCGCTCGTGCCGCTGTTGGAGAGCGTTAGCAAGGCCGGGAAGCCTCTGTTGATTATCGCCGAGGACATCGAAGGCGAAGCTCTGGCCACGCTCGTGGTGAACAAAATGCGCGGCATCCTCAACGTCTGTGCGGTCAAGGCACCCGGCTACGGCGACCGTCGCAAAGCCATGCTGGAGGACCTTGCCACGGTGACGGGCGGCCACGCTATCTTCAAGGATCTCGGCGTTTCGATCGATTCGGTCAAGCTTTCCGATCTTGGCAAAGCCAAGAAGGTGTATATCACTTCCAACGACACGACGATCGTCAACGGCGCCGGCTCGAAAGACGCCATCGACGGCCGCGCGGCGCAGATCCGCCAGGAAATCGAGAATACCGATAGCGACTACGATCGCGAAAAACTGCAAGAACGGTTGGCCAAGCTGGCCGGCGGCGTTGCCCAAATCAACGTGGGCGCGACGACCGAAACCGAGATGAAAGAGCGCAAGGCATTGCTGGAAGACGCGCGCGCCGCGACCCAGGCAGCCTTGGAAGAAGGCATCGTCCCCGGTGGCGGTGTTACGCTGCTGCGCAGCGCGAAGGCCCTGAAGAAGCTCGAACTTCAAGGCGACGAAGCCCTCGGAGCGAAGATTGTCGAAAAGGTCCTCGACGCACCGCTTCGAGCCATTGCCGAGAACGCCGGAGTTGACGGCGCGGTGGTCGTCAGCCGGGTCAACAACATGAAGGGCAAGGCGGACGGCTACGACGCGGAAAAGGGAGTCTACTGCGACCTGGTTGAAGCCGGCATCATTGATCCGGCGAAAGTTGTTCGCAGCGCGTTGCAGAACGCCGCCAGCGTGGCGGCCTTGCTGTTGACGACCTCCTGCTTGATAACCGACGTGCCGAAGGAAGACGACGGCAAGGCCGGCCCTCCCGGCGCGCCCGGCATGGGCGGCGGAATGCCCGGCATGGGTGGCATGGGCGGCGGAATGCCCGGCATGGGCGG
>JAFGIR010000235.1 GCA_016929515.1 Pirellulales bacterium | reverse complement strand
TCGCGAATCGTGGCCAACAGCCCGGGCGTTAAGGAGTTTTACGTAGCAAAGGGCCTTTCGTCGGAGCGTATCGAGGTAATCCCCAACGGGGTCGAGCCGCTGCCGCCGAGCCCAATAACCCGGCAAGCACTCCTCGCGGAATTGCACTTGCCCGACGATGCACGATTGATCGGCTTAATCGGTCGCCTCTGGCCGCAGAAACGCGTGAAGGACGCGATTTGGGCGGCCGACCTGTTGAAAGTGATTCGCAAGGACGTCCACCTGTTGATCATCGGCGACGGGCCGCAACGTAGCCGGCTTTGGCGCTATCGCGATCAGGTTGAAATCCGGGGCCAGGTTCACTTCCTGGGCGAGCGGGACGACGTGGCTCGGCTGGTGCCCCATTTCGACCTGCTCTGGTCGACCAGCGGCTACGAAGGTCAGTCGAACGCGATCATGGAAGCCATGTCGGCCGGAGTGCCCGTCGTCGCCACCGACATCCCGGGCACGCGCGATCTAGTGGTCGACGGACAAACGGGCTACCTGTTTCCGGTCGGCAATCGGGCCATGTTGGCCAAACACACGCGGAGAATTCTCGACGACGCGGCCCTGTCGGAACGACTTGGCGAGGCCGGCCGACGACGCATGGCCGAGGAGTTCACGGTCGACCAAATGGTCGAACGCTACGCCAACTTGTATCGTCGGGTGTTGGGTGGTTTCTGAATTGACTGAGTGAAATGGCCAAACCATGTGTGGCATAACCGGTGCAATCTGGACTGATCCATCGCGGGCCGTCGCGTCGGACGTGCTTCGGCGGATGACCGACATGCTTGCCCATCGGGGGCCCGACGACCAAGGGCAATATCGCTCGGACTGCCAGCTTCGGCCCGGCCGGGGCGCCTTGCCCGGCGTCGCGCTGGGCCACCGGCGTCTGGCCGTCATCGGCTTGACCAGCGGCCGTCAGCCGATCGCCAACGAGGACGAGACGGTCTGGCTGGTGGCCAACGGCGAGATCTACAACTATCGCGATTTGCGACGCCGGCTCGAAGGCTCGGGCCACCAATTCCGGACCGACAGCGACAACGAAGTGATTGTCCATCTCTACGAGGACGAAGGGACCGAGATGCTCCGCCATCTCGACGGCATGTTTGCGCTGGCCATTTGGGACGCGAAGCAAGGGCAGCTGCTGCTAGCCCGCGACCGGTTGGGCCAGAAACCGCTCGTCTATCGGCATGAGTCCGACCGCTTGCTGTTTGCCAGCGAGTTGAAAAGCCTGTTGGAAGTGCCCGGCGTGCCGCGCGAGATCGACCGCCGGGCGTTGGACGAATACTTGACCTATCAATACGTGCCCTATCCGCGAACGATTTTGCAGGGAATCGCAAAGGTGCCGCCGGCTCATTACCTGTTGTATCGCGACGGGAATCTGGCGATGGGTCGTTATTGGGACCCCGACTTCAACGTCGAATCGGGTCAATCCTACAGCGAGTTGGCCGATGAGCTGCGCGAAACGTTGACCGAGGCGGTCCGCGCGCGTCTGCAAAGCGACGTGCCGCTAGGAGCATTCCTTTCGGGTGGAGTCGATTCGACGATCGTCGTCGGGCTGATGCAGCGGTTGAGCCAACAGCCCGCGCGGACCTTCTCGATCGGTTTTCCGGTGGCCGAATACGACGAAACGAGCTATGCCCGGCTCGCGGCCGAGCGTTTTGGAACGGTGCACGAGGAATTCCGCGTGGAGCCGCGAGCGGTCGACGTGCTCGAAAAGCTGGTGTGGCACTACGACGAGCCGTTTGCCGACAGTTCGGCCGTGCCGACATGGTACGTCTCGCAGTTGACCCGACACCATGTCACGGTGGCGTTGACCGGCGACGGCGGTGATGAGCTGTTTGTCGGCTATCCACGCTATCGGGCCGTGGAGCTAGCCGATCGTTTCGACCGTCTGCCGGTAACGCTGCGCCGCCTTTTGGCCAGCCGGTTTTGGCAGAAACTGCCGGCCAGCCCTCGACAAAAATCGGTCGTGCGGCGATGGAAACGGTTCGTCGAGGTCTTAGGGCAGTCCCCCCTGCGGCGATACATGGACTGGATTTCCATTTTCAACGAAACCCAGCGGGCCGAACTGTACAGTGATCATTCACTCGAGCAACTGCCCGGCGTCGACCCCATCGAGTGGCTTTGGGCTTCAGCCGCGCGGAGCGCCGGCCGCGACCCGGTGACGATGATCAGCCTTACCGATTTGGTGACCTACCTGCCCTGCGATCTTATGACCAAGGTCGACATAGCCTCGATGGCCCATGGGTTGGAATGCCGCCAACCGTTTCTCGACCATCGGGTGGTAGAACTGGCGATGCGGATTCCGCTAAAATACAAACTGCGTCGCGGCCGGGGCAAACGCATTCTGTTGGATACATTCGCCGATTTGATTCCGCGGACCATTCGCCGGCGGCCCAAGATGGGTTTCGGCGTGCCGCTGGATGCATGGTTTCGTGGGCCCTTGGCCGGGTACGCTCAAGAGATTCTGCTCGATCCGAACACGAGCCAACGTGGTTACTTCCGGAGCGAGACAGTCCGCCGCCTGATCGAAGACCATCGGGCCGGACGTTTCGACCACAGCTATCGTCTCTGGGCGTTGCTGGTGTTCGAGTTATGGCAACGGCAGTGGATTGACTGAAACGCAAATTTTCCCGAGTCTTCTTCCTGCCTTCCGCAGTGGAGAATCCGTGCCTTGGCGATGAGAAATTCGGACCAGGGCATTTGTTCTTAAAAATCGGAAATCTAGGAAGGAAAGTCACAAGCAATCGCCTGTATCGGTTATAGGCGACCTTTTGGGTCGCATAGTCTCTCTTCGACTCTGCCGACAGACCGATACAACGAGACTAGAAGGTCGTCCGAACCATGTCGATCGGTGAAAAAACGAGAGGAGATCTCATGAAAGACACGCTGGCGGTGGTCTTGGCGGGCGGCAAGGGTTCTCGTTTGGAACCGTTGACGCGAGATCGTGCCAAGCCGGCCGTGCCGTTCGGGGGAGCCTATCGAATCATCGATTTTTCGTTGTCGAACTGCCTCAACAGCGGCATTCGCAGAATCTTGCTTTTGACGCAATACAAGGCGGCCAGCCTCAGCCGCCACGTCCATCGAGGCTGGCAACACTTCTTCTGCCGAGAATTGAACGAGTTTGTCGACGTCGTCCCGCCGCAACAACGGATTGACGAGCATTGGTATCGCGGCACGGCCGACGCGGTCTACCAAAACATCTATACGATGGAGAAGGAACACGCCGAATACACGGTAATCTTGGCCGGCGACCACATCTACAAAATGAACTATCGCAAGATGGTCGAGTCGCACGTCGCCAACCGGGCCGACTTGACGATCGGCGTGCTTCGCGTTCCCGTGGACGAAGCTCGTCATCGTTTTGGCGTGATGGAAATCGACGCTCAGGAACGCGTCGTCAATTTCGAGGAAAAACCGGCCGAGCCGAAACCGATCCCCAGCGATCCACGCAATTGTTGCGCTTCGATGGGCATCTACGTTTTTTCGACACGGTTCCTCTTCGAGCAATTGTGTCAAGACGCCACGCGCCCCGGGAGCACCCATGATTTTGGGAACGACTTGATTCCATCGATTATCAACACGCATCGCGTGTTCGCTCACCCGTTTCTCGACGAGAATCGCAAGCAGAGCGCCTACTGGCGAGACGTTGGCACGTTGGACGCCTACTACGAAGCCAACATGGATCTGGTAGCCGTCGATCCGCTGCTAAACATCTACGACAACCAGTGGCCGCTCCGCACCTTCTTGCCGAACTACCCACCCCCGAAGTTCGTCTTCGCCGCCGAAGACCGCCGCGGCTATGCGATGGACAGTATCGTTTGCATGGGGTCGATCATCTCGGGCGGCCAGGTTCGCCGTTCGATCCTGGGTTCCGATACCCGGGTAAACAGCTACGCCAAGGTCGAAGAGTCGATCCTTTTCGAGGGCGTCAACATCGGCCGCCGCGCGAAAGTCCGCCGCGCAATCATCGACAAGGGCGTCTGCCTGCCGCCGGAATTCGAGGTCGGCTACGATCACGAACTCGACCGTCGACGCGGATTCACCGTGACCGAGACCGGCGTAACCGTCATTGCCAAGACCGACGGTATCGAACACCTTGAAGATAGCGAGGAGCAGATAGACGCAGCCGAGCCGGTGTCGGAGTGGGTCTAATGGTCGGCGACTCGGTCCCCTGACGCAATATCTTGACATGTCAGGAGTTGCGTCACATGCCTATTTGGCTAAATCGACAAGGCATGGAAGACGATATATAATCCTGATGAACGCAGAACGACCAATGAACGCGAAGCAACAAGCAAAATACGAAGCCCGGGCAAAGATTATCAAGGCCCTGGCGCATCCGACGCGACTGTTCATCGTCGACGAGTTGTCGAAAACCGAACAGCGCTGCGTTTGCGAATTGACCGAAATGATCGGCGTCGACATGTCGACCGTTTCACGACACCTTGCCCTGTTGAAAAATGCCGGAATTGTCGAGGACGAGAAACGCGGATCGATGGTTTACTACCGTTTGCGGATGAGTTGCGTTCTGAAGTTCTTCGACTGCATCGAGTCAGTGATCGCGTGCAACGCGGCCAACCAGCAGCAATTATTGACCTGAGCGTACGCCGGGTGGCGCGGCCGCCAGCCAATGGGCGCTTCCGCACCACGGTGATAACCCGCTCCCGTTGGTCGCTGGACTTCGTCAAAGAGTTCACGATCTTTGAGATTAGTAGTATAGGACAAGGGAGCGTCGATCGGTGGCCTATGCAATCAGGCCTTTTTGCGGACACAGCGTTTGCTGATTTGGCCAAATATACCACCGTCCCCAAGAATCACGACGAAGCAGCGTCGAATGAACAAGAGACCACTCGCTATCTTCGCCACGTTGGTTGGGAGCTTCCTGTTCGCGTACTTCGTGAACTTCGCCAGCCCGAAGATTCAAAACGCCATCATGGAGGCGTTCTACATGCTCCAGTGGTACGCGCGCTACCACACGTTGGCGTGCGTCGTGCCCGCCATGTTCATCGCCGGAGCCATCGCGACTTTCTTTTCAAAAGAAGCCGTCCTTCGCCACCTCGGGCCCAGGGCCAACAAAATCGAGGCCTACGGCGTCGCGTCGACCTCGGGCACCGTGTTGGCTGTCTGCTCGTGCAGCGTCCTGCCGATGTTCGCGGGCATCTATCAGGTGGGAGCCGGCCTGGGACCGGCCTCGGCCTTCCTCTGCCCGAGGCACCGCCGGCCAAGCGAAAGCTCTGGCAGACAGCCTCGTTTTTCGTCTGCATGATCACGTTCCTCGTCTTCAGTGATTGGGCCAATCCAAGCCAAACCATCATCGAGAAGACCGACGGCACGCACATGCACGTAACCGTGCTCATTCGCACGGCCGAGAAATATCGAGTTCAGCTCGAAGAACCGCTGGGCGACCTGAAGAAGGGCGCCAAGCTGATGATCGACCGAAGCGACATTGCCGCGGAGCCAGACTACACGCAAGAGGGCCATGAGTGGGTCGCCTGGGTGTTTCACCATCGATGGTATTTTGCCGGAGCGTGTTTCTTGGGCGTCTTGGCCATGTCCCTTGGCTGGTTCGACCGCGACGAACTCGCCGAGTGGATGGACCAGACGTGGGACTTCTCGAAATCGATCATTCCGCTCTTGTTCGGCGGCGTGCTCGTGACCGGATTCGTCGGGACTCTGATTCCCGAGAGAATCGTCGCCCGTTGGGTCGGCGGCGACAGCTTCACGTCCAATCTCGTCGCCTCGATGATCGGCGGAATGTGGTACTTTGCCACGCTGACCGAGATTCCCATTCTCGAAGCACTGCTGGGGCTCGGAATGGGACGCGGGCCCGCGTTGGCCCTATTGCTGGCCGGGCCGGCTCTGTCGTTGCCGAGCATCGCGGTGATCTACAGCGTCATCGGATTCAAGAAAACGCTCACGTTCGTCGTTTTGACGGTGATTATGAGCACCTGTGCGGGAATGGTCTTCGGCTGGTTCTTTGTGTAGGATTCAGGCCGAAGGCACAAGCGGTTATTCAATTATAGGGAGAACGAAACATAAGACTGATCCAGGTTTTGGGACCCGGCTGTGCCAAGTGTGAAGAACTAAAGCACAATGTCGAAGAAGCCGTGTCGCAGTCGGGCATCGAGGCCACGGTCGAGAAGATCACCGACATCAGCGCCATCGTCGGCTTTGGCGTGATGACCACGCCGGCCCTGGCCATCGATGGCCAGGTGAAATCGGTGGGCAAAGTGTCCACCGCCGAAGAAATCAAGCAAATGCTCACATGAAGGTTGGCTAGTCAAGCTCGAATTTGACGGTATGTTGAGGAGTATGTCGATCGAGTTCTTTGGAACGGGCAGTCATAAGATGACGACGAAAGAACTGTTTGACTCTGCCGAGGGCGTCTTTCTCGACGTGCGATCCAACGAAGAAAACGCCTCGTTGGCATTGCCGTTGACGTTCCAGGCAAGAAGCCTCCACATTCCTCTCGACGAACTCCCCGACAGGTATCGAGATATTCCGGCGGAGCCGTCCGTCGGCATCTTCTGCTCGGCTGTGATTCGCGCGAGCATTTCCTACGCCTATTTGCGAACCAAGGGCCATGCCAACGTGTACGTCCTCGAAGGCGGATACGCGGCACTGGTCGAGGAATTAAAACCCGGGAAACTACTCAAACAGATGTGTCAGACCCGCTCGATAGGAAAAAGCGGTAAACTGGTCATGGGAAGACGGACATGATTAGGATGGTGGTTGTCTTGCTGGCGGTCTTGCTCATTGCCGTTCCAACGGCCATGACCGGACGCGGCGGCGGCAATTTCTACGTGCCTATGCTCGTGGCGGTGGGAACTCCCATGCACGAGGCAGCAACCACCGGGCAACTCATCCTTGTCTTTACTTCCGTCACCGCAATGCTCGTATTTCATAAGTACGGACACGTCGACTGGAAATTGGCGCTGATCATCGAACCACCCACAACCCTCATGGCCTTGGTCGGCGGCTATTTCTCGCATTGCGTAAGCGGAACCTCGCTCAAACTCATCCTTACCGGACTTCTGGTATTGGCTGGCTTCTGTATGCTTTTGAAGGTGAGCGAGCGGCCCCTCTCTCCGAAAAAGCATGTCGGATTCTGGCACCGGGAGTTCGCCAGCAACGCCTACGTCGTCAATTTGTGGCTCGTCATTCCCATCACGGCGGTCGTTGGTTTGGCCGCCGGCGCAGTCGGTATCTCCGGCGGTTCCTTCAAAGTGCCGCTTATGGTGTTGGCATGCGGTGTTCCCATGCGGATTGCCGTGGGCACATCGTCCGCCATGGTGGCCGCTACCGCGCTGATGGGATTTCTCGGGCACACCGCGGGCGGCGATTTCAACATGGGGTATGCCCTGCCGGCCGCTTGCGCGGGTGCCGTGGGTGGTTTGATCGGGGGGAAACTCGCCATGAAAACGAAATCAAGAAATCTGAAGAAATGGTTCGCCTACACCACGCTCGTCGCGGCTGTCTTCATGGGTGGCAACGCCCTACTGACCCAATAGCAAACGGTATCCAAGACAAACACATGTCAGGCCGATATATTGTCGGTCAGACGCGATCAGCAGTATTCGACACCACAAAATCTGCAAAACACGAATCCATTTGGAGAGAATCTACTGGAAAGGAAAGGGGCCTGACAGCCCCCTCCTTTGCCGCGTAGATGTCGATGGATTTCAATGTACACCGCTTGCCGAAACGGGAGAACCAGCACACGATGCAGTCAAGGACGGTTTCGAGGAAATCGTCGGCCGCGTGGCCGCGATCGAGAAGACGTTGGGCATCTTCGACCTGTCGCAGTTCACCGTGAAGACATAGGAGACATCTCTCTGGATGCGATGATGACTCGTGGAAAGATCATTGAACGCGACACGCACGAAACAGACTGAACCGGAACCGCCGGCTATACGAAGCCGCCACGCGCTGTGGGAAGTGGCCTGCCTCTTCTTTCGGCTGGGAACCACGGCCTTTGGCGGGCCGGCGGCGCACATCGGCATGATGGAGGACGAAGTGGTCCGGCGTCGTGGTTGGATCACCCGCGAGAGGTTCTTGGACCTCTTGGGCGCGACCAACTTGATTCCCGGCCCCAACTCGACCGAGATGGCGATCCATCTTGGTTACATTCGCGCCGGTTGGGCGGGACTTCTGGTCGCGGGCGTGTGTTTCATCGTGCCGGCGATGGTGATCGTCACCGCGATTACCTGGGCCTATGTGCAGTTCGGAAGCCTGCCCGAGTTCGCCGGCTTGCTCTACGGAGTCAAGCCAGTCGTGATTGCGATTGTCGCGCAGGCGCTTTGGGGGCTGAGCAAAACGGCCGTGAAGACGCGATTCCTGGCAACCGTCGCCGTCTTGGCAACCGTAGCCAGCTTTCTTGGCGTCGATGAACTCTCACTGCTTCTGGCCGCCGGGATGCTGGCGGCGCTGCGGGGACAGGTAGTCCAAAGTGGCGCATGGCGTCTTCGACCGATCCTGATTCTGTCGGTGATTGTCTGCGGGCTGCTTGCTTTGATCTACTTTGCCTCGGGAGTCACCGGCCCGGCAGAGGCCGAGTTCGGTCTGTCATCGCTGTTCTTCTATTTCGTGAAGGTCGGCTCGGTGCTCTATGGGAGCGGCTATGTGCTCTTGGCATTTCTGCAAGGCGATCTTGTGGACCGCTGGCACTGGCTCACGACAACCCAACTGCTGGACGCCACGGCG
>JAFGIR010000234.1 GCA_016929515.1 Pirellulales bacterium | reverse complement strand
CTTGCCGCGTGTTTCGCAACAGCAGCTTGATGGAAGAGCCTTTTTTAGTGAATACCAGTTACGAACGTTTTCTCAGAAAGTGCAGACGGGCATCTTGCCCGTGTCTTTGCTGAAGCACTGACGCTCGCACCGGTGGTATCGAGGATTATTAATCTGTCAGAGCCAAAACATTGATTTGGCAAACTACCTCGCTACTCCTTCGGCAACGCGAGGGTGCCTGGGCCATAGCGCCAGCGCTGGCCCAGGGCAACTCAAAAACCGCGTTTCACTACGCTACTCCTTCGGCAACGCGCCGCGCCAGCCGGCCGCCAGTTGGCGGCTTAATTTCACTACCAACTCCGCGTTCTCCGGCAGCCCGGCGACGTTCGTGTTTCCTTTCGGGTCGGTTTGATAGTCGTAAAGCTCGCGGGCCAGAACCTTGCCCGTCTTCCAATCCTGCCACTCGGTGTAGCGGTAGCGATCGGTTCGCATGCTGTAGCCCATCTGCTTGATGCGGCTCTCGCCCGGGAAAAGCCCCGGACGGGGATACTGGCTGAAGGCGGCCGTTTTCCATTTTCGCTCGGGTTCGTTCATCACCGGCACGAGGCTGGTCCCCTCCAGGTTCTCCGGCGCCGGCAGGTCGCACAATTCGCACAGCGTCGGATAGATGTCGACAAACTCGCTCAGGGCGTCGGTCTTCGCGCCCGGGTTCTTCTGGCCGGGCACGCTGATGATCATCGGCACGTGGGTCGCAATCTCGAAGTTGGTCATCTTGCCCCAGAGGTTTTGCTCGCCCAGGTGCCATCCGTGGTCGCCCCAGAAAACGACAATCGTGTTTTCGCGCAGCCCGAGCCGGTCGAGTTCCGCGACAATGCGGCCGATCTGGGCATCGACGTAACTCGTGCACGCACGGTAGGCGCGGAGCAACTCGCGCATCTGCTTCTTCGCGATGGGCCCTTCGTCCGGCACGTCGCAATAGCTGCGAAGCTCGCCCGAGTTGTGCAACGCGATCTCCGGCACGTCCTTTGGCGCGAACCTATTGTCGGGCAACTCGACCTCGTCGAGCGGATAAAGGTCGAAATAGCGTTTCGGCGCGATGAACGGAAGATGAGGCTTCAGAAAACCGGCGCCGAGGAAAAACGGCTTGTCGTCTTTCTTGAATTCGCGCAACAACTCGATGATCCGATCGGCCGTCTTGCCATCGGTCAGAACGTTGTCGGCCACGTCGGGCGCTTCCCAGGCCGGCCCCGACACGCGGGCGCCGCCGCGCGACCCGAGAACCAACGTCGTGCCGGTCGCCGCATCCTTCTTGCCGGCGCGCCGCTGAGAAGTGAGACCCTTGGCTTCAAGCTCGCGCCGCCGCTTTTGAATGTCGGCGCGAATCGCCGGGTCGATATAGATGGGCGCCTTCGGTCTCATCTGCGGCACGCTCCACGACTGCGGGTCGTCGAGCCCCCGATGGTAAATCTTGCTAATCGCCTGTGCGTGGTAGCCGTGCTGCTTGAAAAGCTGGGCCAGCGTGACGACGTCGGGCACGCCGAGGCGAAAATGACGCTTCAGGTCGTGGACCTTGGTCGAGTCGGGCCGCAAGCCGGTCATGAGCGATGCCCGCGACGGATTGCACACCGCCTGCTGGCAATAGGCACGATCGAAAAGTGTTCCCCGAGCGGCCAACCGGTCGAGGTTCGGCGTGTGCATGTAGTCGGCGCCGTAGCAACCCAACTCGGGCCGCATGTCGTCGACGGCGATGAATAAGACGTTGTAGCCGGTCGGTCTCTTGGTCTCCGGGGCCGGCTTGACGTCCTCGGCAAACGCCACGCCGGCAAAAACAGCCAACAGCAAGGGCAGGGCAGCCAGGCAACGTGCGCGACGGGCAGGGTAGGGTGCGTGCTTGCACGCACCACGAAGGCGGCAAATCTGACGGGTCATCATTGTTTCTCCACAGTATTTGGGTGGCGCGGGTTGCTCGGCAAAAAGGGTGCGTCTCTGCCAGACGCGTAAATGCACCTCCCAGCCTACCACCCTCGCGTGGTAATCTCAAGTATTGCCGCGACGCCCTGCTGGGCGGGCGAACCACCCCTCTTGATTCCTGTCTCAAATAGTGGTTTACTGATTGATTCGGTTTGTGTCCAGCCTCGGCCAGTCAGTGATGGGGAGAGATCGTAGGGTGGGCACCGCCCACCGACGTGCGCGCCGCACGGATAAGGTCTTGGTGGGCCATGCCCACCCTACGCCCGCTGACCGGCGAGTTGTCTATGTCCACCCGTGTTCATCCGTGGTCCCAAGAACCTGACCCATCATGTTCCGTCCCGTCGAAGGCAACGTCTCGTTTCCCGAACTCGAACAGCGCGTCATCCAGTTCTGGAGAGAAAACCAGATCTATGAAAAGTCGCTCGCCGGCCGCGAAGGCTGCCCCGAGTTCGTCTTTTACGAGGGCCCGCCGACGGCCAACGGCTTGCCCCACCCGGGCCACTGCCTCACCCGGGCCATCAAGGACCTGTTCCCTCGCTACCGAACGATGCGCGGCGACCTTTGCCGTCGCAAGGCGGGCTGGGACACGCATGGGCTGCCGGTCGAGGTCGAGGTCTGCAAGGACCTGGGCATCCACAGCAAGGAAGAGATCGAGGCCTACGGCGTCGAGCCATTCATTCACAAGTGCATCGAAAGCGTCTTCCGCTACACCAAGCAGTGGGAAGAGATGACCGAGCGGCTCGGCTTCTGGATCCACCTGGACGAAGCCTACGTGACCTATCACCAGAGCTACGTCGAAAGCGTCTGGTGGGCCTTGAAGAACCTGTTCGACCGAGGGCTGCTCTACCAGGGCCACAAAATCGTCTGGTGGTGGGCCCAGGGCGGAACGGCCCTTTCGAGCGGCGAGGTGGGCCAAGGCTACCGCGAGGTGGCCGACCCGAGCGTCTATGTCCGCTTTCCGCTGGTCGATCCACCGGCCGAGCTGGCCGACACCGACCTGCTGGTCTGGACCACCACGCCCTGGACGTTGCCGAGCAACCAGTTCGCCGCGGTCCGGCCCGAGTTGGACTACGCACTCGTGTCGGTCGAGGGCGAAGAGCGGAAACTGATCATGGCCGCCGCGTTGGTCGATGCCATTGCCGAAAAGGTCAAAAAAGAATTCACGGTCGAGTCGACCCTGGCCGGCACCGAATTGCTTGGGCTACGTTACGTGCCGCCGTTCGACCACTACTACGCCCGCGACGGCCAGACCCAAGGCCAACTCAAGCAGGGCGGCTCGCGGCACGTCGCTTGGTGCGTCGTGGCGGCCGATTTCGTCACGACCGACAGCGGCACTGGCCTCGTTCATCAAGCGCCGGCGTTCGGCGAGGTCGACTACGACTTGCTCACCGCCCAACAGGCTCTATTCGTCGAAGGACAGGGCCCGTCGCTCATCTGCTCGGTCGCGCCCGACGGAACTTTCACCGAAGAAACGCCCGAGTACGAAGGCCGCTGGGTTAAGGAAGCCGACAAGGACATTTGCCGCGGGCTCCGCGCGGCCGGCAAGCTCTTCCACCAGGAACAGTATCTGCACGACTACCCGTTCTGCTGGCGAGCCGAGGAAGACCCGCTCATCCAATACCCTCGACGCAGCTGGTTCGTCCGCACGACGCAATTCAAGGACCGGATGATCGAAAACAACCGCCAGATCAACTGGCTGCCCGAGCACATCCGCGATGGCCGGATGGGCAATTTCCTCGAAACAAACGTCGATTGGGCCCTGTCGCGCGAGCGCTACTGGGGCACGCCGCTGCCGATTTGGGTCTGCGAGAACACCGGCCACATGGAAGCCGTCGCCAGCTACAGGGAACTCCTGGCCAAGCCGGGCGCGACCGGCGCCGAGGCTTGGGAAAGAGCGAAGAAGGCCAACCCCAAGCTGCCCGACGATCTGAAAATCCACAAACCCTATATCGACCAAATCACCTACGACTCGCCCGTGGCGCCCGGGGCGCGAATGCGCCGCGTCACCGAGGTGATCGACTGTTGGTTCGACTCGGGGGCCATGCCGTTTGCCCAGTGGGGCTATCCGGGCAAGCCGGGGTCGGCCACCGATTTCGACGAGCAGTTTCCCGCCGACTTCATCAGCGAAGCGCTCGACCAGACCCGCGGCTGGTTCTACAGCCTGTTGGCCATCAGCACGCTGTTGTTCGATGATGATACGGATTCGGGGGATTCGGGCAAGGGGTCGGGCAAGGGGTCGGGCAAGGGGTCGGGGTCGGGCAAGGGGGACAGTCCCCTTTTTGCCGGGGACGAGGAACGAGGAGATTCGGCCGTGCCGGCGGCAAAAAGGGGTCAGTCCCCCGCACAAGAACGGTCGCCCGACACGCCCCTGATTCCCTTCCCCCATCCGTTCCGCAATTGCATCGTGCTGGGGCTG
>JAFGIR010000233.1 GCA_016929515.1 Pirellulales bacterium | reverse complement strand
TCGAGTTCGCGCATGACGTCGACCAGCGAGACGCGGTCGAGCCCGGCCGAAAGACGAAACAGAAGCGCCGCCGCTTCGAGATCGCCGAGCGTGCCGAGTTCCTGAATTTCGCGCAACCCCACCGCGAACACGTGGTTGAACGTCGGCTCGTCGACGCCCGACAACAGGGTGCCGACGAAGGGCTCGCCGTGGCGCGTGCCGTCGGCGGCCGCCACGACGGCCGACCCCTTCGGTCCCGGCGCTTCGTCGTCGTCGTGGCGCGACAGGCGGAAACGCCCTTCGGCGTTGGCCAACTCGATCTGGCCGCCCGGTCGCCCGCCGTGAACCGGCGGCAGATAGCGCCGCCGATCAGACGAAAACCCGAAGAACATCGACCGCATGAATTGCATCAACGTCGTTTTGCCGGCCTCGTTGGGCCCGCAAAACACGTTCAGCCCCTCGTCGAGCCGGTCGAGCTTCAGCCCGCTCCAAACCCCGTAGCCGTCGACTTTCAGCGATTCGATTTTCACGATTCGGCCTCCTCTCCGTCCAACAGATCGACTCCCAACGTGGCCGCCTCGCCCAACAACGCCAACCGCGAAGCCTCCGGCGGGTGCAGCAGCAACTTCCGCAGCGCGTCGTCCGTGCCCTTTTCCGGCAACACGTCTTCGAGATCGAGCGGCTCGTCGACGGCTTTTTCACGCTCGCGTAGTTCGCGCAGAAACTCGCCGCGGATCGTATCTTCCTCGTACCACGACGCCGCGGCGCGCGCCGACGGGTCGACCGCGATCGCCACGCTCCAGGCGGCCGGCGGCCCGTGGCCAAATCGCTCGCGAAGCCGCCCGAGCAACTTGGCCCCCAACGTGCCGCGCCGCGCCTCGTTGACCACGCTGCCGGCGCCGCCCAGATTCCACGAAATCAGAAAGTCGGTTTTCGGCGAACTCTGCCGGAGCGATTCGACCCGGCGGACCATCTCGTGTTCGAGCCCCTCGGGCGTGCTCGTTTCGTCGAGGACGATCCGCGGGCACTCCCAGCGAATCGCGTCGGTCGGCATGAACGTCAATCGAGTGTTCCGCTCCAAGTCGACTTCGACCAGCGTGCAGCCGTGCGGTCCGGTTTCCTCGGGGTGACGCCCCTGGGGACTGCCCGGGTCGTGCACCACCGGCATCGACTCGCAAAGCGTCCGGCGCGCGTGGCCGCCGCCCAACGCCCAGTAATCCACCCGCGCCGCCTTGAGCAATTCGAGCCGCCAGCGGCCGTGGGCCACCGCGATGCTGAACAGGCCCGGGTGTTCCGCGTCGAACCCTTTTGGCCGGATCTTGCCTTCCGCCGGCCGGCTCGCCCCGATCAACCGCGCCAACGCCGTGTCGTCGCGGCGGTGGATGCACTGCTCGGGCTTGCCCCGGCCGAACACGTAGACATTCTCGGGCAACAACATCGACGCGGGCCACGCCTCGGGCGGATCGATCCGCCCGCCGGCCCAATAAACCGCGATGTTTCGCTCGGCAAGCCGCTCGAACTGCTCGACCAAAAACAGCGGTCCCCGCGGCCCCGTGTGCCGGCTGTGCAGCAAGTCGCCCGAGAGGACCACGAAGTCGACCTTCTCGGCCAGTGCCGTCTCGAAAACGGTGCTCGCCGACCAATAGGCCGCTTCGAGCAATAGCTCCGTCAGATGCTCCGGCACTTCCTCGACGCCGAACGGCGGCGTTTCAAGATGGAAGTCGGCCGCATGAATAAAGCGAAAAGGCCAATTCGACATGCAGGGCCTCCTTGCGGATAGGGCGGGATGGGACAGCCGGGTCGTGGTTCCGCTGCCCAATACTCTCACAGAAATAGTGTATCCGCCCGTGAAGAAATACCCTACGGCAATTTGAGAAGGATGCGGAATGTTTGCGGAATACTGGGGAAGTCACGCGAGACAGCAAAATTGAACAAAGTGGGCCAGACATCACCCACCAAGGCCAATCGACGGCGAAAATCCCGGCGACCGGCGTTTTGCTCAATGGCCGGACACCTCCACCTTGGCTCTGAAAAACGACTGCTCCATCCCGGTTCTCTCGCCAAGCGCATGTCGACAACTCCCCTCCGACCAAACGGCCGCCGGACGCTTGACGTCCTCTCGGCATACGGGTAGAAACGACCTGAATCACGATCGGGATTACAACAGATTTCAAGGAGACATTCCATGGCAGACGGCTTTCTCGGACCGCTGCTGACACAGCTTCTCAGCCACTCGCCGATGCTCCTCGTCTACCTCCTTGGCATCGTGCTCGCGCTGGCTTTCATGCGCCGCTGCCCAGGCCCCTCGGTTCTCACCCTGATCGCCATGGTGCTCTTGCTGGCAACCACGATTGGGATGATGTCCCTTCAGATGTTCATCATCCACAGGGCGAGAGACATCGACTTGTCGATTGCCCACATCATGTCCATCGTGGCCGTCGTCGGCGTTGTTATCCGGGCGATTGCCATGGGACTGCTGCTCGCGGCCGTCTTCAGCGGCCGGTCGCGCCCGCGCGTCGCTGGCGTCCAAGGCCAAAACCAGAACCAGCCCCCGTTGGCCGCGGAAATCAAGCCGGAAACTCGGCCCAACGCCTGAGCAATGGTAAGGGTAAGCCAAGACTCGCGCCACGGTCTTTCTTGTGCATCGTGTTCATCCTGTCGAAAATCGGGTGACAGCGATGATTCCGCGGGGCAAGGCATGCCCTTGATGCAAAGCCATGTCGCGGAATCGTCGGTGCCGCGCCAGCGGCAAGAGGCATTCGACCCTCGACACACAAAGCCTCTTGTTACTGCGCAACACCGACGATTTTTCGAAAGCGCGACAACTCATCGCAACGTCGACGGCGAAAAATCATCG
>JAFGIR010000232.1 GCA_016929515.1 Pirellulales bacterium | reverse complement strand
GACCATCAGGCCATCCTGCTGGACCGACTCGGGCTGCGTCTGCCCCGTCAATCAAAAGTCGAACCCGGGATGTAGTGGAAAAATTCCACCGTCGAGCCTACAAAAACAGGGGTCTTGTGGCTGTAGCTGATCAACTTGGGCTAACACTACGCGTTTCGCTCGACTGCAGCAGTTTTCCTAGAACACTGACGCGAGCCCCCGGCCGTGATAAACAAGACACCCGTAGCACGCATTGCTCGAATCCAAGCGTTCATTCAGATCTTCCAACGCGAGCCAAGAAACAACCAAGCGACCCCGAAAATCAACTCTCGGGGCCGCTTGCCAGATTTGATCAAATGGCGCGTTCAGCGATACGAACTTGACGTTCGCGATACCGCAGCGCAACACCCTGTTTTCAAGCTCTGTCAGTCAGGTTCTTGCTCAACAAACCTATGCCCAACGCACAAGCTCATCTTTGAGTCAAAACCCCACCTCTCAAACTGGGGCACCACTAAGCGTTTCCCCAGCCATTCGTCAAAACATAACGTCTTCACAACGGTCGCTTATGCGATCTTGACGTTTTCGGCTCGCGGGCCCTTGGGGCCACGACCTTCGTCGAATGTCACTGTTTGACCTTCTTGAAGCGAGTCGAAGCTAGCTCCTTGGACCGAACTGTGATGGAAGAACAATTCGCCTCGTTCTCCCTCGATGAATCCAAAACCCTTGTCCGTGATCAACTTTTTGATCGTCCCTTGCGGCATTGTGCCACTCCTTAAAAAAACGGAGAAAACGTACGGGATCGTCGGCACTTCACCCGGAGCCCCACCTCGTTGGTGAAGACGACGACCAAACTTTGGAGCGAGAAAACCAACCGCAATTGGGACCGGCGCTTTCAAAAAAGACTGCCGCTACACAAATGGCAGGGTGACGAGAACGAGAACACCGACTGATCGTCGATTTGCCAATTCAAAGCGGACCACCATATCACACTATCGGCTTTGGCACGCGTCGAACAGACTCATCAAATCTCAATACGGCGAGTCGGGGCTCACCTCGGCTCTCACTACTATTGTCAGAATCATACCACGTACACTCGCGGAAGGGAATGGGGGTACACCAAATTCCCTGGAATTGACAGCGACACGCCCGTAACTCGTAGTATGTGGCCCAGAAACTTCGAAAAGGGCGTGTTTCAGTCCTTCGATTACTGGCCAACAAGAACCCAGCCAAGCCACATCGAGCCCACCTAGTTCGTCGAGCGGGGGTGCCCCGAAGTTCGACACTCCTCCGGGCTCGCCCAGTCTCGATTCTATACCAACGCGAGACACAAGCGAGCAAGCCCAGGTTGATCTCTTGCTTGCGTTTCGGGTTAGCACCCCCCGTGTTTGGGAAAGAAAGCCGCCACATTTCCTCAGGAGAAGCGTCACAGAAGCCCCATGAATATCCACAAACAAACCACTCTAGCGGAGGGCACGAGACTCGAACTCGCAACCCCGGTCAAGGGGCACCTCATTTCCAGTGAGGCCGCTAACCAATTCGCTTACCCTCCGGATGGTACAAGCCAGTCGGCCCAGGCACTGTCGGCATCTTGCCGCCGTCGGCACACGGCCAATTCTCGCTACAAGGCCCCGACGCCATGCCACTTGGACATCGTCAGTCGGCCACTCTTGCACCACTGATCAGTTCGATGAACTCGCGGTTCGACTTGTACTTGCTCAACTTCGTGGTCAACTGCTCCATCGCGTCAACGTGATGCATCGACGCGAGTGTGCGCCGGAGCATAGTCACGGCGTGGAGCGTGTCGGGCGAAAGGAGCATCTCCTCGCGCCGCGTGCCCGACTGGCTGATATCGATCGCCGGCCAGACTCGTCGGTCGGCCAGCTTCCGGTCGAGCACCAGTTCCATGTTACCGGTGCCTTTGAATTCCTGGAAGATCAGCTCGTCCATCCGGCTGCCCGTGTCGATTAGCGCGGTGGCCACGATCGTCAAGGATCCGCCTTCCTCGAAGAGCCGCGCGGTGGCGAAAAGCTTCTTAGGGATATCCATGGCCTTGACGTCGACTCCGCCGCTCATGGTGCGGCCCGTGTTGCCGACCCATTTGTTGAACGCCCGAGCCATTCGCGTGATGGAGTCCATCAGAAGGAAGACATCCTTGCCCATCTCGGCCAGACGCCGACACCGTTCGACGGCCAACTGTGACAGACGCACATGGCTTTCGATTTCGCGGTCGAGACTGCTGGCGATCACCTCGCCGTTGACCGCCCGACGCATGTCGGTAACCTCCTCAGGCCGTTCGTCGATCAACAGGACCATCAGGGTGACGTCTGGGTAGTTCTTCGCAATCGCCTGGCTGATGTGCTGAAGGAGGATGGTCTTGCCCGTGCGAGGCGGCGCAACGATCAGAGCCCGTTGTCCTTTCCCCAATGGTGTGAGCAAGTCCATAACCCGGGTGGTCAAGGGCGTTGGGCCGGTCTCGAGTTGCAGCCAGCTCTCCGGATTGATTGCCGTCAGCTCGTCAAAGGTCTTGACGTTGCAGTAATCATCGGGTGGCATCCCGTCGACATCCGTAATCTCGCGCAACCGTGGCCCCTGCTGGCGACGACCTGGTTGAACCATGCCATGGATCAAGAGACCCTCGCGAAGGTGGTATTTGTCGATCATGCTACCGGGCACGAACGGATCGGTCATTTGGCGGAGGTAATTCAAGGCCGGATCACGTAGAAATCCGTATCCGTTAGGGTGCATTTCGAGGACGCCCCCTCCCGGTTCGACAGGTCCGACCTCCCCCTGGTCGGCGTCCCCATTGCTGCCGATTTTCGGCTCTTGATTCCTTGATCCGCGGTCCTTGCTTCCTCTTGGTCGTCCGTGATAGCCGGAACTGCCGCCGGATCGCCCTCGGTGACCTCCACCGGGACTATTACCCTTACCTCGGGGACGACCTGGTTTTTTCCTTTTTGCCATATCTCACCTATAGAAGACGTTAACCTAGGACGCAAACACAGTACTTGCGCGATTGCCCGGGAAGCATCCCGAGATTACGGAGCAGCCCGACGGCACAATCGGGCTACCAAGCCCCCTTCATGGACTCCTACCTAGCCAACGACTGGTGCGCGACCAGCCGAAACCCGGTCTCTAAGACTTCCAGCCATGCTCCCGGGCCGTTGACAATGAATGCCGCAACTAACAAGTACGGGCTCTCGATTGAAACCGTGCTCTGACTGCGTGTTCACACTTCGGGAAAACACGCTCTCTCATCGAGAATGATCACGTGATTTCGAACGAGAACGCGTACCAAGAAGATGAATTCTCGTCAAAGGGACGAAAAATCGTCTAACGCAAAAGCTTGCCGCCCGGCAACGTCGCTAACGAAGAATGCCCTTCTTCCGGCGGCAGAAAACGGAGTCTGTTTGTCCCTTATCTCTCGCTTGATGACCCCAATCGGTCTGTCCGGAGTGTCGCCCCCGAATCATCGGGCAACAGCAGAACCCCAATCGACGAAGCAAACGACACCCCACCATGGGACGGTTACTTCTGGGGGTCGGCCCTAAGATACTCAATCGTGGGCCGCTAGCGCCTACCTGCGAGGCAGAACTCAAACTAAAAGTTATCTTAGCTCTATATCTGACCATGTCAAGACAGGAGTCGAGGTTTCCAGAGAAAATGCCCGACTTTTCCCTGCCTCGATTGACACCTGAGTAGATAATCATCGAACGATGGTCAACAACAGAGGATATTCTTCGGAATACCTCACCGTCGACGACCATTCGTTAACATTGCCAACTTCAGGCAACCAACGTCGAAGACCCCTCGCTGCTTCCCCAAAACCCTTCACTTTTCAAATCGCACGGTCGGTCCAATCCAAAAGATGACGCCTGACAACGGGAGCCAAGTCCTCGACATCTCCTTGCGATCAGTTGACTTGCAGCCCAGACTCCACAGAGTCCCCCAGATACCACTTCACCCCTGCAATTCGGAAAATCGGTCTTTTCGTCAGAGTCGATCGATTTTGACACGATTTCATCCCGACGCCCTTCCGATAACCAAATGACGACCAGACACCGTTGTTCGCGCTCGGATTGCGGCGCGACCACCGACAAGTCGGGCCCCGTCGAAAACCGGAGTCCTGCCGGTCGGTCGTGTTCCTAATCCGTGTACAAGTCTTGGTAGTCATTAGCACCGAAGCCGCCACGCCCCCTCGGGGGAGTGAAGTTCCTCTGTCCTCGCGTAAAGGTCTTCGAAAATGCAGACAAAACTCAGAATATCAGGTCTCGTAGCTGCCGTATTGTTGGCTGCCTGCCAAGCACAAGGGCAAGTCTCGCTCCAATGGGAGACTAATTTGGAAATCGCTCGCCAACAGGCGGCCGCGGCGAACCGCCTCGTGCTCATTCACTTCTCCGCTCCCTGGTGTTCGGCTTGCCGAAAAATGGAGCAGGAAGTGTTCAGCCACCCAACGGTCCAGGCCGCGATTGCCGCGGACTACGTGCCGGTCCAGCTCAACGTCGACCACAACCGCCCCGTCTCGCTCCAATACGGCATCAACCGTTTGCCCACCGACGTGGTCATCACGCCCGACGGACAATTGCTCGAACGTCAACCGGGTTTCATGGAACGCTACCAGTATATCTCCCGGCTGCGCCAGATCGCCGACGACTCGCGACGAGCACCGCCCGTGACCGCTGCGACGCGACCGACCGGCTCCTTGCCCGTCACGGCACAAGTTCCCCCGAATACAGGCCCTTACACCGCACCTGCCGTTCCGACATGGTCTAACCCAACCCAGCCGACTGCCCAGGCACCTTCGCGTCCGGTGGCTCCAATCGCAGGCGGCCCGGCGCCGAATCCACCGGTTTCGCCAACCGAACACAACTGGGCAACGCCGACTTCTCCCAACCCGGCGATGGCCAACCAAAACCCGATGGATCTCCATAATGGGCAAGTCAACTCGCAACCACCGACGACCGGGCAGCCGCCGATGGACTATCGGGCCTCGACGCCAAACGTCCCGTTCCAGCCGGCGCCTTACCAAGGGGCTCAAGCTCCCGCGACGCCTGAGCCATCGCAGCCGACGCCTTACGAAGTGGCACGCGCTCCCGTCGCGCCTCCCGAGTCGTTCCAAATGTCACCTTACCAAGCCGAGCAAGCTCCCGCGATGCCCGAGCCGGCGGCTCACCAACCGCCGCAGCTTCCGGTCGCCCCCGTGACGCCCGAGCCCTATCAGCCCG
>JAFGIR010000231.1 GCA_016929515.1 Pirellulales bacterium | reverse complement strand
GTGAGCGGGATATTTTGCAGGTGTTCGGACACGTGCACGGCCCTGGGAACGCAACAGCGGCGACGTGGGAGGGCCGTTTTCGTTGGGGCTTGACTTTTCGGGCACAAATAGCCGATAATACTGGCGTTGAAAGCCTTTTGGTATGTTGGAGTTCTTTCCCATGCTGACTCTGGACAGCATACAACGCGCCCCTTGCGGCCCGAGCCGAGTGGCAACACCGGCCGCGTGGTTCCAACACCGCGTCAACAGGACCACAAGGGGCGTGTTGTTTCTTGGGAGCACTCGCTATGAGTGAAATTCAAGTCAAGGTGGCGTCCTACGGCGAAGGGCGAAACCTCATGATGACGTACCGTGACCCCGTGACGGGCAAGAAAGTTGCCAAGAGCACGGGCACCCGTGACGAGGTGGCAGCGATCGGCGCGGCGGCCATTTGGCAAGACGAATTGCGAACCGGCCGATACCAGGCCCCGAGCAAGTTGACGTGGGCCGACTTTCGCAAACGCTACGAAGAAGAGAAGCTGGCGACCCTTGCCGCCGGGACGTTGATGTCGGCTACCTCCGCATTGAACCACTTGCAGCGCGTCATCAATCCTGACCGGCTGGCCAAGCTGACAGCGGCCACGCTGAGCACGTTTCAAGCGAAGTTGCGGGCCGAAGGGATGAAAGACACAACCATCGCGTCACACTTGCGCCATGTCAAGGCAGCGTTGTCGTGGGGTGAAATGGTTGGACTATTGCCGAAAGCCCCGAAAGTCACCATGCCCAAGCGGGTAAAGGGCCAGCGTTTCATGCGTGGCCGACCGATCACCGCCGAAGAGTATGAACGTATGCTCTTACAGACAACCAAGGCCCGTCCGCACGATGCCGACCAGTGGAAGCGATACCTTACCGGGCTTTGGCTTTCGGGCTTGCGGTTGGAGGAATCCTTGGTCTTGTCGTGGGACCAGGACGAGCCGTTTTGTGTTTGCCTCACTGGCCGGCGGCCCGCGTTCCGAATCTACAGCGAGGCCCAGAAGAGCAACAACGACCAGATGCTACCGATGACGCCGGATTTTGCCCAGTGGCTCTTGGAGACGCCGGAAGCGGAACGGAGGGGCCCAGTCTTCACCTTGAACGGTCTACAGACTGGCAAGCCGATCACCCCGAAGCGAATCAGCAAAATCGTTACCCGGATCGGGAGAAAGGCCAACGTGGTCGTCAATCGAGAAACCAAGTGGGTCAACGAGGAGATTCCCGACCCAGAGACCGGGAAGCCCGCGAGTGAGACCCGGCGGGTCCAAAGGGAGGTTCCCAAGTATGCCTCTGCCCACGACCTTCGGCGGGCCTTTGGCACCCGATGGGCTCCGAGGGTGAAGCCGGCGACCCTCCAACTCCTCATGCGTCATTCGAGTATCGAGACCACGCTCCGCCACTACGTGGCCCAAGACTCGGATGACGTGGCCGATGAGCTATGGGCGGGATGGGGCAACACACCGGCAACAGCGGAGCCCGACGAAGTGGTTGGCAACACTGTTGGCAACACTCCGGCCCAAGAGGCACAAAACGCCGAAGGGGCTCCCGACGCGGCAACGTCGGAAACCCCTTGCGGCGGTTGCACTTCAGTCAGCGGAGGGCAAGGGACTCGAACCCTCAACCGGTAAACCGGCACCTGATTTCGAGTCAGGCTGCTAGCCAATTCGCGTACCCTCCGGTTGCCCCCATTCAATAATCCCGCGAGGCCAACGATCCGTGGGAACCGACAAAAACCCGTTCCTCAGGAAATCCTATTTTGCCGATCGATCATTGACAACACGGACACAACTAATGTACCCCCCGCCTGCCCTGCTGACAAGCGGGTCCTTTGGAGTTTTCGGGTCGCCTGCTGAGGATCAAAACGATATTTCAGTATAGGGAATCAACGGGAAAACTCGCTTTTCAAGGCATAAACAGTGACTGTGTGCATCCCGATCAAGCTGTGCGTCAAGAGCGGATTCGGCTTGCATGCGCCCCATGAGCAACCTAGGGTTAGTCAGCTAGCTAGGCCCAAGGAGGTCGGCCAAGTCTCATCAATTCCGTGAGGCTGCTCGGCGGGAAACAACCAAAGGAGAAGGCAAATCCGTGGGTTTCAGGCCGGATTCCCTGAACTTTTCAAGCGGATATTTCAAGACATTTCTCGGGAACAACTCCAAGCATGGACCATGCAATAGCCAAACGGCAACAAGTCCTCGACGCCCTGAATGACACCTCGCGGCTGGCCCAACAAGGAGGGTTGCTTGTCGGACAGGTCATGACCGGCCGTCCCAGTTGTATTACCCCGGACATGTCCGCGCTGCAACTTATTCATCTATTTCATGCGAAACAGTTCCGTCACTTGCTGGTGCTCGATGAAGAGAGTGTCCTGATTGGCGTCATCAGTGATCGTGACGTGATACGTTGTCTCGGCCCCGACAAACATCCCGAGCCATCGGTTCTCGACGGCATCGCAGCCCGGGACATTATGAGCACCGATCTGATTACCGTCACGCCGGGCACGTCGCTCGAGCGAGCGGTGACCCTGATGATCAACCACGGGATCAGTTGTCTTCCCGTGCAGATCGATTCGACATTGGTCGGCATACTGACCAACACCGATTTGAACGTAATCCTGCAAACGTTGTTGCAGACGACATCTTGGCTACCGTCGGTACAATCGATCGCAACGGCCCAGCTCGATCCGCATAATTAATCCAACGTGACTTCCAGACGGTTCTCGCGCGCCGTTTTTAGCGAGCGTGGCCGTAGTAGCCGATCTTCCGGTTCTTGCGGATACTCCCACTGTGTCGCGGTCCGCGAAATGCCTCGGTCATTCCCCTTCAGCCAACCGATAGATTGGGTGGTCCACCGGCAAAATCGGGTGACCGCCACGCACCGGCTGCAGATGAGGCCACTGGGATCCAGGGCCGTCAACCAACGGGTGCTTCTGCACCATGGTGAAAACCCACTCCCGTTGGTCGCTGGACTTCGTGAAAAAGTGCACGATCTTTGGGATTTACAGTGCGGAATCAACGAATTGCCGATGACCGCCGAATGTCTCAAGACAGCCCCTTCATCGGTCGGCTTCCGTTCGTGAAGGAAACGAGGATTCAGAGAACACTTTGGAAAGAGCCATGAAGAACAAAGACACGTTTCGCGTCGTTACCCGAGGCACCGATGGTAGGATCCTCATCCGCGACTATGCCAACGAGGAATCGCTGCTGAAGCGACATATACAAATCGGCGTGGACGACTGTAGCACGGATCTGGAATTGCGAGGCTTGCCCGTATTTCGCGGACTGATTGGGCCGATCCCGGAGGGTGCCAACGTGATCCGTTATGAATCGCCCGAAGTCTTCGAAACTCTCACGAAGGAGTGGACCGTCGAGAAGCCGCAGCGTCGAACCTCTCGTCCGCGCAGCCGAAAGGGGCCGGTCCATTCCGGAGCATCGACCGGTTCCTGAAAGGGACTACGCAATAGGCTGCGACGGCCAACGATAAAACGCGGTTTGCCGTGGTCGCGTATGTCTTCGCAATTTGCACTGATTCAACGCCGGGTACTATCCGAAGCGCGCCACGCCGTGCTCACCCCGTGACGCGGTGGATCATTTTCCAAACGAGCCACGCTTCCAATGGGCTCTGAATTGCTGGGTACGGGCACCAGCTTCGCGACGTTGGTCGGCTGTGTCCAGGGCACCTTGGGTGCGGCCACGCTACCCACCGCGACGCGATTAATCACCTCCTCCTCAACCACCCGCTGGGTCGTCACCGGAACCGAGACTACTCGAGTTTCCGGCACGAGTCGCCGACAAACGACTGGTGCCTTAACCGTCTCAGTCGCACATTCCCAATGGGTACGCGGCACGTACCGATAGGCCAGATACGGCTGGGTGAGCGGATTCCAACGACCGACCCAAACCGCTTCCCAGCGGTATTCGGTCACCGGTGTCCAGCGCTCGCGGGTCGTGTCGCGCAGTTCGGTGACGCTCTCTTCCCGATAGACCGTTTGGGTAGCTTGTTGGGTATGGGTCTCCAATATGGGCCGCTGAACCACGCGCCGTGTCTCGCGAAAAGTAACGCCGTCTTTCGCATAGTAGCGAACTTCCTCTTTGCCCCAGGCCCATGATCCGGCACAGGAAACAATCAGCATGGTGATAAGGAGTCGATGGATAGTCATCTCGCATTCTCCCCGATGGTCTGGTTTCTTGCCTTGCCCTTGGATTTACGCTCTCCGATGGCCAAACGCGCACGAGAACTCTCGGCATCGGAACCTGTGGGAAGCCCCCTCGGCATGAGGGTTTGAAAACTCGTGCCGCCGGCCCATTCGTGTAATCGGAATTTCCGCCGCAACCACATTAGTCACCAAGGCGAACCGAGCCTTGCTTCCATGTGGGCCCCACCAATCGAGTGGGGCCTTGTAAAACCCGATGAAATCCGACATCCTGGTTCATGTTATGATCGATAAGCGATTGCTTGATATCTTGGTATGCCCGGAAAGCCAAACGCCGCTTGGCCTGGTGGATAGCACCCTTCTGGCCAAAGTGAATCAAGCAATCGCCGAGGGTCGTATCAAAAACCGAAGTGGTCAAATGATAACCGAACCACTGATGGGCGCTTTGGTTCGTGAAGATCAGACCTTGCTTTACCCGATCGTTGATGACATTCCCGTAATGCTCATCGACGAGGCCATTCCGTTGAATCAAATTCCTTATTGACTCTCGCATGGCTAATGAACCCAGAGCGGCCGACGGGAGCCTGGCTTCTATGGTCATTCGGCCATGACGAACAGTCCAATGGCTATGCGAACATCAATAGAAGGCCGTTTTGAGAGTGCCTTTCGATATGACTGAGCCGACCATTTTCAAACGGATCATCGACGGGGACATTCCTGCCAAAATCGTCTTCGAAGACGACCTTTGCTTGGCATTCGAGGACATCAACCCCCAGGCACCGACCCATTTGATCCTTATTCCCAAAAAAGAGATTGTCTCGATAGACGAACTCGAAGAAGAAGACGTCCCGTTGGCAGGCCACCTCTTGCTGGTCGCGCGGAACATCGCCAAGAAACTTGGCTTCGACAATGGATATCGCCTCCTGACTAACTGTGGCAAGGAGGCGGGCCAAGAGGTCATGCATCTGCACTTTCATCTGTTGGCCGGACGCCCATTTGGCTGGCCACCGGGCTAGGTCGACAATCGGACCGAGAAGTTGATCCCCTAAAGCCGAAAGGCCGATTCCTTGCACGAACTGTCCATTGTCGACGCCATGATCAAACAGGTTGAGAGGGAAGTCCGTGAATCGGGTCACGACGGACACGTCGTTCACCTGGATATCGTGATTGGCCGGCTCTCGGGTGTCAACGTCGACTCGGTCCGTTTTGCCTTCGACTTACTCTCGCCGGATACCTTATTGGAACAATCCGATTTGCGCATCACCGAATCGAAGGCAGTCTGTCTCTGCGAAGCATGTGAGTCTCGCACTGAAATCGATGATTTCGTAGCCGCTTGCCCGGCGTGTGGAAGTGAGAAAATTACCTTTGAAGGTGGACAAGATTTATTCCTCGATAGTATCGAACTGGTAGATTAAAAGGAACGTACTGTGAAGATCATCGTCGCTAAGAAGATACTGAAAGCCAATGACCAACTCGCCGAGGAAAACCGTGCCCGGTTCAATCAGGCCAATGTGTTGGTGGTCAATCTACTAGGTTCGCCCGGCTGCGGAAAAACAACTCTCTTGGAAGCGTTGCTGGCTAAGCTCGATGGCCGCGCGGCTCCCGCGGTAATCGAGGGCGATTTGGCCAGCAGCATCGACGCCGAGCGGATTGAGAAGCTGGGCGTGCCCGTGGTTCAAATCAACACCGACGGTGCGTGTCACCTCGACGCCACGATGGTGGCCGCGGCGTGCGCGGAAATCGATCTGGACAAGATTGACCTGCTGATCATCGAGAATGTCGGCAACCTGGTCTGCACGGCCGGTTTCGACTTGGGCGAACACCTCCGGATCGTCATCCTCAGCGTGAGCGAAGGCGACGACAAAGTGCCCAAGTATCCGACCATTTTTCATAAATCGGACGCCCTCGTGGTGACCAAGACCGATCTCTTGCCTTATAGCAATTTCAGCGTTGATCGGGTCATTACCGACATGAATCGTCTCGCGCCGAAAGCTCGGATTCTCCAAATCTCCGCGCTGACCGGCGAGGGTGTCGAGACACTGGCCGACTGGTTGGCCAATCAGTGCCGCCGCGATGGGGGGTAGCGGTTGGCTGGAACGGTCGACTTCGGGCACTTATGCGGCCTATGCCGAATATTCGCTAAATGCGGCTGGTAGGGCGCGCCGATGGATCTACTACGGGGAAGGACCCGAACTACTATGACCGCTAGAGCCAATGGCTCTCAGAGCGACCCACGGAAGGGACAATCGTTCGAGCGTTTCACGGCACCCGTCGATCATTAGCCACGCAGTCAACAGTAGAAGTGCCGATTTGTCGGCCGCCGGCGTCTTCCCGAGACGGCCCAGAACCCAGGAGGCCGCGTGCTGGTACAGTCCGGCATGTTGCCGCGCCCGATCACACCATTCGTTTCCAGGGGGAAAATCGATGATTCGCCGGACCATACTGGCGCTGCTGTCGGCGGTTGCCATCGTCGCGTTCTTGAGCGTATCGGATGCTCAGGCACAACAAGCCTACGGCCATCAGTGGAGTCGATCCTACAATACCCAGGATTGGAACCGCTTCTACCACTATCCTTACATCTACTACCCCCAGAATTTCTGGTCAGTAGACTACTATCGGAGCAGCGAAGATCTCTATTATCGCTATCCGCCCGAGATGCGTATCCCCGTCTACAACAAGCAGTGGCAAAACTACTACCCGCAGGGACGAAAATACCATCAAGGCCACCATTTCATTCTTGATGTGTTCTAGTCACGACGCAAGCCACGGTTAACAAACGCCCCGTATCCCACGACCGAATAGTGTTGGGATACGGGGCAGTTCTCGTTTCTTGGCGGTTGGAAGAATCGACCCAGCACAATCCAACTAAGCTCGCCGGGCGTTCGTCTTCGAATCCTTCCAATACCCAACACGAATGCCCGTAGCGCGCGATTCGTCGCCAGCGAAGAACGCCCCCCGGACCAATGCACCCAGAGAAGTCCCAACGTTTCTTGGATGGTCTGGATCTCCTTGGATCCGGACATTGCTCGATGCAAGACCCGGGTTTATCGAACAGACTGCCTTGTGGCTTTCGTTGGCCCCCATGATTTGGCTGAATTTCCCGTAATCTTTTTTTGGCGGCGAGGTGCCATGAAATCCCGTTTCTCAAGACCCTCCTCTTAGGGAGGTCGTCTTGCGTGCATAGGAAGAATCAACAGAGCCTTGCCTTCGGACAAAGTGTCCAATTCGATCCACGAGATGTTCTGCCAAAACGCATTGCGATTGGCTCCGCGGCATCTCGTGTCGCAATCTGGATCCATTATCCTCAAAAGAGTTACGACGTACGAAACGGGTATTCTCGGATGGTAACAAGAAGATGATCCACCTGTTAATAACGAAAACGACGTAAGTATAATCAAGTCTCTCAGTTATCAAAAAATAAAAAACCACCCAGGGACCCCCGAATTAAGGGTTGAGCATGTCGGTTCGCCTGACGATAATTAGGATGTGTGTGGGGGATTTCCCTCACCATCTCGCCCTTCGTAGGTCCCTGCCCCGCCTACGGAGGGCTCTTTTTTTGCGCGTTTCGAGATGGCTCTGTCCATCGTGTGACAGTCTCGTTTGTGCCCCTTCCTCCCCGGCTCTTCCTGTGATGGCAAGAGTAGTCCTGACCACACATTCTGTTCGAGAGAACCCTCCAATATCCGCAACCGCTCGGTAAACCCCCTCCTTGGTATCTTGCCGACAGCCGAGAAATACCAAAGGAATGGCAGAAGGCTTGCCTCGGCATCGCTCGTGCCGCGAGCATGGCTAACAACACTGACCATGTCGCGTGCGATGAATGCGGTGGTGGCAACCGCCCATTACGTCTTCATCGTCAGTGTGATATACTCCCGTTCGCTGCTCGGAACGCTCTTCGCCAAAGGCGCTTGTGCTAACCACTGGCATCAGATTGGATACTGGCCCACTTTGGCGTTAAGCTACCCGAGCTAACCTGAACGTGAGAGCCGGAGAGAACCGGCCGGAACGATTTTCGGATGCCGTTGCCGACCCTCGTTGGTCTTTCGAGCATCAACCGCCTCATGGCCCGACAACGAATTCGAATTGCGGAACTGGCGCGACTGTTCAACGCAGTCGATCGGCCGGTCTACGTGCTTGACGACGAACTCGTGATTCGCTTCTGCAACGAGTCGTGCATGGACTGGATTGGGCCGACGATCGAGAAGCTCGTCGGGCGGCGGTGCGTGTATCATACGAGTCCGGCGAGCGACGAGCCGACGCGCGTGGAGACAATCGCCGAGGGTCTTTGTCCGTCGCCCGTCGTTTTGGCCGGTCGCGTTGCGGTGGGAACGGTCTCCGCAGCCGGTACGGATGGCGTGCTACGACGGCGGCAAGCTCGATTCGTGCCTGTCGGCCCACGCGACGAAGAACTTCTGGCTATTATCGCGATGGTCGAACCGGTCGATCTGGATGAGACGGACCAGACCGTCACCGATGTCCTCGATCCTCGGGGCCTCGAACCGGTCGAGCCAAGCCCCGACGAGTTGCACGATTGCGTCAGGCGTTTTCGCCACGAGGCAGCCGGCCGCTATCGGGCCGATCGATTGTTGGGCAACAGTCCAGCCATGCGGCTTGCCCGGGCGCGAATCGAGTTGGCCGTCGCCAGCCGGGCACACGTACTCGTGGTCGGACCACCCGGCAGCGGCCGGCAGCACGTCGCCCACGCCGTCCATTACACGAGTGATCCCCGGCACCCGGGCACTCTGATTCCCGTCGATTGCGCCGTTCTGGGCGCCGATCTGATTCGCTCGACGATCCATGCCCTGGCCGCAAATCCGCTGGGCGAGCGCGCCGTGCAAAGCACCCTCTTGTTGGGTGAAGCCGACCTGATGCCGACGGAGGTCCAAGCCGACGTGGCCGCCACGATCTCGGCCAAGACGTTCTTGCCCCGGGTTGTCGCAACGGCCGCCGCGCCGCTGGAACGGTCGATGGGATCCGGCAAATATCACCCCCCGTTGGCCGCGATGCTCAGTACGATCGTGATCCAGTTACCCGCTCTGGCCGACCGACGAGAAGACATCCCCCTTCTGGCTCAAATGTTTCTCGAAGAGGCCAATGCCCGTGGGCCGAAACAACTCGGCGGTTTCTCGCCCGAGGCCTTGGATCGGCTTGATGCGTATTCTTGGCCGGGCAACGTGGACGAGTTGGGGGCAGCGGTGGCCGAAGCTTATCGGGAGGCCGACGGCCCCGAGATACAAGCCCGTGATCTGCCCGTTCGACTTCGCCGAGCAGCCGATGCCGCGGCTCATCCACCACGCGAGGACGAAACGATTCAGCTTGACGAGTTCTTGGGACAAATCGAACGTGAGTTGATCACTCGTGCCATGGCTCAGGCAAAGGGCAACAAAACGAAAGCTGCGGCCTTGTTGGGTATTACCCGACCACGACTCTACCGCCGGCTGGTTCAGCTTGGATTGGAAGAAGAATAAGTCCTTGAATGGGAAGGGCCATGTTGGCTACGCAAACCAACCTCTCCGTTTCCGACACGGATCGGGCGAAAGTCATCGTGAGCGAGCAGTCGGGGTGTTGGGCCGCGGCGCTTCGCCGGGCGTTGGGCCCAGCGGTGCGAATCCACGAAACGCGAAGCGTGGTCGAATGTTGGGAAGACCTCGCGGCAGCGCCGGACAGTCTGCTCGTGGTCGAAGTAACCACCGGCAACCTCGAATCGTTTCTCGAACGCATGGCCCGGCGAGAACGAGAGTATCCGCAAGCAAGGGTAGCGGTGGTAGCCGATCGGCGATTGGGCACCTGCCGGTGGCTTCTGCTCGAGGCGGGCGCCGTGCTGTTCGTCACGTCACCGCGGCGATTGGACGGACTGGCCGCGTTGGCCCAGCGTCATCTGGCGGCGCAACCCGAGCTGGCAGCGGAAAAAACCCAGAAGATTTGGGCCACGCTGCCTTGGAAGGAACGTAACGCTGTTGTTGACTCTGGGTGATTGCCATTTACCAACGTGGCCGGCCGATGCCGTAGGCTTGGAGGGTTGCATAGCTGGAATAGGCCATGTAGCCGAAGAATATCGCTATATAAAAACTCACGCTCTGGAACGGGGAGCCGATGGACTCGCCCATTTCGCGGGCCGCTTGCATCCCGCGGAGCATGTTCATCAAGGCAAACGCGGCCAGTCCTCCGGCCGTGACGATCGAAAGCATCAGGCTGTGGTGGATGCCTTCGCGCGGACTGAATCGAAGAAAGACCTCGCGCGAAATCTGACCGCCGTCCAACGGATAAACAGGCAGCAGATTGACCAGGCCCCAGAGAACGCAAATGCTTAACAAGTCATTCACGAACACCCCAAGGGTGGCGACGGGGATACCGAGTAGAAGAACATGGAATCCCGTGATGGAATTATCGTGAACGATGCCCACCACGGTTGGAGTCTTGATACCAAGCTGCACCGCGAGTGCCGTGTCCATTCCGGCGAGCATAATAAACGTGCATCCCGACGCAAGACAAACCACCACTATGCCCAACGCCAGCAGAAACCCGGCACCCGCCCCGGCCAACGAAATGAGGATTTGACGAATCCAGGTATTGGCTCGCGAGTAGGACAATTGGCCCGAATCGTAGCAGGCCACCCCTCCCATGCCGTGGAGTACAATCCAGGGCCTTAGCCCGAAGCGACGCATTACGAGCGCGTGGCCAAACTCGTGGACCAGAATCGCGAGGAACACGGCGACGACCCAGACCAACACGTAGATCATCTTGCCCGCGTTAAGCCCTAGGATAACGCTTACCAGCCAGAAAAGGGGATGAACGCGAACCCGAGTCCCGAAGAGCGAGAAGTGAAGATCGTAGGGCGAAGGAGGAGGTTCGGAAAACAGCATGCGGTGATTTCTCGATTTCAAGGGCGTCCAGCAGTCGAATGGGAAACATGACGAGCCGACGATCGCGCGGTGTCGACCTCGGTTGAGCACTGCCCGATCGGGTAGTGGGGACATGGCAGCGGCCGGTGACGCTGATCGAGCGTCTCCAGAATATATTCGGCCGCGCGGGTCGAAGCGCCGCCGTGGGCCACCTCGGCTTTGAGTCGGGCCAACTGCTCGACCCGACGTGTCCGGGCGGCTTCGTCGGTGAGCCACTCGATCACATGGGCGGCTATTTGAGCCGATTTGTCTTCACAGGTCAAATACTCGGGAAACGGGATTGCCTCGGCATCCGGCTGCGCCGGATCGTAGGGCGTCAAGTCGGTGTCATTCAGTGCATCGGTGGCCAGCAGGTTGACCAACGTGATGTATTTCACTCGGCGAAACCAGCCCTGCACCACGTAGGCGGTCCGACTGATCCAGTAAAGCACGACGGTCGGCTTGGTGTGATGGAGCAATTCAAGCGACACCGAGCCCGAGCAGGCCATGCAACAGGTAGCCAGCCGCATCAGCTCGGACGTTTTGCCCAGGTGGACTTCGGCCGGCACCCCGCTCGCTTCGACTTCGCGTCGCGCGAGCCGTGCCTGGTGGGGCTTGAACGAAGCGATGGCGAAACGCGCGTCGGGCACTCGTTGGCGAACCAAGGCGGCCGCCTTGAGAAACCACTTCAGATTGTGCATGACTTCTTGGTTGCGCGAGCCTGGCAAGATCGTCACCAGCGGTCCCGGCTCGGCCCGCTGCTCTTGCAGGAAAGCCTCGTCCGGCGGCTCTCGTTCGACTTCGTCGAAGAAAGGGTGGCCCACGAACGTCGCGTTGCATCCACGCTCGGCGAACCACGACTGTTCGAAAGGCAACCCACAAAGCACGTGGTCGACGAACCGTCGCATCTTGCCCACGCGCCATCGAGCCCAAGACCAAATCTGGGGTGGCGAATAGTAGAAGACCGGTATGCCGTGCGCCTTGGCGCGCCGGGCAATCCACCAGTTGAATCCCGGATAGTCGATCAAGACGACCGCATCGGGCCGGTGGTGGCGAAAATAGCGATCGGCCCGACCGGCCAGATCCCAGAACTTGTGTAAATTCAAGAGTGCCCGAGCAAACCACATCACGGCCAGTGCCGTCAGGTCGGCGTGTAATCGGCAGCCGGCCGCCGCCATTTCCGGGCCGCCGTAACCAACGGCCTCGAACGATTCATGGCGGGCACGAAGCTGGCGAATCAGATTCGCGCCATGAACGTCGCCGCTCGGCTCTCCAGCCGAGAAGAAGATCCGTAGCGGCCTCTTTTGGTCTTGGGGCGACATCACGTGGTGCTGCAGAGCAATAGGGTTGAACGTGAACGTTTGGCGGGCTCGCTCGGTCCACCGCTAAGACCAAGTATCCCACATCCGGCCTTCGCAAAGAAGAGCAGTTGGTGGATCGATAACTACTTTTCTTCGAAACACTTACGAGAAATACACCATGAACAAGCCTGGCAGTCGCCGGACGCTCGCTGGGCCGGTCCGCTGGAACGCTTCGGCCGTTCGAGCTACACTTGGTCACGTCGTTCAAGCGTTGAAGCAATCAAACCGAGACATTTCATCCTCCATGTTCGATCAATTGACGCCTATCGTCCGGACCTTGCTTGAGCGACTTCTGGTCGTTTGGTTGGTGCTGATCTCGCTTGTGGCTTTTTGGTGGCCGTCGATGCGGCTTGGGACCCACTTCGATCCGTTCATCGGGAGCCAGGCGGGGCTCCAGTGGATCATCGCCGTCACCATGCTGGCCATCGGCAGCCTGTTGCCGCGCGACGAGATCCGGCAAGTGATGCGACGATGGCCCACCGTGTTGGGCGGCACGACCGTGCAATACGTCACCATGCCGCTGTTGGCCTACGTGGTTGGTCGGGCCATGGGTTTCGAGGGCTCGCTACTGACCGGCATCGTCGTGGTCGGCTGCGTGCCCGGGGCCATGGCCAGCAATGTGCTGACGCTGGCTGCCCGGGCGAACGTGAGCTACTCGGTCAGCCTGACCACGTCAGCCACGTTGTTTTCGCCGCTTCTGGTCCCGTTGGCGCTGAAGCTCACGCTGGGACAGTGGCGCGAGTTTCCCGCTTGGTCGGTTGGGTTAACGCTCCTCTGGACCGTAGTCATCCCGGTCGTCGTCGGCCACCTTCTTTCCCGCTGGTCGCCGACTTGGAACGCGACCTTTCGCTCGCTCGGCTCGATTGTGGCCAATTTGACGATCCTCTGGATCATCGCCGTGGTAGTGGCCGTCAATCGCGACCGGCTCAACCACTTCCATCTCACGCTGTTGCTGGCTCTGTCGATGATCAACCTGGGTGGTTATCTGGCCGGGTTCCTTGGCGGGAAACTCATGCGACTGCCGCGGCCGATGCGACGGGCGTTGACGCTCGAAGTGGGCATGCAAAACGCGGGGCTCGGGACCTTTCTGCTGTTGGCCGTGTTCAAGAATGAACCCGAAGCAACCATTCCCACGGCCATCTATACCTTCGGCTGCATGTTGACCGGGACCGTGCTTGCGAGAATCTGGGCCGAATGGGGGTGTGGCGACGCGATGAAAGAAGTTGCGTGAATTGACCCTACTCTTCCGTTTCGACACCCAGCGGCACCGCTTCCTCGGGCCGGAGTCGTTTTCGGG
>JAFGIR010000230.1 GCA_016929515.1 Pirellulales bacterium | reverse complement strand
TCCACCTTGCTTCCCAATGCTCTGTTCATACACCTGCATACGACATCACCTGGAAATAGGTTCACTACTTCCGCGAAGGTCAATAATATGGGCGTTCCTTTTCACAACATTGCATCACGTTTCGTTCGACGTGTTGTTCGACTGGCTCTTCCGCAATCGTCTGTCTCGCGTAGTCCAGAGGCCGGTCGAGGGGCTTGGGATGAAGAATATCTGTTCGCCGCTTGCCATCTCGTTGAAGCCCTCTCGCAGTTGGCCTGGAGGATATTTTGCGAGAGTTGCACTGAGTTCGGCGTAGCGGAAGCCGACCCGTTCGATCATTCTGTGACACATGCGACCGGGAGCGTAGGTGATCGTGAACCGGCCTTCCGAAGAGCCGTGGATCAGGTGTGCCGTGGCGTGAGCGAACTCCTGAAGCTCCGGCTCGCGGCGGTAATGCTCCATCACACGTGGCGTGCCGACGTAGCCGTATTTTCGGATGATCTCGTCCACCTCGGGCTGCTCGCCAAAACGTTCCAGGCCGGGGGCGATGATGACCAGCTCGCCGCCGTTGGCAATCGCCATCCGCGTGCGATAGATCGCCTTGTTGGCCACCCAGGTGCTGGCGAACTCGTCGGTTTGCATCACGCAGACCACCTTCTCAAGCGGCCGATCAAGGATGGTGATGTTCTGTTCGTGAGACTGCCGCGCCGCCCCGAGATACGTTTCCAAGTCGTTGCCGACGTGCAGACCTGTGTGGACCAATTGGCCCTCGGCGTCGCGGCTCATCACGATCTGGACGTACAAATCGGGCAGACGGCCAAGAAAGTCCTCCTCGGCCTTGTTGAAACAAGCTCGGACGGGCGTGACCAGTGTGCCGAGATTGTTTTCGATGCCGTAGCACGCGGCGGCCATGTGCGCGGCACAGATCGTCTCCTTGCCGGCCAAGCCGATGAAGTAATTCTTGTTGTGGTTGGCGAAGCCGAGCACTTCGTGCGGGACAACCTGACCAATGTTGATTATCAAGTCCCAACGATCTTCCATCAGCATCCGGTTGAGAACTACAGGAATCGGCCAGTCGGCGGCCCCGGCCGAGACTTCCTTGACGAAATCCGCCGGGACCTCGCCCAACTTGACACAGCCGCCGCGCCAATCGTGGACGTGAATCCGCTCGTTGGGGATCGAGCCGAACATGCGGCGATTCTGCTCGGGCGTGTGGGGGACATGCTGACCGAGCGTCGGAATCACATGCACGTCGGACTCGCGGCGGAAACGCTCGTAGAGGTGTTCCGTCATCCAGCCCGCGCCCGAATGCGCGCGGGTGATGTCGGGCGGCAGAAGAAGCACCCGTTTGGGATGGCGACATATCCGCTGGCGCGATTCTTCGACCACGCGATCGAGAAACTCCTTCATGCGTTGCGGCGAAAGGTGATCGGATTGTTCGGCGAACCAGGGCATGTTGACGGTAGACCCTCGATGCGATAGGATGGCGAGCCGGTAATACGAATCTAAAAATAGTAATACTATCGGCAAGACAGACCGGTGCATATAACCCGCACGGGGGAAAGGAGAAAGTGTCGTGGCAATTGGCGTGCAACTCGATGACCGGAAGGTGTCCTTGGATAAGCCTGTCAGTATTCTGGACCTGCTCGCCCAGCAGAAACAAGGGCTTTTACGGCCAAAAGTCTGCCGGGAGCAGGACTGGATCAACAATCCGCGATGCCCGCTGGTGAACCTCATCGAGGTGGACGGGCAGGTCGTGCCGCTGGCCGTCTGGTCGGGTCGCCCCGTCCGCAAGGGCATGGTCATCCGAACGCGATCAGAGCAGCTTGAGTCGGTGCTGCGAGAGCGGCTCGTCCATCTGCGGGATCATCAGGAGTGTCAGATCATCCGCCTCAGCCAGGAATTCGCCGCCGCCGAGGCGGAGTCAAGCGGGCTGGTGGACCTGGAAGAGCGAGCCAAGTGGAATTTCGATCCTCGCGGCTCTCTGCCGTCGATCCATCACGATCCCAATTCGTGCGTCCGGTGCAAGGCGTGCGTCGATACGTGCAACGAGGTCCAGGGCGTCGGGGCGCTTTCGTTCGACGAGAAGGAGGGCGTTCTGTTTGACGAAACGAAATGCACCCGATGCGGCCAGTGCATCCTCAGTTGTCCCGTGGGCTTCCGCAAGATGCCCGGCGTCGTGGCCAAGCTGATGGGCTGTGAGCCGTGTCCCTTCTCTCGCCCGTTGGGCGCGATGCGCGAAGTCGATGAGACCGGCAAGGTCTGGGATGCCTTGCAGGACAAGGACAAGTACGTCGTGGTCCAATTTGCCCCGGCCGTGCGTGCCACGTTGGGCGAGGAGTTCGGCATGGAGCCGGGCACGCTCGTGACCGGCAAGCTGTACGCCGGCTTGCGGCGGCTGGGCTTCAACCAAGTCTGGGACACCAATTTCAGCGCCGACTTGACCATCATGGAAGAGGGTTACGAACTGATCCACCGGCTGAACAACGGCGGCGCGTTGCCGCAATTCACCTCATGCTCGCCCGGCTGGATTCGCTATTGCGAGACGTTCTATCCCGATCTGATTCCGAACATCTCCTCGGCCAAGTCGCCACAGCAGATGCTCGGGGCGGTGGCCAAGACCTATGCCGCCGAAAAACTGGGCGTCGATCCGCGAAAGATGTTCGTCGTTTCGATCATGCCCTGCACGGCGAAGAAGATCGAATGTGCCCGCGAGGAAATGGACTCGGCGTATCATTACTGGTTGGAAAAGGGCAAGATCGAAAAGGCGGACCGTTTTCAGGATGTCGATGTCGTGTTGACCAGCCGCGAGGCGGTCAAGCTGCTAAAGATGGGGCGAATCGACTTGGCTGCCATGCCCGAGGAAGAGCATGATCCGCTGCTGGGCCAGTACACCGGGGCCGCGCCGATCTTCGGCCGCACCGGCGGCGTGATGGAGGCGGCGCTGCGCACCGCCTACGAGGTCGTCGCCAAGAAACCGCTGGAGAAGCTGGAGTTCGAGAGCCTTGGCACGATGGACGGCGTGAAGGTGGCCACAATTCCCGTCGGCGGCATCGAGGTCAAAGTGGCCGTCGCCCACGGACTGGGCAACGCGAAGAAGGTTTGCGAGTCCGTCCGCGAGGGTGGCGAGTTCGCTTCGTACCATTTCATCGAGTTCATGGCCTGCGAGGGCGGCTGCATCGGCGGCGGTGGGCAAGTGATTCCCACGAACACGTTCGTTCGCAAGGCCCGCACCGACGGAGTGAACCTTGATGACCAGCGGCAACAGCTCCGCAAGTCGCACCTGAACCCCGAGGTGGAACAACTCTACAAGGAATTCCTCCACGAGCCGTTGGGTCATCTCTCGCATCATCTGCTGCACACCGGCTACGTGGATCGGTCGAATCAGGCAGCAGGTGTCGGTCTGTCGCAGCCGTAAGCACACGAAGGGACTCCGTAGTGAATCGACTGCCGCCGTGGAACTACTCGACTCTGGAGCCATTGCAGGAAGCGATTGCGGCCGAGTCGCGCCGGCAGTTGCTCGTGTTCAATCAGGAGCGGATCGAGTTCGCCTACGAGAAGGCCAAGGCGGACGGCATGGACGATCCCGTGAT
>JAFGIR010000229.1 GCA_016929515.1 Pirellulales bacterium | reverse complement strand
GTGGTGTCGGAGGCCAGGATGCCCGACGACTCGCTACCGCCGTATAGCCCAAAATAAAACGGGTTCAGCGGCCGGATGGCGCCGCCGTAGAGCGTCTTGGCGCCGCGCGCGACCAGGTATTCCTCGCATCGCGCGAGCAATCCGGCCGCGACTTCGTCTCGCGGGCAGTCGGGCCGGGCAAGCAGGAGGCACGTGATTCCCGTCTCGGGGTCGATTTGCTGGCGATCGTCGGACGGACCAAACCCGGCGTGGGCGAGTCCCACCGGCCGGTCGTCGTCCCACGCCAGCCACAGGCCCGCCGGATCGAAGTAGAGCCGGCTCATGACAAACTGTTCGAGCAGGTCGACCGACATCGGCTGAAACAGCCCGGTTTCCTTGCCGAGGCTTCGCCAGACATCGACGATGGCCGGTGGGTCGGTGTTTCGAAATGAGCGATAATGCAGCATTATCGGTGGTGTCAGGTAGCGTGCGGCAGTCTCATGCCCCCCGAAAACCGTACGCGTTTTCGTCTAGACTGGCGTGACGTGATAGGAATCGGACTCGGTTTCCCCAAAAACGGCCGGTCATTTCCACCAGATTCCCGGTGGTCGATGGGTCCGGCCGGAAGCGAACGCACATTATAAGGCCACGGGCCACTTCCATCCAGCCGGGTCAGCCGGGCATGTTGGGTAAAGAAGATCCGGAGGGTGTTTTTGGCGGCGATCGGGCTCGACCCGTCGTCCTGCCGGCCTCTCACCGGTCGGAAGCCGCTACCCGGCGAACATGCGCCACGAGTTCTTGCCGGGGGTCGTTGCCCATCGCGCCGACCCGCTCGCACAGCGGATGGGCCCAACCGTTGCGATGCAATTCTCGCAGATACTCGCGAAGCAATTCCTTCCGGGCCGGGGTGGTGGCGAGCAACCAGTGTACCCAGGCCCACGACTCCGCGTAGTCGAGTTGGCTCATTTCGGTCGTGTCGTCGAGCGATTCGAGGCGTCGCAGGTCGGGTTGCCACGTGCCCTGTTCGAGCCGCTCGATCAGCAGATCGACGTGCGGCCGGTTGACGCCGTAGCATCCGCGCGGAAGCTCGAAATTCTCGGCCAGTCCTTCGTCAAGCCACAGCGGCAACTTGGGAACGACCGCATGGAGGTAGGCGTGGGTAATCTCGTGGCGCAGGTCCTCGGCCACCCGATCACCCCACTGTGTATAGACCTCCAATCGCGTGTCGTTTTCGAGAAAGAACGCGCGGCGCCGCGGCAAGTCGGGCCAATGCGTCCAGACGAACGTGTTAAACTCCTGCGCGTCCTCGAACACAAAGACGTGAATCGGCTCGTCCGAGATGGGCAACATCAACTCCTGGCTCAGATCGACTCGCCGCGCCGTCAGTTCGGCCAAGAGACGGTGGTGGGCCGGCAGCGGGACGTTGCTGTGAAAAAGCAGTTGCTCGCGAGCGAATTCGTAACGATCGGGCAACATCGCGCGATTTTTGATCGGCTGCGCGCAACCCGAAAACACGGCCGCGGCGAGCAACGCGCCGCCAACCAGGCCGCGTGCGATCGGCACGTGTTTCGAATGCTCGGTTGCAACGGCCATTCTCACGCGGCTCTCCCCTACCCCGCGCTGGACGGGCATTGCTCGGCGACGGGCTGGGCCGTTTCCGATGGCGTCGCGGGTTCCGGCCGCGCGAACGATTCGCTGCCGCCGGTGGCCGGCTCGCCGAAACGGCCGTGGGCCACCTGGTCGACCAGTTCAGCGAAACAGGGCGCCCAACGTTCGACGCTGAAACGCCGCTCGACCAACCGCCGGCCTTCGGCGCCCATTCGTCGGCGGAGCGCCGGATCGGCCGCGAGTCGTCCGACGGCTTCGGCCCAACCCTCGGGCGACGAGGCCAGAAAACCCGTGCGGCCGTCGACGACCATCTCGCAGTTCATTCCGACCGGGTTGGCCACGACCGGCAGCCCGGCCGCCATGTACTGAAGGACCCGAAGCCCGCACTTCCCACGGCTCCAGTCGTCGTCGGGCAGCCAATTGAGCCCGATGTCGGCCCCGGCCAGATCGGCGGCCTCGGTGTGGCTGGCCCAGCGGCGCGGTTCGATCGTCGGCGCGGAGAGCGCGGGCACTCGATCGCAGATGACCCGAAGCGCGACGCCCGGCACCCGGCGAGCAACCGCCTGGAGATGGCCGGCCGCGCGATCCAACGAGACGAGCGTGCTCGATTGGCCGATCCAGACGAGTTTGGCCTGGCCGCCCGAGCGGTCGTGGCCAGCCAGGCCGTAGCGGGTTGGGTCAAGACAGGTCGGCATCCGCCGGACACGCTCCGGACCGACGTAATCGGCGACTCGGCCGACCAGATAGTCGTTGCCGGCCGTGACCGCGTCGGCCGCATAGGCGGTTGCCCAAAAGCGAGTCAGTCGCGACCAGCTTTCGGGCCGTTTTTTGCTGTAGCTGTCGCGAGCGAGCAGCAGGTCGTCGACGTCGTAGACGAGCCGGCGGCTCGCGCGGCGCAAAACGGCCAGTTGCCAAAGCGGCAAGAGTTTGCGCTGGAGGATGACCACGCCGGCTCGTCGGGCCGCGCGAAGCTGGACAAGCCGCTTGGCGACGCCGCGGGCCAGCGGAACAGCCTCCAACAGCAAGCCCCGCTCGTGGAGTGCCCAGCCGAAGGCCTCGATCCGGTAGCGGCAACAGACGTGGTCGGGGCCCTCGACCAGAGCCAATACCTTCATTCTTGTCCTCCGTGACGGTGCGGCGTGGGCACAAAACGCGAGCCGATCGTAGCAGATTCACCGGAGGCGAAGAAGGGCAATGAGCGGCGCGCGACAGGGTGGCTGCGGCATAGCGCGGCGGTGCCCCCAGAGTCCTGTGTCCGCTTGCTCACGAAGCGCGGCTCGGATTGGGGTTATTCCGAACTCAGGTTCTCGCCTCGATGAGCCGGTCGAGTTCGATTTTCAGCCGCGCGAGAATCTCGTCATAGCCGAACGAGCCGATCGGCTCGGTGCCCCGTTTGAGCCGGACGTGTTGCGGACCACACCAAACCCCCAGATCGGCGTGGTCGGTCTCGCCGGGACCGTTCACCCGGCAACCCATCACGGCGATGGTGATGGGCCAGGGGGCTGCGTATCGGGTCATTTCGCGGATTTGGCCGGCCAGTTCGACGAATCGCTCGTTTTCGACCCGGGAGCAACTTGGGCAACTGATGATGTTCAGTCCCGTGGCTTCATCTGCCGGCGGCGCGTCGTCGGCGAGTCCCTCGCCCGCCGCGACCCGGGCAAGAATCTGCCGGCCCGCCTCGATTTCCTCCTGTTTTCGGTCGTTCGGCACCGTGAGCGAGACCCGCAGCGTGTCGCCGATGCCCTCGGCCAACAACGGTTCGAGGGCCCGGCGGGTTTTCAAGATTCCCTCGGGCGGCATGCCCGCCTCGGTCACGCCGAGGTGGATCGGGACGTCGGGCCGCTCGGCCGCAAAACGCCGATTGAGCGCGACGACCCGTGCCGGGTTGGAGTCTTTGAGCGAAACACAGTATCGCCGAAACCCGAGCGAATCGAGCAACTCGCAATGCTCCGAGACGCTTTCGAGCATTGGGCCGATCTGGTCGTCGGCCGCGCGGTCGGTCGTTTTGGCCGGATCGATCGAGCCGCAATTGACACCGATCCGCAACGCGCAATCGCCGGCCGCGGCCGCGTCGACGATCGTGCGGACCTTGTCCTGCCACGATCGCTCGGGCTCGGAGTGGCCCAAGTGGCCCGGGTTGTAGCGGATTTTGTCGACCCAGGGAGCCACGTCGACGGCCAGGCGGTAGTTTTCCTGGAGATCGACGGACAGATTGGCGGTGGTTCGCCGCCGGATTTCGACAAGCGCGCGGAGTTCGGCCTGGTTGTCGACGGCGAGGCGAACGACGCCGGCGCCGGCGGCCGCAAGCCGGTCGATTTGCTCGACGGTGGCCTCGACGTTGGTGGTCTTCGTCGCGCACATGCTCTGGACGACGATCGGATGGCCGGCGCCGATGGTGACCGAGCCAATCCGCACTTCGCGAGTTGGATTTCGTTTGATCCGCAAGGTTGCCTCCGATTTGGACAGAAAGGCAAGAAGGGTAGTTGTGGCTATATGGAGTAAGCGTTTTTCGGTCGTTTGAGTTGTGTTCGGTGGCGGCCCGACCGGGTTGCGCTCGGCCGCGGGACCAAACCACCTCATTGTCGCGAGGACTTCGGACGTATCAAGGCCAATAAGCTGGAGAATTCTCGGCGAGTTTTCCGATAACGACGGCACTGTCTCATGGGGTAAATGACGAGTCTATGTTGGGCAAAGGGCCCATGGATCGGGTCTTGGCCGTCGATCGCAGGTATTGGAGGAAGGCCGGCCCGTGAAAACGCACTCGTTCAAACGGGAGTGGTGTGACGGAGGGTTTCGATCCGATAAGGGCTAGTGACGGTTTGACTGGAGATGTCGGACGAGGCCGGCATTTTTGCGCGATTGACCTTCCGCCAACAGGGTTGCCGAGCGAGGCGATTTTTTTAGCCCCTGGGGAGAGTTGCTGACGTGAACGAAGACATCAATGTGTTGGCGTTAGTCAAGGGAGACGAACGTTACGTGTTTCTCTATGACGATTCGAGCCGCGCGGAGACGTTGCGCGTGTTGGGACGCTATGCCTCGAATCCGGAACTCAGCTTCAGTTGGTACGACGCGGCCGTTTTGAGCCAGAAGATCCGCCAGGAAACGAAGAAGGTCTGCCCCACGCGCCGTTTCAACATCCCGCTGGCCACCGACAAGGACGAATTCTTCGGTTGAGCCTGAAGTCAATCGGGGGTTGCCGATCGAGGCCATGCGTAACGCGATTGCTCGATTTCTGCAATATCTTCGCGCCGAGCGCAACGCGTCGGACTTCACGATCAAGAGCTACGGCGAGGATCTCGACGCGCTGGTCGAGTATCTGAGCGAATCGTCCGGCGGCCCGCTGCCCTCGCCCGGCGCGATTACCGTGAGCGATTTGCGGGGCTACGTGTCGGCATTGCACGCGGCCGGCTATGCCAAGGCGACGATTGCTCGGCGGCTGGCGTCGTTGCGGAGCTTCTTTCGTTTCGGCCAGCGCGAGGGCTGGACGACGAGCAACCCGGCCAAGCCGCTTCGCAATCCGCGGCGGTCGCGGACGCTTCCCCATTTTCTCTCGACGGACGAGCTGGGCCGGCTCCTCCAGGCTCCCGACGCGGCCAGCCCGATGGGCCTGCGCGATCGGGCCATTCTGGAAACGAGCTACTCGGCCGGTCTTCGGGTGAGCGAGGTGGTGGGGCTGTGCGACGGCGACTTGGATTTCGCGGCCGGGTTGGTCCGCGTGCGGGGAAAAGGTCGCCGCGAGCGATTGTCGCCGGTGGGAACCTACGCGGCCCGCGCATTGAAGCAGTGGCTCAGAGTCCGCAAACTG
>JAFGIR010000028.1 GCA_016929515.1 Pirellulales bacterium | reverse complement strand
GTCATCGTCGCGGCCACGGTGTTGGCGTATTGCAACACGCTGGGCGTTCCGTTTCTGTTCGACGACGCCGAGGCCATCTCCAGGAATCCGACCATCCGGCAGCTCTGGCCGATCGGTTCCGCGCTATCGCCGCCGAACAACGGAGCCCCCGTCGACGGCCGGCCGCTGGTCAATCTGTCGTTCGCCGTGAACTACGCGATTGGCGGCCTCGACGTTCGCGGCTACCATGCCGTGAACCTGGCGATTCACGTCCTGGCGGCGCTGGTTCTCTTGGGCGTGGTCCGCCGGACGCTCGCGCTCCCGTCCATGCCCGAGCATCTCGCGCGAAACGCCACCGTGTTGGCCGGCTCGGTCGCGCTGGTTTGGGCCGTTCACCCGTTGCAGACCGAATCGGTCACCTACGTCAGCCAGCGGGCGGAGTCGCTCGTCTCGCTGTTCTACCTGCTGACGCTCTACTGCACGATTCGCGGCTCCCAATCGGCGCGATCGGTCGCATGGTATCTGGCCGCCGTGGCGGTCTGTGTGTTGGGCATGGCCAGCAAGGAAGTGATGGCCTCGACGCCGGTGATGGTGCTGCTCTACGACCGGACGTTCTTGGCAGGCACGTTCACCGCGGCGCTCAAGCGGCGCCGAGGGCTTTACCTGGGCCTGGCCGCTACGTGGGGTTTGCTGGCCGCGCTGGTGATTAACTCGGCCGGGCGCGGCGCGACGGTCGGCTTCGGACTGGCGACGAGCCCGTGGAACTACGCGTTGACGCAATGTGGCGCGCTGGTCCACTACCTCCGCCTGGCGTTCTGGCCGACCGGTCTATGCATCGACCACGGCTCAGCGGTGGTGCAAAGCGCGTGGGACGTCTGGCCGCAGGCAGTCGCCGTGGTCGCGCTGGTGTCGTTGACCGTCTGGTCGTTGTGGCGGCGGCCCGTGCTGGGCTTCTTGGGCACGTTCTTCCTGGCGGTCCTCGCGCCGACGACGAGCGTGGTTCCCGTCGTGACCCAAACGGTGGCCGAGCATCGGATGTACTTGCCGTTGGCGGCCGTGGCCACGGTGGGCGTGATCGGCGGATACCTGGTCGGCCGGAAGTTGGCGGCCGGACGACAAGCGTCTCGGCGCCCGGCCGTGCTCGGCGTGGCGGCGTGTGTCCTCGTTGGGCTGATCGCGGCGGCTCTCGGCACGGCGACCTATCTCCGCAATCACGACTACCGCGACCGGCTCGCGATTTGGGAAGACACCGTTCGGAAGTGTCCTGATAACGCCCGGGCCCACGACAATCTGGGCGTGGCCCTGAGAAATCTCGGCCGACTCGACGAGGCGATTGTCCATTTTCGACGGTGCCTGGAACTCGACCCCGACAACGCCGTGGTTTGCAACAGCCTGGGCGTGGCCCTGATGCGTCGCGGCGAGACCGAAGCGGCAATCGTCCACTTGCAGCGGTCGGTGGAACTCGACCCCAAGAACGCTGAAGTTCATAGCAACCTGGGCGTGGGTTTCGCGGGCCGGGGCGAGATCGACGCGGCGATTGGCGAGTTTCGTCGGGCCCTGGAACTCAACCCCGACTACTCGGCGGCCTCCCGCAACTTGGGCACTCTTCTCTTGCGGCGCGGAGAGCCCGACGCGGCCATCGATTGTCTCCGTCGAGCCCTGAAACATCAACCCAATGACGCGGAGCTTCACAATGACCTTGGCGCGGCCCTGGCCGCGCGCGGCCAGATCGACGAGGCCGTTTTCCATTTTCGACAAGCCCTGGCAATCCGACCGGAGTACGCTCAGGCAGCCAAAAATCTGGCTCGCTACTCGGCCCGGACGAAACGGGTTCCCGCGACACTGGCCGAGCTGCGCGCGGCACTCGGCGAACGTCCCGACGACGCGGCGCTGCTGAACAACTTGGCCTGGATCCTCGCAACCAGTTCCGACGGTTCCCAACGCAACGGCCCCGAAGCGATTCGTTGGGCTCGCCGCGCCGTGACGCTCACCGGCGGGAAAGAGCCCGTGATTCTGGACACCCTGGCCGCTGCCTACGCCGAGGCAGGGCAGTTCGCCGAGGCCACGGAGACGGCCCGAGAAGCGGCCGAACTGGCCACAAGCCAAGACAAGTCGGCTCTGGCCAAGTCGCTCCAGGCCAGAATGTGGCTTTACCAGCAAGAAAAAACACCCTTTCCGAAGACAGCGAACGAATCGCGATAGTGGCTTGTCGAAAATCGAGACCGGTCTACACGTCTGAGCGCCGACTGCTTGCCGGTCATCTTTTGGTCAATGGTTTCCGGCAAGCAGTACCGCCGCCCTGATTCAACACCGCGAGCGGCTTTTGCAAGGAGCACCACGGCAGATTCGTTCCGCCAATCAATCAAAGACACCCGCGCGAAGCGTTTTCGTCTTTCCCGCTCGCTCGACGAGAATACGGACTTCCTGGCCGAATCGTGCCTGGCCGAACAAATCCAATGCTTCGGCGACGGACCGTGGTTGTTGGCCGTTGATTTTTCTGAGTATATCGCCTTCCTTGATTCCTGCTCTGTCGGCAAGACCATGCGGAAACACCTGCTTCACGAAGACGGCATTTTCTTGCTCTTTCAAGCCGATTCCAAGCATGGGAATGAGCTGTCCCCTCACTTCGATCCGGGTGATTGCTGTCGGGCGGTCGTCGAACGCCTTGGCCAACTCGATTCCGAACGGCTGATCGATCTTGGCATTGGGCACGGGCAACCGGAACTTCTGCTCGGACGGTTCGTCGAGCGCGGTTGACCCGACGTTCAAAAGCTCCGTAATTTTTGGCTTCCTCGGGGCATCTCGTTCTACCCACAGCGCCTTGACGGAAAACCGTTCCCCCAGTTTCTCCCCTACTTTGGATTCCTTGGCGTTGATCTCACAGTAGAGCGTGCCCCACTTGCCCGTCATGTCGATCAGTTTGACGGCAAGCGGGCCACTGTCATGTTGGGCCATGTCAACAACGATGGTGACCGGCAGGCGAACACGTTGAAAGAAGGATAGCCGGGACAGTGCCTTCTTGGTCTTGTCTCGCGGCTTGAGGACCAACGACTTTGCTCCTCGGTCGATGCTGACGTTGGTGCTTTCCCAAGCCAGGTTGCTGACTTCGGTTCCGTCGCCGAAGGCATGCACCAAGCAAGCTTGCCCGTCGGTTCCTTTCCACGCCTTGGTGCCGGGCATTGCGGAAACGTCCAGAGCCGTGCCCTCGAAATCCTCCGGCGCGGCCTTGTTTGTACGGCAAGCAGACAAGGCAACGTCTCCGAATTCGTTGACCTGAATACTCAGGCGAATCACGGGATCGATCAGCTTGATGGCGCCGGTGGCCTCGATCTTCGTGACGATGGCCAAGTCCTTGTGGTAATCGACCTTCGCCTTCAAGCCTCCGGCAAGCAACCCGAGTGTTGCTTTCTCGCCGTTGATCGTGATTTCGGCTTTGCGGCTCACGTCGAGGCTGATGGTCTTCTGGCCGCTCCTCGTTTCATAGCGAACGAGGATTTGGCGAGCGTCGGCGTTGACGGATTGGATCGTGACCTGAACGGTGACGGGCTCAGCGCCCTTGGCGAAAGACGCCGACAGCAAAAGCGTCAAGGACAGCAGGATGGCGGTGGGCTTCATCGGACGGGTTTCCACGGGGGTGATGGGCAACCGGTACAGGGAGGTTCATGGCCTCCAACTTGGACACTATTCTATCCGGAAAACGTGACCGCTGCAAATCACCACTGGGTGCCCTTGCCTCCACGTGGTCGCGTCTGGCGTGCCACCGGCTGCCTCGAAAAACGTCGATGTCCGAGACGGGGGTCGCACTGCTTGCCGATTATCTCTCGGCCGACGTTCTCCGGCGAGCAGGGCTGCCGCTCCGATTCAACACCCGGCGGGACTTCCCCAAGCAGTCTTGCGCCGAGATGTGTCCCGCCAATCAATCGAAGGCGCCCGCGCGCGACGCCTCTGGCTCCACTTCGGTCTGCGGCACACCCCGCATGTCACGCGCGGCGAAACATCGCCCGATTGGTCAAGAACACAACCCCTCTGATTTCCCTTGAATTTTTTCGCATGTGAATTGATCTTGACCCCGGCTTCGGCCGATGGACGCAGTTTCTCAAGAACGATTGCGAGTCGCTGATCGCGGTGGATCTGAGCCAGGCCTGCATCGACGCTTGCCGCAAATGGGCCGAGGCCGCCGGCCTGCGGTGCATTGGCCAGGAGTGGATCAAATGGGGCTCGCCCTTGCTGATCGACTGCCTGTCGACCTTCACCCGGCAGGGCTCGGTTTGGGACGTGGGCAATCGGGTGGTCAAAAACCGCCGGTTCATGGACGAAGCGCGATGCGCCCAGCGACGGGCCAGCCTGGCTCCTCGGCGGCGCGCGGCGTGACGCCGTTGGAGCGTGGAAGAACGAAGGTGTCGCCCAGACGCCGGCTATAGCCCCTTGTCTCGAATGTTTTCCTGCCCGTTCGTGAACCTCATTTCACCACATCGGGCGTCGCGAAATCACCTTCCATGTCATAAGGAAGCCGTCGAACGACCGTGCCTTCGCGGTTGGCGAAATAGAGATACGAAGGGGACTTCTCGTCCGTATTGCCGTCGGCCCAAAGGGCGAAAAACGGCGAGTCGGGTTCGGCCCCGAACACCTTGCGGACATAGGTGTGGTTTCGCCGACTGTTCTTCGTGACCTGGCGCGTCTTGGTCCAAGTTTTTCCTTCATCCTTGCTGATCCACGCGGCGACTTCGCCGCCGGGCCCCCAGCGTTGCGGGCCGGGCTCCGTCGGACCGATGATCCGCCACGTGCCGTCCGAGTCGACCCAGATCGGGCCCGTGTCGTAGTTGTTCGTCGAATTGGTCACTTTGGAGATGTTCCACTTGCCATGTTTGTGGTGGAGCACCTCCCAAGTGCGCGGGTCGCCCTGTGGGCCGGGCTTGTGGTCGGAGGAAGTGACCACCAGCGCGACCGGGTTGCCGTCGTTGTCCAACGTGATGCTGTTGAGATAGACCATCCGATTTTCCTCGGAATAGGCCTTCACGCGGGCCGGGTTGTCTATCTTGGTCAGCGGCGTCTTGACGGTCGCGCCGTCGGCGGTCTGCCACGAGTTGCCCAAGTCGCGCGTTTCCAGGTAGTAGAGATCGGTTCGCTTGTCGACGCTTCCGTTCGGGTGGCGGTTGAACATCGTGACGACGCGCCCGTCTTTCTCGAACGACGTTTGATATTGCCCCTCCCTTTCCATTCTGGAAAGTTCCCGCCCCTCGCTGCAAGTTCCGCTGGAATCGCGGAATCTCCAGTAAAGCACCCGACGGTTGCTGTGCTCGGTGATTTTTTTATACTGGGTAGAAAACTCGAAGGTGCCCTTGCCCTTGATCGGAAATGGTTGAGGGTAGCACATCTCTTCTTCCGAAATCAGCTCGAAACGTTCAATGTTGTACGGTTTGACGCTTCGATAAACGAAGCCTGGTCGCTTGCGCGCTCGGCCGGCGACGTAGACCCAGATATGTCCCGCCTCGTCGATCGCCAGAGACGAATCATCATGGGGGTCGTCGACGTCTTGCTTGTCGTGGATGATCGTCGGGCGAGGAACGCGGTCTTTTTCATGATCGTAATACGATATCATGTTGTAGAGATGCAGCTCACCGTTCTTCGAGCCGCCGTAGCAGAAAAACGTCTTCTTCACTTCAGGCGCGTAGACCGCGATCGGGACGTGTTTGACGAAGCCCGTGCCAAGGCCGCCGCAATTCTTGTCGCCATACGGCCAGTAACTGGTCCAGGGTTGCTTCTTTTTTTGGAGATCGGACGTGTATTGACCCAACGTATACCAGATGCCTCGATAACCGGTGTCTTTCGGTTTGAGCGTTCGATCTTCGTTGGAAGCGGTTGCCTTCGAGCCGCCCTCGTTCACCGCGGCATGGAGCATGGAACCATCGCCCGACAGGGCCATTGCAAGAACCGTGAGTAAGCACCATTTTTTCATGGATCACTTCGCTTTCTGATTTATCCGATGCTTGGCGGGATCGGGGAAGGCACGAGCTATTATGGACGTTTTTATATTCAACGTTGACCTACGCTCGTGTGCCACTGGCTCCGCCAGTGTTTTTCACGACGAGTTGTCCAAACACTGGCAAAGCGGGTGCCGCTGGTTTCCATTTTATGCGGATGACCGATCTCGTCGTAGCTGCGCAATGACTGAATTTCATGTGCTGCCCGGTGGAACGTCGCTCAATGACACCGGCCGAGGCCCGCCCCTATCGGAAGTTCTTCCGAATAATCCGCATGTCCTTCGCCGAGACTTCCGCGCCGCTTGCAACGCAAACCCCCATTTCCTTCAAATCGCTTTCCGAGACCGCTTCCTTCGAAACGAGAACCTCCATGACCCACCAACGAAACGGTGGCCTGACGTTCATTCGACGCTCGACGATGGGCTTGCCTTCCGTTGCTCCCGGGCAACTCGCGCTGAACACGGAGACCACGCGAGCCAGCCAGCGTTTCCTGCGTCGCAGTTCGTGCCGCGACCCGTGCTCCGGCAACAACACCGCGAACCACAAAACATGGTAGCCGGGTTCGACCTTCTCGCCCATCATCTGGATGATGCAAAAATCTCGCAGCGTCGGCAGGAACTTCTTCCGTGCGATGGGGCACGCGCCAACGATTCCAAACCACGCGAGCATGACAATCACCGGTGACATGAGGATCAACCCGCCGACCGCCAACGGCGTATTGAACTCGACGTCGATGCCTCTGAAATACCAAATAAGACTCATCCAGAGCAGAATGCCACCCACCGTCGCCAGAAAGCTCAAGAACTGTTGTAATGGAGCGATCACCCGACGTTCCTCTTTTCGCCGTGCATTATTTCGTAGTGTATTTTGCCACGAACCGCCCAAACGGTGGCAGAGCCGGTGCCGGCCAGCCGCCGGGCGTCTGAATGAACATTATACTCATTCGGCCAGTCTCGCCCAAGGATCTGTTCGTGGGCCGGCCCGTCATTGGCCTTGTTCGTCTAGGGCAGAAGGGGATGGGTTCCAAACACAAATCGCTTCTCGACAGTCGCGCCATTGCGGACAGGCATGATTCCAGTCCGTAGCCTATCATGGTGTGCCTCTTCCGGAAAATGTCGATTGACTGGGCCGGTGGAATGCGAGACAATAAGGACGTGTGGCATTCATTGTTGCAGCGCGCGGCAGTGTTCGTCTCACCCCACCGCCCCCACCTACCTTAGTTCCCTCCCCCCTTGAAATCCCGCCTTGGAGGAGACGCCATGTTCTCCACATTTCGCGCCGTGTTGTCTGCCATGTTGCTGTTGCTTTTTTGTTTCACGTTGCCGGTGGACGCCGCGAAGCGACTGCCGCCGACTCCGGCAAGAAAGCGGTCCGAGCCGGTGGTGCTCGACAGCGGGTTGCGAGAATCGGACGTCGAGAAGCGGCCCTATCGCTACTACGTGCAAAAGTGTCTCGACAACTTGATGCGTTATGGAACCGACCGTTACGGCCAGGTGCATCAGCCGCTTCTGGTGACCACGTTGGATGTTCGGACGCGAGCGGCGCCCGACTCGCCGCCGAGCGAGCCGGGCCCATGGCGCATCGCGCCTTGCCAAAGTCGGCTGAGCCGGCTGCGGGGTTGTGAATGGCTGATGGACCAATCGACGCTCGATGTTTTCCATCTTCTGTCGGAGCGGTCGGGCGATCCGAAGTACGCGCGTTTCGCCGATTCAAATCTTCGCGCGGCCACGTCGATAGTCTGTTCCAAGGGTTTTTTCTGGTGGGGATGGCATCGACATTGCGACGTCGATACGGAAGCACGTAAAACGAACAAGGCAAACCACCACGAAATCCACGTCAATCGGCCGTGCTGGGATCGGATGTGGGCGGTCGATCCGAAAGCGACGCAAAAAGAAATCGACGCCATTTGGCGGTGGCACGTTGTCAACAAGGAGACCGGCGAACACAACCGCCACGGCAACAATCGGCGCGGCCGGAGCTTTCCGATGTCGGGCGGCGAGTTTATCTACGCGCTGGCGTGGCTGCACGCGAAGACAGGCGACCCCGACCGATTGAACCAGGCCTTGCTCGTCGCCGACCATCATTGGAAAAACCGCGACCCGGAAACGAACCTCGTGCCTGGCCAGTCCGGCACCGGCCGCGACCGCTTCGACGGCCAACACTCCGACACGTCGGTGCCGGCCATGCTCTGCTACTATTTGCTGAAGAGCTACGAAACGACCGGCGAGGAGACGTTTCGCGATCAGGCGATTGTCTATCTGAAAGCCTACGCCCGCCATGGGTTCGACCAGGCGACGGGCAAGTTTTACGGCTCGCTCCGCTTGGACGGCACGCCGGAACTCGGTCCCCGGTCGATCGGAGATTATGGCATGCTCGAAGCGCGAGGCTATGTCGATCTGTGGGAACCGTATCCGCTGGGCTATGAGCATCCGATCGCGTCGGCGCAGACATACGCCTATGCCTATCAGTTGACCAAGGACCCGGAAATGCTCGATGTGGCGCTCAAGTGGGCCGATTGGATCCGCCGGTCGCCGCCGTCGAAAGGCTGTTTGGTCGAAGACGCCTATTACGCCGGCTATGCGAAGCAATTCAGCCGCTATGGAACGTATGCCGACAAATATGGCCGGAGCATCTCGCTGTTGGTCCATCTCTATGCGTTGACCGGCGAACATCGCCACTTGGACCATGCCCGACGTTTGGCCCGCGAGGCCGTCTCGCGACTGTATTACCGAGGACTATTTCGCGGCCACCCGGCAAAAGCCTATTACTGCGCGGTCGACGGTGTCGGGTTTCTGCTCTATTCGTTGATGCAGCTCGACGCGGTCATGGAGCATCCGGAAAAGGTGGTCGGCGCGAAGGCCATTCCGCTCGGCTCCGAACAAGGCGTGATCGGGTTTGATAATTGGTAGACGGGAATTCCGGGAAACAACGGTGAGTCAAACAAAGAAACCGTCTATTGGGTGCCGGGCCCCTGGGAGAAAAAAGGGGATAAGTCCAATCCTGTTCGGCAGCACAATACAGACTCCCGACCCTTTTATTAATCCCCAATTATGCTCGCTTTTTGCCCGGCCCGTTAGCCGTGTTGTCGGAACGATCACTAAATCCAGCCGGAGTTACTGTACGAAAGGCGAACGACTTTGGGGCTGACGAGCCGTTCGAAATCCTTGTAGGCCATTCGGATCAGTTCGGTGTGGTTGCCGGCATTGAAGGCGATGGCGTCGTTATCCGCGAGACCATCCGAGACAAACACGTCCATGCCGAACAGATTCCCAAAGGGAGGCATGGCCCCCGGTTCGCAGTAAGGAAAACGATCCGCGAATTCCTGCTCCGTGGCCAACTCGACGTCGTCCGCCCCGGTGATGTCCTTCAGAAACGAAAAGACCACATGATCCGAGGCAGGCAACACGACCATGGCCAATTGGCCGTCGATCTTCACGATGACCGTCTTCGCGATGTCCTTTCCAGAAATGTGTACGCTGTGGGCAATCTCTTGGGCGGTGAACGCTTGGCTGTGGCGGATCGTTGTGTACTTGACCTGGTGCTCGTCGAGAAATTCCTTCAGTTCTTTCGCTTGCCGTATTTGGGAGGACGGCCGCGACCGCGCCGTTGGCCGCGTCGCAGCACGGGCGGCAGATCGCGAAGCGCCGCGTCCTTGC
>JAFGIR010000228.1 GCA_016929515.1 Pirellulales bacterium | reverse complement strand
TCCGACGCCTTCTTCCCCTTCCCCGACTCGATCGAGCGGGCAGCCGCCGTGGGCATCGCCGCCGTGATCCAGCCCGGCGGCTCCCGCAAGGACGACGAAGTGATTGAAGCCTGCAACCAACACGGCCTGTCCATGGTCTTCACCGGCCGGCGACATTTCAAGCACTAACGTAGGGTGGGCACCGCCCACCGGAACCGCGATTCGTTTTCACCACGGAGACACGGAGAAGCAAGGGATTTTCTGAATCGCCAGAGTCCTGATAAACTGTCTGACAATTTGACGGAAGAACGTGAACTCGGCGTCTCGCAGTTCACCTCCGTGTTCCTCCGCGTCCTCCGTGGTGAATTAAAAGCGTAACCAGCGAGCGGCCATGCCGACCATTCTCGACAAGATCGTCGCCACGAAGCGAGTCGAAATCCAGCAGGCCAAGGCGGCCGTGCCCGAAGACGCTTTGCGCGAGCGGCTGGCCGACGCGCCGCCGGTCCGTGATTTTCTGGCCGCGCTGGCCGACGCGCCGCCCATCCGCCTGATCGCCGAGGTGAAAAAGGCCAGTCCCTCGAAGGGCGTCATCCGCGAGCATTTCGACCCGGTCGAAATCGCCAAGATCTACCAGCTCCACGGCGCCAGTTGCTTGAGCGTGCTGACCGACAAGACCTACTTCCAAGGCGACCTCGATTATCTCCGCGAAATCCGCGCGGCCGTCGACGTGCCCTTGCTGCGGAAGGATTTCGTGCTCGATCGCTACCAGATCATCGAGGCCCGAGCGGCCGGCGCCGACGCCGTGTTGCTCATCGCCGAATGTCTCGACGACGGCACGCTCAAAACGTTGCACGACGCGGTGGTCGAGTTGGGCATGACGCCGCTGGTCGAGCTTTACGAGCCGGGCAACCTGCCGCGAGTGCTTCGCGCCGGCGCGCGGTTGATCGGCGTGAACAACCGCGATCTGCGGACTTTTGAAGTCGACCTGGATCACACGATCCGTCTGCGGCGTCAGATTCCGGTCGACCGGCTGGTGGTCGGCGAAAGCGGCATCGGCGGCCGGGCCGATGTCTTGCGACTTCAGGAATCGGGCGTTGACGCCATGCTCGTCGGCGAGAGCCTCATGCGCGAGCCGGATATCGGCCGCGCGGTCGATCGGTTGCTGGGCCGCGGCGAGTGATTCGCGCCGCGCGGCGCCCGCCCTACGACTTCGTTCGTCGCGTGAAACGGAACACACCAAAGGCCAACAGGCCCAATACCGCGACCAGCGTCGAAGGCTCGGGCACGACGGTTCCGCTCAGGTCGAAGCAGTAGACCGCGCCCTGACCGGTCGCTCCACAGGCCGCGCCGACGTCCGTGCCGAGGACGAGTTGGGCGAGGTAGTTCCCCGGCGCCAGGCCGGCCGCGTTGAACCGCAGCCGCAGCGAGTCCGTCTGGCCCGCGAGCAATTCGAGCAAATCCTGGCTGATCACCTCGAAGGCACCGGCGGCGTCGCCCGTGATTTCAGCCGAGACGGTCAGCCTGGTCAGATCACCCAAATCTCCGTCATCCGTGATGTTGCTCACATCGAGCAATACGTCGAGGAAGGAGTCAACGGCTGCGTCGCCAAACTCAAGGGTGCTGCCAGGCGTCTGCGAGGCGTCGAACACGGGGCCAACGCCGGAACCGGTCATTGGAATCGGAGTGGGGGCCGTCCACGGCCACCCTCCGCCTAGGCCAACCATGGCTGCCTCCAGGGAGGCTGAGCCTTGGGCGTGAGGCGAGAAATATACGGACGAGGCGTTTCGTGAAAAGGGAGCGACGACGTTCTCAAGCATACTGCCGTCGTACACGCAGAAACACACTCCCGCCTGTCCGATGTTTGTGGGCTTGCTTGCCGTCGTGCCTACTCGCACGTTTCCAAAGTCATAAGAAACCGGACAGTAGTAGCCACACGTGCCCTCGATCGGCCAAGGAGAAACGCGAATTTGAAGCGTCTCGTCGGTCGTCTCCACGGTCAAAGCAAGAAATACATTCGCGAAGTTCTCCGGGGTAGTAACCAGCCGAAGGAAACTGAGATCGGTCTGCTGATACTGACTCTTGAACCGCATCATGGTGTCATCCGATTGTCCGAATGTGCCCATGCCGGCATACGATGAAACACCAACCGGATTGGAGTAGTCGTTGCTCTCGACAATCGAGGCGAACGAGGCAAGTTGACTGCTGCTGAAAAGCAAATGCGTATCAGAGACCTCGAAGGATCCGCACTGCTCGGCGAAAACGGTCTGATTACTAACCTGATGAACAGGCCCGTCAAGGGCAACGTTGCCTATCGCCGTAATCGGAGAGGTCGAGCGAATGGCGAGGCTGACATTGTACAATTCACCAAACGTGCGATCGGTCAGGTCCACCGTGATCCCAGCCTGAGCTTCGAGTGGAGCGCCGAACAAACTGAACCAACTCACGAACAACAACGCCAAGAGGATGGATCGGGTTTTCATGGCAGCCGTCCCTTTCGCAACTGAGAAGAGGTGTGGCCGCAGCGCATCGCGAACCGCGGTCCACCATTTCAATGGGCCTGATACGATCCCGAGTATCTAGAACAGAAGTCTAGCAACGCCAGAGAAATCAATATATCACCATCGTGAATGCCGATCAATCATACGATCGGCTGGGTTAAATGCTCATTCCACTACGCATCGAATGCCTTCGCCTGCCGTGGCCGGCTCGAAACACTGATTGCACGATGTGCACTGGGCGGGCTCGTGGTCGCCTGCCTTCCATCGGGCAACCAGGCCCGGCTCGGCGATCAACGGCCGGCAAAGCGAAACGGCGTCGGCCAGACCGCTTTCGACGAGCGCCTCGGCCGCCTCGAACGACCGGATGCCGCCGACCAGGATCAGCGGTACGCCGACCGCCTCCTTGAATCGCCGCGCCGCCTCGCGGTAGTAAGCTTCGTCGTCGGGCCGCTGGACCACGTCGGTTCGGCAGGCACTGTAACGGCTCGCCTCGGCGACCGTGCCGCCGCTCATCTCGATGGCGTCGACGGCGGCTTGTTCCAGAAGCCGCGAGGTCGCAATCATGTCGTCGACGGTGAACCCGCCGTCGATGAAATC
>JAFGIR010000227.1 GCA_016929515.1 Pirellulales bacterium | reverse complement strand
CCGCGTTCTCAAGGCAGCAAGCGACGGTATTACCGGCCGCTTCGGGCAGCGAGAAATCGATCACGACGTCGGGCGCGGCCGTCAGCGTGTCCGACAACTTCACGCCCAGCGGGCCCACGCCGGCGATTTGGCCCGCGTCGTCCCCGAGTCGCGGGTGGTTGGCCACGTCGACGGCGGCCGCGAGTTCGAGCTGGTCGTCGGCGTTGGACAAAGCGATCAGACGCTGGCCCATCCGGCCCGCGGCTCCGTTGATGGCGATACGAACGGGATTCATGCGTTCACTCCCAAAGCGCGGTGAGGACGGTCGTCTACTTCTTGGGCACCACGGGCGCCATGGAGCATTGTCCCGGCAAGGAGCCGCCGCGTCAACTGTAGAGCCGAATGGCTTTGATGATTTCGTCGACGTCGTTCGAGACGGCCACGGCCCGATTGGCGAACGCCGCCCGGCGGACACCCCGGCTGCCGAGAACCTTTTCGAAGTGCTTTTGGTCGGTGCTGTGATAGGCGACCGTCGCCCCGGGATCCTTGAGCTGATGGCCGGTCAGGATGCAGACGACCCGCTCGTCGGGCGAAATGACGCCCTCGGCGACGAGCAATTTCGCGCCGGCGACGCTGGCGGCGCTGGCCGGTTCGCAGCCCATCCCGCCGGCCCCCACCTGGGCCTTGGCGTCGAGGATGGCCTGGTCGCTCAGGTGCCGCACGACGCCGTCCATCCACTCCAACGCGCGGATGCATTTCAAGAGATTGACGGGCCGGTTGATTTCGATCGCGCTGGCGATGGTCGAGGCGCGAAGGCCCTCGGCGTTCATTTTCTGGCTATAGGCGTCGACGGTCGCCAGATCGGGGTGGCCGTCGTTCCAGCGGAGCCCTTGGTTTTCGTAAAGCTCGTAGAGCGTTTTCGCCCCGGTCGCGTTGATCACGGCCAGACGAGGCATCCGGTCGATCAGCCCGAGTTGCTTCAATTCGAAGAAAGCCTTGCCGAACGAACTCGAATTGCCCAGGTTGCCGCCCGGGACGACGATCCAGTCGGGGACCTGCCAGCGGAGGGCTTCGAGCACGCGAAACATGATCGTCTTCTGGCCTTCGAGCCGGAAAGGATTGACGCTGTTGACCAGATAGATCCCCAACTCGCGCGAGATATCTTGGACGCGGGCCATGGCGTCGTCGAAATCGCCCGCGATTTGCAGGGTCAGGGCCCCGTAGTCGAGCGCCTGCGACAACTTGCCGACCGCGATCTTGCCAGAGCCGACGAAAATGACGGCCTTCATCAACTCCGTCACCGAACAATACAACGAGAGCGAGGCGCTCGTGTTGCCGGTCGAGGCGCAGGCCGCTCGGGTCGCGCCGATCATTTTTCCATGAGTGAAGGCGGCCGACATGCCGTTGTCTTTGAAACTGCCGGAAGGGTTCATGCCTTCGTATTGCAGGAACAGATGGTCGGGTTTCATGCCGACGTAGCGGCCCACCGCGTTCGATGGATGCAAGAGTGTTTGGCCTTCGCCGATGGTGATGATTTTGTCGGCCGGGGCAAACGGCAGGAGATCATGAAATCGCCAGACGCCGCTGAAACATCGCGGGTCGTCGCGCCGGGCCCATCTCTCTTCAATCGCCGAGAGCGAGCGCGGCACATTCAGCCGATCCCAATCGTAGAGGACATCGAGCAGGTGGCCACACTTGGGGCACGCGGCGTACGTCTCGTCGACCGAAAACGTGGCCGCGCAGTCGGGCATGATGCACTGTTGATAGGCCGGATCGGTGGGACCGATGGTTGAGACTCCTTTGGACGAGGCGTGGACCGATTCTTTCATCATCAATAATCCCGGTGGGTCATGCGGTTTTGCGCGAAGCAAGGTTCTCGATGGCGCATTTTGCGCGACGGCGGCGAAGGCAAAAGCCAAGCGATTCGTCTGCCTGGCGGACGTTTGAGTTCATTCTAATGAAACGCTAATCGCTCATCAAGAAACTGTGTGCCAGGCCGTCGCATCGGTGTTGGCCCAGAGCACCGAAAATCGAGACCTTGACCGTTGTGCTAGGACTCATTTTCAGAGTGTCCGGTATATACAAACGGGTCTTTCAACAGACAGCCAACGCCCGCCTGTTCACGGGGTGAATCGCACCACGACCGGGCGGTTTTCGCACGGACTGAGTCTCCAAGGCGGGATCACCCCACCCGGCATCAAGTTCTTCGTCAAACGCCTATGAATACTCTAGGATAACCTCGCAATCGGATCAAGGTGAGGCCCCCCTGTTTCAGGGCACGGCCAATGGGGGCATGGTTTCGTCGAATTCGCATCGTACGGTCATATTTTCCTTTACATTTTGCCCGGGAAGCGAACTCTCGGGCCATATCCCGCGTAGCATTTGACATAAGGATTGGTGACATTTACAATAGAAAGTCTCGGAGCCCCCGACAGACCGTCGACCGGGGGAACACCAACCGATTGATGTCGCTCGTGGAGAAATGGGTGCTATGAAGAAGGACGACATGAAGGTCTACCGGGAACGACTTCTTGCTTTACGTGCGCGCCTTCGCGGGGACGTGAACAACATGGCCAACGCGGCTTTGCACAAACGACGGTCGGACGCCAACGGCGATCTGTCCAGCATGCCGATTCACATGGCCGACATGGGCACGGACAACTTCGAGCAGGAATTCACGCTCCACCTCATGCAGAACGATGAGGACACGCTTAGTCGAATCGAGATCGCGCTGGAGCGTCTCGAAGAGGGTGTCTACGGCGAATGTGAGATGTGCGGTGCCCGGATCCCCAAGGCCCGACTCAATGCCCTGCCCTACGCAACGACATGCGTCAAGTGTGCCAGCGAACTGGACTAGACACGTTCTTTCGGAAATGGTAGTGCTCGCGTGGCAAGAGGTCGCGGCACGGCTTTCGGTTTTCCGTGGTCTTGTTTAGAGCGACTGGCTCCCATTCGTCCGGCCACCGCCGTCCACTGACTTCAGTGAACCACCAACGGACCCGAGTATTTCGCCATGAGGGCGGTCCCCACCAATCGATATCTGATCTTCTTTTCCATCGCCTCGGTGGGTTGTCTTGCCGATCTGGCAACCAAGAATTGGATTTTTGCCAAGCTGGGGATGCCCGATCCCCACATGAGACAAGTTGCGTGGATCTGGGAGGGTGTCTTCGGATGGCAGACCAGCCTGAACGAGGGCGCTTTGTTCGGCATCGGTCAAGGCCAGGTGCACTGGTTCGCCCTGCTCTCTTGCGCCGCGCTAGTCGCGCTGTTGGTCTGGCTGTTCGTGGCCGGCGCCGCGCGCGATTTGCTGCTGACCGTGGCGCTAGGCTGCGTCACCGCGGGCATCTTGGGCAATCTCTACGACCGATTTGGTCTGCCGGGGCTGGAATGGAATTACGCCACGAATTTGCACGCCGTCGGCGAGCCGGTCCACGCCGTTCGGGACTGGATCCTCGTCATGATCGGGCCTTGGCACTGGCCCAACTTCAACATTGCCGACAGCCTGCTGGTTTGCGGCGCGGTACTGCTCGGTTGGCATGCGTTCTGGATGCCCGGGAGCAAGAGCCAACCGCAAGAGAGCGGCGCGTCCGAGACGCACTAGTTGTTCTTTGCGAGGGGGACGTCGTATTCGATCTCGATCGGGCTGGGGCCGTCGATTGCGACGTTCAGTTCGGGCGGAGCATAGTCGTCGGGGACGTAGTTCTT
>JAFGIR010000226.1 GCA_016929515.1 Pirellulales bacterium | reverse complement strand
GGTCCGACGCCCATCGACCATTCCTCCCCATCCCGAGCGGCAAGGCAAACGAAATGCTCGAACGATTCTTCCGTCTCCGCGAGCACGGCACCAACGTCCGAACCGAACTGCTGGCCGGCCTGACCACTTTCCTGACGATGGCCTACATCATCTTCCTCCAGCCGGGCATTCTGTCGGGCGAAGGGCTGACGCCCTCGATCTCGACGGGGCTCGATTTCCATTCCGTGATGATCGCCACGTGCCTCTCGGCCGCGCTGGCCACGGCCGTCATGGGACTCTACGCTCGATATCCGATCGGTCAGGCCCCCGGCATGGGCGAGAATTTCTTTTTCGTCTTCTCCGTCCTGCCGGCCGCCGCCGCGATGATCGCCGTCGGAGCCGAGGACGGGTCGATCGATCCGGCGACGACCTCGCCTTGGCAAATTGCCTTGGGGGTCGTCTTCATCGCGGGCCTGCTCTTCATGCTCTTGACGCTCTTTGGCATCCGGCGGATGGTCTTCGAGGCGATCAGCCCGAGCATGCGCCACGCCATTGCGATCGGCATCGGGTTGTTCATCGCGCTGATCGGAATGCGCAACGCCGGTCTCGTCGTCCCCGACGCGGCTCCGCCCAGAATCGATCCACATTTCGCGTCGCCCGATTTGATTGTCTTTTTCTTTGGGCTGTTTCTGACCGCCGTGCTTTTTGCCCGGCGAGTCCGCGGCGCGATCGTCTGGGGAATTCTCGGCGCGACGCTCTTCGCCGTTTTGCTTCAATTCGCCTTGGTCCATGCTCCGGAGGCCATGTCACAAAGCGAGATAGTCACCAAGTCGCGTCTGATGCGAGACTTCGCGCCGACGTACCGGGTCGTCTCGGCACCGCCGTCGATGGCGCCCACGCTGCTGAAAATGGACCTGGTCCATGCCCTGTCGTGGCCGATGATGCCTTTCATTCTCGTCTTCCTTTTCATGGATGTCTTCGACACGCTCGGCACCTTGATCGGCGTAAGCGAGCAGGCTGGGTTGATCAAAAATGGAAAACTCCCTCGGATGCGCCAGGCCATGATGTCCGACGCCGTGGGCACGGTCGCCGGGGCGGCCATGGGCACGAGCACGGTGACCAGTTTCATCGAAAGCGCCGCCGGCGTGGAGCAGGGGGGGCGCACCGGATTGACCGCCGTCGTCGTGGCCGTGTTGTTTCTGGCCGCGTTGTTCTTCAGCCCGCTGATCGGCATGGTCGGCCATTATTCGCCCATCACCGCGCCCGCTTTGATCGTCGTCGGCGCGATGATGCTCCGTAATACGACGCACATCGAATGGAACAACTACGCCGAATCGCTCCCCAGCTTCTTGATCATCGTCGGCATTCCGTTCACTTATTCGATTGCCGACGGGCTGGCCCTGGGGCTGATCGCCTATCCCGTGGTCAAGCTGGCCGCCGGCCAACATCGCGACGTTCGAGGGCTGATGGTCCTGCTGGCCCTGGTCATGGTGGCCTATTTCGTCTTCGTTCGTTCGCGGACCGGGTGATCCACGACAATCGCCGCATCGTCCACCCGAGACAGGAATACAGATATGCAACGTAAGACGTCAACTCCTTGCAACGGATCGGGCCGCGCGGTGCTCGTGACCGGCGCCTCGACGGGGATCGGCGCCGCCTGCGCGTTGGCATTGGACCGTCTCGGCTGGCGGGTCTTCGCCGGAATCCGCGATGACGAAGCGGGGCGCCGCCTGGCCGAGCGAGCGTCGTCGCGGTTCGTTCCACTGTGGATCGACGTCACCGATTCGGCCCAAATAGACGCCGCGGCCGAGCAGATCGCCGAAACACTTGGCGACAACGGTCTCGACGGGCTGGTAAACAATGCGGGAATCGGCGTCCTTGGACCGTTGGAAGCCGTGCCCATCGACGACCTTCGCCGCCAGTTGGAAGTGAATGTGCTCGGACAGATCGCGGTCACCCAGGCCATGTTGCCGCTGCTGCGGCGCTCGGCCGGGCGGATCGTGATGATGGGCTCGGTCAGCGGCCGCGTCGCGTCGCCCTACATGGGGCCCTACGCCGCCTCGAAGTTCGCTCTCGAAGCCGTCACCGACGCCCTTCGCGTCGAGCTGCGGCGATGGAAGATTGCCGTCTCAATCATCGAGCCGGGCAGCGTCGTCACGCCCATCTGGGACAAAGCCAAGACCAGCGCCCGCCGACTGGCCGACACGCTCTCGCCCGAGATGATGCGGTTCTACGGCGAGGAAATCGAGACTTTCGAACAAGTGGCCGATGAATTCGCCACCGCCGCCATGCCCGTCGACCGCGTCGTCGACGCGGTCGTCCACGCCCTGACGGCTCGCCGCCCGAGGACGCGCTACCCCCTCGGGCTGTCGGCGCGGCTGTCGATTCGCCTGCTTCCGCTGGTTCCCGATCGAATCCGCGATTGGATCGTTTGTCGCGCCATTGGTCTGCGCCGATAGCGTTGTGCTATATTGGTTCCCAAGGTACCAACTCATGGACTATCCGAGAAACAAGCTGCTGCAAAACGAGATGCTCCCGGTCGACATCGTGTTGGGTCCGGCCTGGTGGCATCGTCACGAGGGCATCTCGCTCGACGAGGATTTCTTCTTCCATCCGGCCCGGCGGGTCGAGGCCGAACGCAAGATGGAAAAAGCCCTCTACGAGCGCTGGGGGCGTTTTGGGCTCGGCGCCGACCGCGACCGGGATCTGCCGCTGGTCGGGCCTGTCCATCTGGCCGCCGGCTACTTGATTTCCGAGATGCTCGGCTGCCGGGTCGACTACCAGGCCGACGCCGCGCCCCAGGTAATTCCGGCGAATCTGCCCGACTTGACCGTCTCGCCCGAGGCGGCCTTCCAGAGTCCGGCCTATCGACGTTTCACCGAGCTGCTCGACCGATTGAAAACCCACCACGGCGCGCTGCTGGGCGACGTCAACTTCGCCGGGATTCTCAACATCGCGCTCGATCTCCGCGGACAAACGCTTTTCATGGACATGGTCGACAAGCCCGAGGCGGTTGATCGTTTTTTCGCGGACATCGCCGCGGTCGTTGGGCAATTCACCGACCGGATTGCCCGCGAGACCGGCTCGACGTCGATCAGCGTCAATCGCAACGTGCGGAACATCCCGCAACCCATCTTCCTTCATAGCGAGTGCTCGCACGTGATGATTTCGACGGAGAACTACCAGCGATTTCTGATGCCGTTCGACGCGGCGTGGAGCCGCCGGCACCGCCCATTCGGCATCCACTATTGCGGCGAGGACCCGCACCGCTACGCCGAATCGTTCGCCAGGCTGCCGCATCTCGATTTTCTCGACGTCGGCTCGGGCGGCGACGTCGCGCTGTTGCGAAAGCACTTGCCCAACACGTTTCTGAACCTTCGCTACAGCCCCGTTCAAATCGTCTCGCAATCGCCCGACGACATCCGCCGGACCGTCCGCTCGCTCGTCCACGCGTCGGGCAATCCCTATCTGACGGGCGTCTGCTGCATCAACATGGACGACCAGGTCACCGACGAACAGGTCGGCGCGCTGTTCGAAGAGGTTGAAACGCTCCGGGCCGAGTACGCCAAGGCCGAACCGTGAGCGAGCGGCCCCCTGTGACAAGGAAACGTCCCATCGGATGATGCCGGCGGAGTGCCACGCCGACAGCCACCACCACGAATGTGTGTCCGCGCGCATCAACGACAACCGCTCTGCTCGTTGCGCGCAAGCGTGTACTACTTGGCCTTTGGAAGATCCTTCAGCGTGAACCGTGCCAGGGCGATCTCTTCATAACGGTCCTTCTCGCCGCGCTCGTACAGACAGGCCGCTCTCCCGTCCGCCAATACCGCAAGGTCGGAATAGGCGCTCGGGCCGGCGTGAAGCGTGCGTTCTCGCGGCCATGTCCGGCCGCCGTCGAAGCTGGCGCGAACCGTCATGTTAACGCGATCGGCGGTGCTTGCGGGATTCGAGAAGAGAAGAACGCTCCTCTTGTTCTTGCCGAATTGCGAATATCGTTGGAGGCTGGCTTGGCAAATCGGCTCGATCAGCGCGTCGTCGAAACCCTGGTCCTCCCAGGTGATGCCGCCGTCCCTGCTGAATGCCGTCTGACGTCTTTTCTTCGACCGGTTGTAGTTTCGCATGTTTAGCAAGAGCCGGCCGTCGGCAAGCTCGGCCACTTCGCATTCATTCACCTGATCGCTCGGCGTGCGCCCGCCCAGCTTCCATGTCTTGCCGTGGTCGTCGCTGTAGACAACGTGGGAATAATGGCGCTCGGTCCGAGCCTCGACATGATCGCAGGCCAGAACCATCCGCCCGGCGTGCGGGCCCTGTTCAATCTGAATACCGCTTCCCGGGCCCGTGGCATACCATGTCCAGTTCGGTTTTTTGACGTCGGCCGTAATTTCTTTGGGCTTCGACCAAGTCAGTCCGTCGTCGGTCGACGACATGACAAAGACACGTCTTGTGTCCTTGCTTCGCTCGGCGAGCATTTCGCGGTGTCGGTCCTCGCCCCGGTTCCATGTGGCCAGCAGCCACACGGTTCCCGTCTGTGCATCCACCACGGGGCAGGGGTTCCCGCACGTGTTTCCGCGGTCGTCCCAAATGACTTTCTGTCTCGACCAGGTGTTCCCATTATCCGTGGAGCGTTTGACCAGCAGATCGATGTTCCCCGAGTCGCCGCGGCCCGACTTCCGGCCTTCGCAGAATGCAAGAACCGTGCCCTTGGTTGTCACGGCAAAAGCAGGTATGCGATAGGTATGATATCCGTCTTTGCCGCTTTTCCAAAGAACCTGCTGGTCGATAGGGCTCTCGGCCTGGACCACGCCGGCCACGCAGATGGACGCCAAGAGTAGCAAGACAAAACGTCGCGAAGTCACTCCGACCTGCCTTTCCTGCACGCCATGGATTTTGATTGCCCCTTGCCACACTCGCATAATTAGTTTCTGTTGCGGAAGACGTTCTGTCGCCTTTCGCTCCGCGAAAGTAGCGTGGATTGACCGCAACTTTCGCGGAGCGAAAG
>JAFGIR010000225.1 GCA_016929515.1 Pirellulales bacterium | reverse complement strand
GGACAAGTCATAGCGGGGGAGGTGATGCGGTCAGACAGTCGCGGGCAGCGCGAGGGTTCTGACGAGCGGACCGCGGCGTGGAGGTTGCTATGTGGCAGTGTGTCAAGTGTCGGGAACAAATCGAAGACGCTTTCAACGTCTGCTGGAGGTGCGGCACGTCGAAAGAGGGCGTCGAAGACCCTGATTTTCGTGGCGTTGACAACGCATTTTCCGAACAGAGCGAGGCCCCATCGGAGACTCGCGCGACCACCGATCAGGCAGCCGAGAACCACCCGCTCTCGTGCCCGCGCTGTCGCTGCATGCTGGACTATATCGGCACCAAGGCGTTCCACGAAGGGAAACGATGGGGCGTGCTTGGCGACCTGGGCGAGTTGTTCGTCAACAAGGAGCGGTTCGACGTGTATTGTTGCCCGAATTGCGGGCGAGTCGAGTTTTTCGTGGACGGCATCGGCGAGGAGTTCCGGCCGCATTGACGTCAACCCGAGCCACGCCCGGCGGAGAGCGACTCCACCAAGTTCCACCGGCATCTCACCAACGCGTCCTGAGCAAGACGTCCCCTTCGATTCTTGGAAAGACCGATGCCCAATCTCACTCGCCGCGACTTTCTCACGACCGCGTCGCGCGGGGCGCTAGCCGCGCTGGCTGCCGATCGGCTTTGTTTCGACCCGGCTCGGGCGACCGAAACCGAACCGGCCCCCGCGGCTCCGTCGCGACGTCTGAAGTATGTCGGCTGGCAAGTGGGTCTCACCTATCAGACGACGACGCCGGGCGGGCTGAGCCGCGACGACATGATGCGTCTTCTGGACGCCATGGCCCGGCATCGCATGAACTTGCTAAGCCTGCAAATGCTGAGCTTTGCCCACTTCGACCCCAAGCACGATGGTTACTGCTGGCCGGTGACAAACCCCAAGCTGCGGCCGCTCTGGGATTCCACGGCGATCAACGGCCGGCCGGAGACGGAATACATCCGCGAGGTGATCGCGTCGGCGGCCGAGCGGGGCATCGAAGTCCAGTTGTTCATGAACTGTTGCATTTGGAATCCGGAGAAGGTCCGCCAGAGCTATCCGGACGCGGGTCTCTTGGAACGGCGTCCTCGCCCAAGCCGGCCGCGCGCGACACGGCCGTGGTTCTACTGTTCCGACGCGTCGGGAACATGGCGACTGATCATCGACGAAGTGACCGACCTGTTGACGTACTACTCCGACCCGAATGTCACGAGCTACGGTTTCGAGAACATGTGTTCGCACGATTGCTTCTGCCCGGCGACCCGGGAGAAGTACCGCCGGGAAACCGGCAAGTCTCTGTTGGAGGCCTCCGACGACGAGCGCGACACATGGTCGAAGCGGCGGATCAGCGCGCTGCTGACACGCTACGTGAGTCATATTCGGAGCATTCGGCCGGGCCTGGACGTGTGGCTGCACTCGCGATGCACGAACGACCAGGGACACGATCCGAAACGGCTACGCGATTGCGGCATCAATTACCTGCTGCCCCACACGTTCCATTTCCCCATTACCAAGGAGAAGTTCCATAGGTCGCTGCGCCACATGGAGCCGAACCGCTGCGTGCTGCACTTTTCCGCCCGGGATATCCGCCCCTCCAACTATCCCCTCTGGGTTCAGACTCCCAAGAGTATTGCCGAGAAAATTGACTGGGTGTTGGACTACCCGGGAGAGAATCTGGCGGGAATCGTCTTCTATAACCCGAACGCCATGTCGCCGCGGAACATCAAGGCCGTCTATGAACAGATCGGTCGCTTCGAGTGGTAAGAAGAGGGAAAGCCAAGTCCCCAGGGGATGCATCTGGGGAAAACTGCGGCGCCACATTGGTTCTCGTTGGACGAACCGCCCCCGTCAGGAAGCGGTTTCGTCGGTACGCTTCTCGGTGCTTTCGCTCTCCTGCCGCATGTTCGGATCGGAAGGTTGCGTCTCCTTCGCGGCTGTTTCCCCGCCGTTCTCGGACGCGTCAGCCGTGTCTCTTGCCGCTTCTTTTGCCATTTCTTCCGCGTAATCCTTGTTCCAACTCAGTCCTTTTGACTGGCTGAAGATCAGGCGGCCAGTGAGCAAGGCGTATTGTATGATCCAGAGCAACGCCACAAAAACGGCAATCAGGCCGATGTAGAGATTCGAACCCGAGTTCTTCCATATCGAGGAAGTCACGATGAGAGTCACACCCAAGGTCAATGCCGCCAACGACAGAATTAGTCTACTGCGGATCTTCTTTCGTAGTTCGTTTCGAGTGTGGACGGAAATCGCCGACGTGGCCGAAGCCGTGGCCACCTCGCGCATGGCGGCCAGACTGCTCATGCTTTCCAAAATCGGAGTTCGACGTTTGGTGGTGGGCCGCTTGGCGGCGGCCTGCGTCTCCTCGCTCGTCGCCTCGTCGTGTTCGGCTTTCTGCCGGAACGGATGGTTGGCTCCAAGATAGGCCTGTCTGCTCAGCGCGGCCGGGTTCTCCAATTGCACCAAGGGGGGAGGCTCCGGCGGGCTTTCCGCCATCGAGTTCAACCGCTGCATCAGTCGCGACATGTATTCGTCGATCGACTCATCATTGTCTTCCCCGGTCGTTCCCGCTTGATTCCGCTCCTTCGACTCCCGAAGGCTCGACGTCGCCTCCGTTTCGGACGGCTCTAGGGCATTGTGCGGCGGCGTCCCCGCGGTTACACCGGTGCTCCGCTCGGAAGGCGTTTCGCACAGCGTCTCTTCGTCGGGCACCAACGGCGAGGAATCGACCTCATCCGGTGTATTCCGATCAACCGCCGGACCGGCTTGCGCTCGCGCGGAGGCCTTTGCTTGGGACGGCTCGGTCCGCCCGGTCGTCGCGGGAAGCTCTTTCTTCAGTTGGGCCTCTCGGGCGTCGAGTTCATGCTGCCAGTCGGTCAGACGAGTCTCAACCTCTTGGTGTTTGACCAGCCAACGTTCTTGCTGTTGCTCAAACTGGCGACGTTCCTCTTCCCACTGTGTCTGCCATGTCTGGACCTCGGCCTGCCATTGTCGTTTTTCATGCTCGAACTCTTCCCGTTCGGCCCGCACCTCGTCCTGTTGTGCGGCGCGCCGCTCGTCCTTTTCCGTGTCGACCGCCTCGCGATCACCCGATGGAACCCTGATTTCGGCCCGATCGCGTTCGATCGCGTCGCGGTCTTTCGCAAGCTGATCACGCTCGATTTTCAGCTCGTGGCCCATCTCCTCCAACTCCGACTGCCGGTTTTCCAACTGACGGCGCAGACTCTCCGTTTCGGCCTGTTGTGCGTCACATCGCTGTCGCAAGGCTTCGATTTCCGACCGTTGTGTCTCCAACTGTTTTGCGGTCTCTTCCTCTTCGGACTGTCGAGTTTTTAATTCGTGTCGTGTTTGTTCGAATTCCGTTCTTTGCAATTCGAATTGCTGACGCTCCGTCTGCCACGCTTCTTCGCGGACGCGGCGCTCGTCGGTCCACTGCTGTTGTCGCCGCTCGAACTCGGATCGTTGGCGCTCCAGTTCGGCTCGATAAGCGTCCATTTGGTGGCGGTCTTCGTCCAGGTTAACCTCGTTCGCTTCCCGCCGCGGACGATTCGATTCGAGCGTGGCCCGCTGGTCATCGATTTGGTGGTGCAGCTGATTCAGTTCCTCCGCTCGGGCAGTCAACTGCTTGTCACGTGAGTTGACCTCAGCCCAGCGTTCGGCAAGCGTCTTTTCCTGTTCGTTCCGCTCGAGGGTCCAATCGGCCCGTTGCTGCTCCAGGGCCATCTTCCGAGCCTCGATTTGCCCGGCTTCGCTGCCGAACCGTTCTCGCTCGGCAGCCAGCTGAGTCCGACCTTGCTCGGCCTCCTCCGCGGATGTGCTGAGCTGTTGTCGCAGTTGCCCGATCTCCTCCTGAGCATGACGAAGCTGCTCGGTGAGTCGTTCTACCCGCTGGCGATAGACCAAGTTTAGGTCTTTGGTGATATTGACAGACTCAGGAGAATTCTCCGTTTCTTGTGATTTAGGGGATTGTGGAAGGGTAGGCAATGCATTAGCCTGTACGACTTCCATCTCAATGGGTCCAATGCCGAGTCGATCGCCTGGCATGAGTTCTGCGTCGGAAAACGTCGAACCGTTGAGCAGGGTATCGGGGCCCCAACGCCGAACAACGGTTGCGCGACGGCCCCGGACGATGAGGCAATGAACCGGACGGATCCCGGAGGCATTGAGTCGAAGCGTGCATCGCCGGTCGGAGCCGATGGAACACATCGGGGATTTCACTTGGATGATTTGCCCGTCACGACTGGTTCCATGAATTCGCAAAGCCAGTGAACCGCTTCGGGCATCCGAGTCACTGGCGGCATGGGAATCGGACAGGGTGTTTTCACCGATTTGAATCATGGTCGTCCACCTATCGTCTGAAGACGTTGGGCGAGGGTAATCGATACTTGCATGGACAATGATTAGCCGTGGTCACCGGTTCTCCGGTCAGCGCGGCTTCTCGATTAGTCTGCCTTGGGCCAAGGCGACGTGGACCCAATGGACGGCGGCCGTGGCTGGCCTAGGTTGGTCGGTCAAGTGGACACGGTGCCGTTAAGTCCTCTGGCCTATTTACCTTACGATCCATGGCGAGTCAAAACGGAGTTGCCCGGCACGAACCGATTCCCCAACAGATCCTCAAAAACGGCTGTATATCCTTGCCGGTTTTGACGATTATCGGATAGCGGAATCTGGACCGGTTGTAGGGACCGAGTGCAGGTTGAATTGTTGAGTGTTTGCTCGCGGCGCAAGTGTCCGCCGTGAAGGGTGTTTGTTCGCCGGGAAGCACAAGCTAAGGTAAGGCGAGAGCGTGCCGCAAGTTCTTGGCAGACCAGGAATTGTAGTCTTGCGAGACACCTTGGTGAATGAAATCGACCACGCGGCGTTTTTTTCCCCCACGTTTCGTTGGCGCGCACTATAGTTTGGTTGGTGATGTGAACGGATCAATTCGACGGAGTCTTGCCCTTTCCGTCTTCCGTCGCTTTGATCGTTCGGTAAATCGTGAACAGAATCCAAGAAGAGAGGGTTCGTCATAGGCTTATCTGAAGGGGGGCGTTCCTTCAGCGCAGCCAGGGTCGGACACCAAGGTGAAAGCGATGTCCCGCAAAGAAGCGATCCTGAATCTCCGCGAAGTCTTGATCAAGCGACGCGACGCACTGCGTCGGGTTCTCGCAGGCGACCTTAGTTCACTCAAGGAACTGAGGGACCAATCGTCGGGGGACGTGGTCGACGCGGCTCTCGATTCGGTCCATGACGAAATCAGTTCTCAATTGGCCGAAGTGGAAAGCCAAGAGTTGGCCCGAACGGAAACCGCCCTCGAACGCATGCGAGAAGGGCACTACGGCGTTTGCGAGAACTGTGGGACCAACATACCCATGGCTCGACTCCAAGCACTGCCGTACGCCGTGTATTGCATCAAATGTCAACGCGACGCCGAACGGGAAGGCTCGACGACCAACGCCGACGCCGACTGGAGCCGTTTGCTTGACACCCCTTCCCACGAACGAGACGCCTCGATCAGCGACATGGAACTCGACGTATCCTGACGGTTGATTTCGGCCGGTTCGTGCATTAGACTCTTCCCTTGAGCCCCTCGGGGAATCACGAGGTATCAGAACCTTCGATCGGACGCGGCCCGAAGGGTGCCGTGGCTACGCGGTTCATGACACCTTTTTCCACGGGTCGACCCCCCCGGAGATTGTCCAGCAATGCATGCACTGCCAGGCACCTGCGTTTGTCGAAGCGGATTGGCCGGTCTGCTCCTCTGCTATGTGCTGTTGCCGGCCGGGTTCGCTTCGGCACAAACCGTGGTGACGGCCGTCTCCGAAAGCCAGGGCACGCTCTCCGAGGAAACCCAGGCTCGACTCTACAAAAAACTCGAAGCCCAGACCGAACTGCTCCGAAAGCAGTCGGAAATCATCAAAACGGTCGCCAAGCTGGTCGGGCCAACGGTCGTCCACATCGAGGCCGACATCCCCAACCCACGCAGCCTTCAGCACGGCCAGAATGGCCAAGTGGAGGAAGCCGGCTCGGGCGTCATCATCCAGCGCGGTGGCAAATACTACGTCTTGACCAACCGCCACGTCATCCGCGGTGCCTCGCCCGAGGGTATCCGAATTACCTTGGACGATCGTCGCACGGTCCATCCGGTTCCGCTTCGCGTCTGGGAAGATCCCGAGACGGACGTCGCCGCGATGGAGATCCGGGCCCCTCATCTCGCCGCTGCCCGGGTCGGTGATAGCAACGCCGCCGAAATCGGTGATTTTGTCCTCGCGGTGGGTAGCCCCTTCGGACTGAGCCATTCGGTCACGTTTGGCATCATCAGCGCGAAGAACCGCCGCGCTCTGCAGTTGGGGGGCACGGGCGTCAAATTCCAGAATTTCATTCAGACCGATGCGGCCATCAATCCGGGCAACAGCGGCGGCCCCTTGATCAACCTCCGCGGCGAGGTCATCGGAATCAACACGGCCATCGCCAGCAATTCCGGCGGGAGCGAAGGCATTGGCTTCGCCATCCCCATCCGGATGTTCATGAACGTGGCCGGCCAACTCATCGACAAGGGCGAGGTCCGTCGGGCATTTCTCGGCGTGACCCTCGAAAGAGCATTTGACCCGGCCATGGCCAAAGAAAAAGGCTTGCCGCGCTCCCTCGGCACGCTGGTCAAGGACGTCACGCCGGACTCCCCGGCGGCCAAGGCCAAGTTGCGATCGGGCGACGTCATCCTGACCGTCGACGGCGTGCCCGTCGTCGACGACAACCATCTGGTCAACCTGATTAGCTTCAGCGACGTCGGCAAACAAGTCGACCTCGTCGTCTTTCGCGACGGCAAGGAAATCACCGCCAAGGCAAAACTGGCCGACCAGATGAATTTCAACAAGCAACCGTAGGGCTCGGTTGTGTCTTCTTTTCATCGGGTATCACCGATGATTCCGCGGAGTAAGTGCCACGATCGCCTGTCCGTCCGGTCGCGGAATCGTCGGTGTCGCGCCAGCGACAAGAGGAATTGACGAATCCACCTCGTGTTGCTTCGCAACACCGACGATTCTCCGAAAGAGCGATGAACACTGGCAAGGTCTTTGACGGAGAATCATCGGTGCCACCCAAGATCTTGTTCCCAGGTGCCGCCCGAGGCCCGTTCAGAACCTGCTATTGTCGATCATCTCGCCACCAGAGAAGCTCAGCAAGGCCTTCCATACTTGAGGATCGAGGCTCGCCGCGAGGAAGCGGACGCTCCCGTCGCAGAACGCCACCATGAACCCGCCCGGGTGCGCGCGACCCAGCCCGGCAAGCGGTTTCTCGGGATCATACTCCCAATCGTCCGGCCTGGTCCAGATGACTGCCTGATCGTCGTTCGCCTCAACGAGCACGATCGTGTTCGATGTGCCGTCGCGGATGTCTCGCAACGTCCGCCCCTTGTTGCCCTCGAAAAGCGTGCCCGGCCCGACGGGCACCAAGTAGGTCGTCATGTTCGGCGGGGCCGTGCTGCTGGGGTTGCGGAAGACGTCCGGCATCCGCGCGATCAGCTTCTTATTGTTCGGGCTGTCCCATGGCTCGTCCAGGTGGAACTGCTCGTAAAGGCCCGATTCGTCCAGATAGGGGAGCAGCTGAACCCGCCAACTCAACAGCGGCTTGCCGTCCTTATCGAAAATGGCCCGGGCCGGGAATTTCCGTTTGGCAGCCTCGTGGTTGAGCATGGACAGGACAAGCTGTTTCATATTATTGGTCGACTTGGCCCGACGGGCCGCCTCGCGCGCGGCCTGGACCGCCGGCAACAGCAGGGCCACGAGGATACCAACCGTGGCGACCTGGGCCTGCGGTCCCTGGGTCTCGCTGGCCAGGATCAGCCGCTTGCCTTTGCGCTCGGGCCGGACCATCTCGAACATCATGCGACTGATCCGCTGGGCATATTCCATGCTCGCCTTTTCGACCGGATCGTCCGAGGTTCGGCGGGCCATCTCCTGGGTCATTTCGGCTTCCATCATCTGCCGGGCCAGCTTCAGCCACCCGTCGATCATCTTCTCCAGTTCGACGGCCGCCGCTTCGTCGCGGGCAGTGATACTCAACATGGAATTCCCGGGATTCTTCAAACGGACTTTTACCCCGACGAGATCCACCAGATCGGGCACTTTCTTCAGGTCGGCCAACGGCGGCGGCACGGGAGCCTTGGCGAGTTGCGCGTTGAGCAACGGCCGAATCGGCTCCATCGCAAGAATGGCCACGAAGTCGTTCGATGTGCCCAGCCGGTTCAGCAGCGAACTGATCCGCCCGTCGGCCGGCTTGTCGCGGTTGGCAATCATCTTCTCCAACATCCCGCCGGTCGCCACGAGCAACGTCCGATCGTCGGGCATGTAGAGACTCGGCATCATCGGATTCCGCCCACGGCGATAGGGCTTCCCTTCGATCTCCGAAGCCTCCGTCAAGGGCTGAAGCTTCGGCAAAACGCTTTCGATCTGGTAGGGCCGCGAGAAACGGACGACAAGCCCGACGCCGGGCGGGCCCCCCTGCGGCGCTTCGGCGAACAGGAGAATCTGTTCGACGTCAACCGGATCGATCCCCAACTCCTTCTTGCCCGACGCCGAGAGAATTTCGATCGGCAACATGGCCATCTCGGACGCCGTCAACACGCGGCGCGGAAACGCGATCGCGCCAAAGGTTGCTTCAGGCACCACGTAGGAGACATCAAGCTTCGGCACCGATTCGCTGGCCGTGGCCGAGGTAGCCGGAGCCTGTGCGTAGACCAACGACGGCGTAATCGCCATCGCCACGATCAGCGTCCAACAGACGGTTGCTCTGTGCATCGAGAACATGCGTCGACCTCCTCATTCCTGAAACCGGGTAATCGAGAAAGAGCGTTACCGGGTTTCTACAGTTTCCGGAGCGAGAAGTCAAGCCTCCAGCAGCCTGTTGAAGGATGCCCTCGGGTAGCTGGGCCATAGCGTCAGCACCGGCCCAGAGGCCTTGTTGAGGGTGTCCCGAGATTCACATTCCGCGTAGCACCGACCGGCGTGGCACCTCAGATGATTTTCCGCCCATCACGCCGCGATTTCTCGTCGCCTTTTCGGAAAATCGTCGGTGTTTCGGAGCAACAGGAGGTCGGCCCAGGCGAGTCCATCAGAAGGCAGTCTGGCTCGCCGGCTTGGCTGTCCGCTCCCTAACGGTCGCGGCTCGGCTTGAGGTTTGCCCTAAGAACACCGATCAATACGCCCCGCGGCCCGAGAGCACGCTCCGCGGCGTGCGAACCAGCAATTCGAGATCGGTTCTCCAGCGCTGGTTTCGAACGTACCAGAGGTCCATCCGCATCCAGTCTTCGAATTCGATCTCGCTGCGACCGCTGACTTGCCAGAGACAAGTCAGGCCCGGCTTGACCGACAGTCGACGCCGCTGCCACGGTTCGTACTCGGCCACCTCCTCGCCGATCGGCGGGCGCGGACCCACCAGCGACATTTGGCCCAGCAGGACGTTCAGCAGTTGCGGTGTTTCGTCCAGGCTCGTGCATCGCAGAAGACGGCCCAGCCGCGTGATCCGGGCATCGTTGCGGTTCTTGAAGATGGGGCCGTCCTTTTCGTTCTCGACTTCGCCGCGACGCGCCTCGGCGTCGATCGTCATCGTTCGAAACTTGAGCATCCTGAACGGCTTGCCTCGATGGCCTAAACGGATCTGAGAGAAAAACGGCCGCCCTCGGGTCGTCACGGTCAAGACGAGACAAATCCCCGCAAGGATCGGCGACAGTATCGCAAGCAAAAACGCCGCTCCCACCAGATCGAATACCCTTTTCGAGACGCGATAGAATCTCGACGGGTGTCCTTCCGGCGCGACGAACGCCTCGCCGCGCTCTTGTCGGCGCCGGGCCAACGAAATCGACGATCGACGCACTCGACGAATTCGATACGGCTTTTGCGGTGGCGAAGGCACCGCCGCCGTTCCGAGCGCGCGGTCCAGCAAGGCAGCAGGCAAGTCGACCGGCGGCGCGCCGACACAGTCATCCACCACGACGTGGTACGTTTCGCCGTTCGGAAAACCGGAAAGGGGAGAAGCAACTCGCTGTATCATGGTCTGTCGCTGCTAGAGGAATGAACGTGTCGCGGTCAGTCGAGAAGTCAGTCCGTTTTCGAGCGGGGACAAGCGATCCGGCTCACGCTCTTGACGGCCCACGGCCGTTACCATTGAGTTTTTGCAGCGCCCCGGCGAGCGAGGAATTCGATGCGGTTTGCGACGCGTATGGCATGCATCTTGACGGCAGCCGCGCCGGGATGACCGGAGCGGTTGCGGGCGAGGTGCTCGTCGGGGTTGCTTGCGCCGCATCGCCGGCTTGGACCGGCGTCGAGGAGGGGGCAGCGAGCAGCAGCACGCCCAGCCCAACGAGCAGGCCGCCAACGATGCCGAAAAGCACGATCATCGCGCGGCCCGGTCCGAGCGGATTCGTGCCCGTGTCGGGCGTATCGATTCGCGAAATCAAGTTGGTGACCGAAGCGCTCGCCTGGGTCGCTCGCGCTCGCGACAGCCGCTGTTCGGCTTGTTGAAGAACCTGAGTCCGGTGTGCGATGACGGCCAACTGGTTGGCGTAGGGAGCACGCAGTTCGGCCAATCGATCGAGCCGTCCGGTCACCTCGGCCAACCGTTCCTCGAGAAGATGGATCCGGTCGCCGGTCAACCGCCACTCGGCCTTCACGCCTCGCAGGGCAATGGCCAATTCGCGATGCAGATGGCGGCCGATTTCCTTCTCCGATTCACGAGCGGCTCGAACCAAGGGATGAACGTCCGACATGCGGCCGGTGAGTTGGGCCGTTTGAATCTGCGCGTCGATCAATCCATCCTTCAGGCGTCTCAAAGCCGTTTGCGATTCGAGAAGCTGGTTTGGCGCGGCCAGCAGTTGGCCTTGATCGTGCTGAGCCTGTTCGAGCAACGCGAGAAGCTCGCGGTTGGTTTCCTGATTACCTCGAGCCTGGCGAAGCTCGGTGCTGATTTCACCAATGGTCCGACGCAACGTGCTGTCGCCGTTAGTCGCCTCGTTGAGAATGCGCAATTCGGCCAAATCGGGACCCACTTGCTTCTCAATGGCCGACAACTCGCGGGTGGCTTTGTCCAAATCGGCTTGGGCTAATTGGGCGGCGTTGGCCAACTCGCCAATCATGCTCGACGCCTTGGCATCACGGATTTCCTGAAATCGAGTCTCAAGCTGATCGCACACCGCTTCGGCGAGTGCCACGGCCCGGGCTCGGTCGTGGTCCTTGACATTCAGATAGAAAACCTCGGTGGTACCGAATTCGGCGCCTTTGGGAGGGCCAAGCGTAATGGCGTCGCGAAGGTCGCCCACATCGCGTTGCGAAGGCCACGCCTCGACGAAACCGGTGTCGTTGGCCGGAGGGCCCACTTCGACCAGAGCGCTCCGGAGCACACCTCGGCTTTTCGACAATTCGAGAATTGTCTCCTGCACGGTCTTCATCTCGTCGGTGTGATCAAAGCTGCCTGGCTCATTGTGGCCGCCCGCAGCTTCGTTGCGAATGATCAGTGCCTGCGAGGCTTCCCAAGTCGCGGGGCGAACCAGCGCGAATACCAACGCCGCGGCGGCGAGCGCGAGCGCGGGCAACGCCCAACGCCGCGGATACTCCCGCACCAGGTGAATGAACTGAGCAAGGCCAAGCGTTGGATGCGATGTGTTCATGGACGTTTTCATGGGTTGGGTTCGGGTTGCAGCGATTCTGACGAGACTGACCTGTCGTGTCGGTCGATACGACCCATGACTGTTGCAAACCGGATGCCAGTCCGCGCCCGGCACCCCGGCCGCGACCCCAATTCGTTGCCCGCCAGCGAATTACGCCTTGCGACGGGTACTGCCGACGATCGAACGGCGAGCACTTGTTGCCAAAACGCAACCCGCCTGTTGCCGATCGACGACCTTCGGACTCGACGCGAACCAAGCGGTCGACGGAGGAAGAAAAGGAGTTTGCCTCCCCACCAATCCTGACGGAGACTTCATGGATCGGGGTGCGTTATTCTCAGGTCTTCCTTCGCCGTGCGCGCGGCGGCCGGCGGTTCAATATTGGATACTCAGCGGCATGCGAGTCCACCTCTTCGACAACTTCGACGATCTGGCTCCATGGGCCGATCATTGGGACCGGTTGGCCGCCGGCGTGCCGTTCCGGAGTTGGACCTGGGCAACGACCTGGTGGCGCCACTACGGCGAGCAGGTCGCCGGTCGTCGTCTGTTCGTGTTGGGCGTATTCGACCATCGCAATATCCTGATTGGTCTGGCACCGTGGTATCTCGAAGGCGACGGACGGCGAAACCGCGTGATTCGATTCTTTGGATCCGGCGAAGTCTGCTCCGACTACTTGAGCCTGTTGGCCGAACCCGGTCTGAAAAAAGCGGTCGTCGGCGCATTGGCTCACCGGCTGCTGCGCTCGACCAACCCAGGCAACGAGAACAACGACAATCCGGCGCGTTGGGACATGCTCGAACTGACCGGCATCGACTCGCGAGACGTGCTGGTCGACTGGTTGGCCGGCCACCTGGCCTTGGGCGGCTGCACGGTCCATCACCAAATGGGACCGCCTTGCCGTCGCACGGAACTGCCGAGAACCTTGGAGACCTATCTGCGCAGTCTGTCCAAGAACAGCCGCCGGAGGGCGCACCGCCTTAAGCGCGATCTCTTGGACTCGGGTCGAGCCGAGTTGAGCACCGTGGCCAACCTGGGCGAGTTGGACCTGGCCATGGATCGATTTATCGAGTTGCACCAGCGACGCCAGCGGATGTTGAATCGCTCCGGCTGTTTCGCTTCGCCCCGGTTCACGGCTTTTCATCGCGACGTGGCGGCTCGAATGCTGGTTGCCGGCCAGTTGCGGCTCCACACGCTCTGGATCGATCGCCGTCCGGCAGCCACCGAATACCAGTTCCTCGGCAACGGCGTCGTCTATGCTTATCAGTCGGGGGTCGATCCGATGCGGCTCGATCTGCAGCCGGGACACGCCATGCAGCTGGCGATGCTTACCTGGGCCATCAATAACGGCTATCGGGCCTACGACTTCTTGCGCGGAGATGAATCGTACAAGTCCCACTGGAATGCCGAACGCCGCGACAGCATGGAGATTCGCGTGATCGCCAACCGGCCCGCCGCCCAGTTGCGTCATGCCGTTTGGGTAGCCGGCACGGAAGCGAAACGGTGGATTCGTCGCGGCTTGCATCATATACGGTCGCCCTGGGAGTAAAGCCGCCATGACGCCTTGGAAACGATTGCTATTGAGCCTCTATTACCACGGATCAAATCCCTATCGTGCGTGGCATCGCTATCGCACGACGGCTCGGGGCGGGCTGCCGATCGCCGTGCTCTTCTACCACCGCGTGGCCGACGAGCAGCCCACCGTCTGGACCGTGTCCAACGATCTGTTCCGGCGCCAGATCGACTGGCTACAGGGTCATTTCGAGATGATCTCGTTGGAGGAGGTCCAACGGCGTTTTCGCGAGGGCCACAGCCATCGCCCCGCCGTGGCCGTCACCTTCGACGATGGTTACGCCGAGAACTGCCGGCATGCCATCCCGTTGTTGATCAAGCGGCAAATCCCGTGTACCTACTTCGCGACGCTTTCGAACGCGCAAAACGCAGGGCCGTTCGAGCACGATCGGACTCTGGGCCTGGACATGCCGGCCAATTCGATCGACCAACTTCGCGCCATGGCCGACGCCGGCATCGAGATCGGTTCGCACTGCCGCCACCACGACGACCTGGCGTTGGTGAACGATCGCGCCCGACTCCACGACGAGGTGGTCGTCGCCGGCAGCGAACTGGCTCGGCTGATCGGCCATCCGGTCCGCTATATCGCTTTTCCCTTCGGCCACTACCTCAATCTTCGGACCGACGCCATCGAAATGGCTCGTCAGGCCGGCTATTTGGGTTTCTGCTCCGGCTACGGAGGCTACAACTTGCCCGGCGAGGACCCGTTCCACCTCCAGCGAATCCACGTAGATGCCGATATGATTCGTTTGAAGAATCGGGCAACCATCGATCCACGCCGGTTGGAGCCTCCTCGATTTCGCACTCAATCACTCATTCCATTATCTCATAACACAACGCCATGTTATTCCACCACCGCAAACTGACACCCTTGGAAGACCGCGGGCCGCTCCGAGTCATGTTCGTCATCACGTGCATGCCGGTCGGCGGTGCCGAGACGTTGCTGGTCGAGTTGGCCCGCCGGCTGGATCGCGAGCGTTTCATTCCCGAGATCTGTTGTCTCAAATACCGTGGCCCCCTCGGCGACGCGATTGCCGACACCGTGCCGACTTGGACCGGTCTGCTCGCCCACAAATACGATTTCGCGGTCCTCGGGCGGCTCCGACGGCTTCTGCGGCGCCGCCGAATCGACGCGGTGATAACCGTGGGCACCGGTGGCGACAAGATGTTTTGGGGGCGGCTGGCCGCGTGGCTCGAAGGCGTGCCCGTGATTTGCTCTTGGCTACATTCGACCGGATTGCCCGACCACGTCGAATGGCCCAATCGTCTGCTGGCACCGTTGACCGATGCGTTCGTTGGCGTGGCCGAGCCGCACGGCCGATACCTCATCGAGCACGAAGGCTGCCGCGCGTCGAAAGTTCGCGTGATTCCCAATGGCGTGGACACCCAACGGTTTTCTCCACGCTGGCCCAATAAGGCGTTGCGCGCCGAGCTCGCGATCGAGCAAGGCGCGCCGGTCGTCGGCATCGTGGCAGCCTTGCGCCCGGAGAAACGCCACGATCAATTCCTGCACTGCGCGGCACACATCCTCGGGCAGATTCCGGCAGCCAGGTTCTTGATCGTCGGTGAAGGGCCGGAGCGAAAGCGACTGGAGATGCTCTCGCGATTTCTCGGACTGACCCAATCGGTCCGGTTTTTGGGCAACCGCGACGATGTGCCCGATATCCTCTCGCTATTTGACGTGATGTTGTTGACATCCGAAATGGAAGCCAACCCCGTCTCGATCCTCGAAACCATGGCCGCCGAGAAACCCGTTGTCGCACCCCGCGTAGGGTCGGTGCCCGAGACGGTGCTCGACGGCACAACGGGCCGGTTGGTACCGCCCGGCGACATTGAGGCTGCGTCGGAAGCCGTCGTCGAGTTGCTTAACGATCCGACTCGTGCTACGGCACTCGGCCGCGCCGGCCGCGAGCATGTCCTTGCCCACTGGTCGATCAACCAAATGGTCACGGGCTTTGAAGACATGCTTTCGGGCATTTACCAGGAGAAATGGGCCGGCCGACGGCGTCCCGTCGAACCGGCACCCCACGAGAGCCCAAAAAAAGTGAGTTCCCGTCGATGAGTCGTCCGATGACTACCTAAGCGGACACCGATAATTGGAAGAAGTCGCATTATGGAAAGTCAATGTGCGCATCTCGAAACGTGTGGTTTCTTCAAGAAATATCAGGCCGCAAAGGACCTGGCCTGCAAAGGATTCATCAAACTATATTGCCGCGGCCCGAAGATGAACAACTGCAAGAGAAAACAGTACCGCGAGAAACATGGAGAACCGCCCTCGGATGACATGCTTCCGTCCGGGCACATGATTGTCAACAAGATTGACCGCGAGTAGACATTGGGTCCACGCCTGTTGCTCATGGACTCTCCGGAGGCGGTTAAGCCTCGCGACAGGTTTGCATCAAGGCGACCCTTGCACCCAACTCGGGATGCCCTGTTTTCCATGCCGATCGTTCGCTAGAATGGGGGCATGAACGCAATCTGCTTGGTAATCGATCGATGGCACTTGGGCCACGTGGGCGCGTACGGCAACGCGTGGATCGAAACACCCTCGTTCGACCGGATGGCATGCGAGGCCTTCACGTTCGACCAGGCCCTGATCAGCAGCCCTCGCACCAACGAATTCTACCGATCCCTTTGGCAAGGTCGGCATCCGTTGCTGCGCGACGTCGATTCCACGCCGGCGGCCGACCTCCCTCGGCAACTCGCCCAGGCACGAATCGCCACGACGCTCATGACCGACGAATTGGCCGTGGCCAACCATCCGCTGGCCGCCGGGTTCGATGAGTTGGTCGGTCTGGACCCGCCGGAACGGATCACGGCGGCCGACGACGTCGGCGCAACCCATCTGGCCGGGTGTTTCGCCCAAATCATCGACTGGCTCGGCGCGGCCGAAGGGCCGTTCATGCTCTGGGTCCATCTTTCGAGCATGGCCAACTGCTGGGACGCACCTTATTCGTTTCGCGAGCGCTACGTCGAGCCGGGCGACCCCGACCCGCCGCATTCGGCCGAAGTCCCGCAGCTGATCCTGCCCGACGGATTCGACCCCGACACGCTCCTGGGAATCACCCAATCGTACGCGGCCCAGGTTTCGGTTCTCGACGCGTGCTTCGGCGCATTGCTGGAGTCGCTCGACGAGAGCCCCACGGGAAGAGACACGCTCTTGGCCGTGCTTTCGGCCCGCGGCTTCCCGTTGGGAGAGCACAGGCAGGTGGGGGCGCGCGGCGAGACGTTGCACAGCGAGCTGGTGCACGTGCCCATGATGATCCGCTTACCCGACGCGCTCGGCGCGGCCCGACGAAGCCAGGCGTTGGTCGCGCCGGCCGATCTTGGGCCGACGCTGACGGAGTGGTGGTCGCTGGATGGTCCAGGCCCGGCCGGCTTTGGGCATAGTCTTCTGCCGATCGTCCGGGGCGAAGCGCCGACGATCCGCGACCGGCTCATGCTGGGCAGTCCGACGTCGGAGACGGCGCTGCGCACGCCGGCCTGGTACATGCGGTTGTCCGAACCGCCTCGACTCTACGTCAAGCCGGACGATCGTTGGGAGGTCAACGACGTGGCCGACCGCTGCAGCGAAGTGGTCGAGGAACTACAGGCGGCCGCCGGCGATTTTCAGTCGTGCCTGCAATCAAACCGGCTCGATTCGCTCCAACCGCTCGGCGAGATTCTGCGCAACGGTCTCGATTGATTCGTTCTCAGCGCGGCCTCGGTTGCACCGGCCCGTAGTTGGGAACCGCGGCCATTTGTGGTCGAGGACCCGTCGGCGGCAACGTGTCGAGGAACCGGTCCAGCGCTCGATAGTACTCGACCGATTGCACCTCGTTGTGATCGGCCCCATGGATTGTAACGAACTGCTTGGGCTTGTTGGCGGCCTCGAACAGCTTCAATCCGTTTTCATAGGGAATCACGCTGTCCTCATCGCCGTGGCTTTGCAGCAAGGGGCCGTGATAGTGACCGATCTTGGACAACGAGTCGAGCCGGCTCCGCATCAACGACGCGGCGGAAGACACTTTCGTTTCGGCCACGTCCGGCAGCGAGGTGAAGGTGCTTTCGAGAATCAGGCCTCGTGCGCCGTTGCCGACGGTGGCCAGATGAACGGCCACCGCGCCGCCCAGCGAGCGGCCCATCAGGACGATGTCCTGTTCGGCGATGCCCGCGCGCCGGGCCAGCCACGCCCGGGCCGCGAAGGCGTCTTGCAGAATGCCTTGTTCGTCGGGCACTCCGTCGCTGCGTCCGTAGCCGCGATAGTCGAAAATCATCACGCTCAGCTTGTGCTGGTCGTGCAGATAGCGGATCAGGTCGGCCCGATGGCTCAAGTTGCCGGCGTTTCCGTGGCAGAAAAGCACGACGGCTCGGGCTTGTTCGTAGGGATAGTACCAACCGTGCAGCTTCG
>JAFGIR010000224.1 GCA_016929515.1 Pirellulales bacterium | reverse complement strand
TCCTGACCGTGACCGCCTCAGTTCTCTCCGGCAACACGGCGACTGAGCAAGGTGGCGGGCTGTATTGCGAAGAAGACAGCGAAGCGTTTCTTATCAACTCGATCTTCGTCGGCAATTCGGCGGGCATTGACGGCGGGGCAATTTCCGCCGACGGGAGTGCCGTTACCGTGACCAACTCGACCCTCGCGGCCAACGTGGCCGGCGCCAAGGGCGGTGGAGTTTATGGCCCGACGAGTTCGCTGGCGTTGGCCAATACGATCCTTTCGCTCAACGAGGCTGCCTCCGGCGCCGATCTCTATGGCATGATGGGGCCCGGCAGCGGGGCCGTGTTGATGGGCATGGATCCGGGCTTCGTCCGCGCGCCCGACGACGGCGGCGACGGTTGGGGCGACGACCCGACCACGACCGAAATCGACGAATCGGCCAACGACGATTTGGGCGACGTGCATCTTCGCGTCGACAGCCCGGCGGTCAACGCCGGAATCAACGCTTTGGCCGTCGACGCCGAAGGCCAGTCGCTCGAAACCGACCTGGACGGCAAACAGCGGATCATTTACGGCACGGTCGACCTCGGCGCGTACGAATTCTGTCTGCCGGGCGACGCCAACTACGACGGCGCGGTCGACGACATCGACGCGGAAATCCTCGCGACCAACTGGGGAGCCCTGTTCAAGCTGCTGCCCGGCGACGCCGACCGCGATGGGCTGGTCGACAGCGGCGACAAAGTGACGCTCGCGCAAAACTGGGGCACCGAAGGAGCCGCGTGGTCGCAAGGCGATTTCGACGGCGACGGCCTGGTCGGCCCGCGCGACGCCGCGATTTTGGGAGCCCAGTGGGGCAAGACGTCCGGCCGGGTCACCTGGGACGACGGCGATTTCGACGGCGACGGCCTGGTCGGCCCGGGCGACGCTTGGATCCTCGGCGCGAATTGGGGAGCGACGTTCGATTGGTCCGGCGAGGCGTCGGCTGCCGCCGGATCCGTTCCGGCCGACGCGGCGGCGACCGTCGCTGGTTCCATCGGTCCGGTGGCCGCCGGCACCCGGACAACGACCCGGCGGTTGCTTCGTCCGGCGCCCGGCCGCGAGGTTGAAGCAAGCGCCGCACCGGAAAGCAAACCGGCCGCGGCGCCCGAGGTCGTCGAATCGGCCCACGACGCGGCGCTGGCCCAGCAATGGGGCTTCGCCGTGGAGCAAACCCGAGCGGCGCAGCATCGCGAAACACGGCGCATCGCGCTAGCCCCACGCCACGTCGACCCGCTGCTGGCGGAGTATTTCTGAGAGCGACACGATGGAACGGGCACCGGTGGGCAAGCCAGCAGTGGCACCCAGCTTGAATTTCTCCCGAGCGTCACAATGGGGACTATTCTGCGATGGTCTACCGCCGCGAGGAGACCTGTTGTAGCTTCGGTACGCTAGGAGCGGCTTGAGCTTGCCGAGGTGGCGATTGTGTGGTGCCGGCCAAATAATTGTCGATCGTGGCGAAGTCCTGCAGACGTTGGAAATACTCGCCCATCGCGATGCGCATTTTCTTTTCGCGGAGGTCTTCGACGATCAGTTCGCGGACCGCTTTCATGTCGACCTTGACGGGCGTCGTGTGCCCTTCGCAGTAGAGCACCACGTATTTGTCGCCGACCTGGATGATGCCCGAGAGCTCGCCCGCCACCAAGGCGAAGGCTTCCTTTTCCAGGATAGGCTGTCCGCCGTGTTTTTTGATCGGCGGCACCTGTCCCCGCAGCTTCTTGCTGCCTGGCTCGATCGAATACTGCTCGGCCAGATCGCCGAAGAAACTGACAAAGGCCGTGGCAAACAGCGACTTCGCTTTCTCTGGATCCATGCCCGACGATTTTTGCTTTTCGTAGAGCGTTTCCAGGTCGCCATATTTTTCTCGGGCCATGGTCCAGACGCGTTGGGCCAACCGCAGATCACCGAAGACCATGGCCAGGCAGCGCACGCGCGGCCCATAGTTGGCCTCGAAGCCGCGTTGGATGTCCTCTTCGGTCACGTTGATCTGGCTGCCGATGAGCTTGCGCAGCGCGACCGACGGCCAGACCGCGTCGCGGATATAGACTTCTCGCGAGACCCCTTGTTCCTCGGTGGCCAGCTTGATCCAGGCTTCGATGTCGGGCGAGCCGTCCTTCTTCGGGGGGACCGACGCTTCGGCCGCGCGCCGGATCTCGGCTTGCAGTTCGGCGTCGGTAACCGTGATCTTCGCTTTCTTGCACGCCTGTTCGATCAGCTTGCGGTTGATGGTTCCTTCGAGCACCTCCTCGCCGTGGCGTTCGAGCGACGCTTCGGCCAATTGGGCGAGCATGATTTTCTTGCCGTTGAGCACCGCGACAACGCCCGTGTCGCGCTTGCTCGCATCGTTGAAATAATTCTCGACCTTAGCTTGCTGCTGTAGTCGACGAAAGATAGCGGTAGAGACTTTTCGCAGCTTGCGTTCCTCGATCATTTGCTTCAATTGGGGGGCCGCCTGTTCGAAGGGTACGCCTCGGGCCGGTATGCCCATCTCGCGTTTCAGAATCACGCACTGGTCGTTCACCTTGATGATCGGCGAGATTTCGCCGTCCTTCATGCCGAAGGCGGCCGTTTCGATTTCCTTCGGGCCGCCGTGCATGCGGATCGGCGGAATCCAGCCCATGTCGCTGGCGCTGGGGGCGTCTTCCGAACGCAGTTTGGCCACGCGGCCGAAATCGTCCGGCCGGGCTATCACTTCGGCTCGGATCTTCTCGGCCTTCTGTGGATCCTTGCACGCAATTAGACGCGCCTTGACGGCCGGGCCAAATTGCGTCTCGTACGCGTGGCGAAGCTCTTCGTTGGAAACCTGCAGTTGTTCGGCCGCCAACTTGCGCAAGGCCAGCGTGGGCCAGACGATATCGTTGGTGTATTGGCTCGGCGTGACCCCTCGCTCATCGGCGAGCATCTTGTACCACTGCTGGAGCGACAGATTGAAGTGCTTCGCCATTCGTTCGACCTCGGCGTTGACCTCCCGCTGCGTAATCTGAAGGCCCAGCCGTTTGCATTCCATCGCGATCAGACACTTGTTCACGTAACTCTCGAGCACCTCCTCGCCGTAGTGACGCAAGCACTCGCGAGCCAACTCTTCGCGCGTGATCGGCTCGCCGTTTACCTTGGCCACCACGTCGAGCTTCGACGTCGTCGTCTTGGCCGACTGGCGCGTGGGCGATTTGGCGACCGCCGGTTCCGGCGAGCGGCGCGGTGCCTGCCGAGGAGTTTGGGCCGAGGCCGGCTCAGCCGACCAGTAAGAGCGAATGACCAGAACCATGGCCAAAACGGCCACACTGCCCAGGATCATCGCGAATCGAACGCGCCGATTACTTCCATACCAGGTTTTCTGGACACTGGGAGAGGTCTGACGAATCATCTCGGTTTCTCCGTAAACCCTTGTCATCTTTGACGTTACGTGACGGCTACATCCTCATCATGGGGATACACCGGCCCGGCAGTATAGGACCGTCGGACGCCTTGGGTCAAGAGCGATTGCCCGCGCCGGCCCGCAGGGTGTGAGCGTCTTGGTTGTGGGTGGAAAATCGGGTATAAGGGCCGGTCGTGGAGGAGGTTTACCTATTTTCCGCCGAATAAAGGG
>JAFGIR010000223.1 GCA_016929515.1 Pirellulales bacterium | reverse complement strand
CTCCTTCCGTGAAACCCTGTATTGTAGGGGCCCGGGTGGCCGAGTGCCAGGGGCGGGGGGAGAGTCGGGGACTTTGACTTGGGAACCCAACTGGACCGGTCATCCTGAGCGCAGCGAAGGATCTCAAGTTGTTTTGTGGAAACGAGATCCTTCGCTGCGCTCAGGATGACAGGAAGAGGGGCAGGATGACAAGACAGGATGACAAGAAGAGGTTCGGGATGAACAGACAACGGCTCGGGAGGTTTCCAGAAGTCTTGGACCCGGCGACAGCATCTACCCCACCAGATCTACCCCACCAGGGACCTACTGCTTGCGGCTGATGACGTGGAGGTAATCGGCCACGGGCCGTTCGACCTTGCGGAGTTGCTCGTGGGTGATCGTGATTGGCCGCGTCACGGCCTGCATCGACTTGGTCACCTTGGCGTCGCCGCTGGCGCTCATCAGGATAATCCGGTCGGTGACGCCCGGCATGCGACGTCGCACGCGGTCGACCGTCGCCAGGCCATGAGAGCAGTGCACGCCGCCGCAGAGCACGATCGCCGTCCGCCCCCTGCCCTGCTCCGATTGGAGAAACTTGCTCAGAGCCGAGGCCATTGTTTCGTCGCGCGCGATTTGGGCTTCCAACATCGGCCGCAACCGCTCGGGCGTCGCCATCTTGTGGACCGCCAGACGCAGGTTGAGCAGATGCTCGTAGGGGGGATCGTCGAGCTGGATCTCCTCGGGCAGCTCCTTGCGCAGCTCGGGATCGAGCCGGTCGACGCCGCCGCTTCGGGCAACCTGGCGAATGGTCTCGCGGCGGGCGTTCAGGGCCAAGATGGGGGCGTCGGCCTTGCGTGCCGCCTCCAACACGCCACGATAATTCTCATAGCCCGACCAGCGGTTCTTCCAGTCGGTCATCTGGGCCAACTCCTCGAAATCGATGGTGCCCAGGACATAGAGGTCGAGCGGTGTTTGATAGATCGCTTCCATCTGTTCGAGCGCCAAGACCAACGGCACGCCGCGTTTGGCCAGATCGGTCACGATGCGTTCCTGAATTTCGTGGTGCCGCGTCAACCCATGGCTCTCGCCCAGGTAGACGACGCGAACCCCGGCCAGGTCGCCGAGCACGGCGTGGTAAGAAACCGGCTCGCCGCGATAGAGATCGACCCAGCACTGCAACCGGGTTTTTTCAGGCTTCTCGGGCGTCTGTTGGTTGTCGGCCGCGATTGCGGCGACGGGAAGACACGCGAGTGCCAGAATCGAACAGGCAAAAAAATAACCGAGTGGTTTCATGGTCTGATTTCCTTTTTAGAGTCTATCTGAGAACCTAGCGGAACGTGTCATCCTGAGCGTAACAAACCGGTCATCCTGAGCGCAGCGAAGGATCTCAGGTTGTTTCCGCTTGGACGAGATCCTTCGCTGCGCTCAGGATGACAGTTAGGGCATCAGGATGACAGTTAGGGCATCAGGATGACAGTTAGGGCTCAGGAGGTTTTCGGATAGGCTCTTGATCGAAACGCGACCGGGCCTATATGCAACGCGGCCGGGCCCCTATGCAACCATAGTATCGGGCTGCGGCGATCGCAATAGACCGGCTCGATTGCCGTCAAGGCAGTCGGGCGCGTGACGCAAAGCTATATGGGTTTACAGATTACGGCTCGGGCGGTTGATGCCCAGTCGGAGCAAGGCTATCATGACGGTAGCGGTTCCTGCCCAAGGTTTTCCCGGAAATACGAGGCCCACGTGCTGATTCTTCTGACGAACGACGACGGGATTTACGCGCCCGGGCTGGCGGCCATGTATCGCGAGTTGCTCCGGTTGGGCGACGTGTTCGTGGTGGCCCCGGCGACCGAGCAAAGCGGCGTGGCCCACTCGATTACCTATCTGACGCCTTTGATCGCCAAAGAAGTCTATCAGGCCGGGAGGCCTTGGGGTTGGGCCGTCGAGGGGAGCCCGGCCGATTGTGTGAAGATCGGCGTCGACAAGCTTTGCCCAACCCGGCCAGATTTGGTCGTCAGCGGAATCAACGGCGGGTTGAACGCGGGCATCAACGTGCTCTACTCGGGCACGGTTGCCGCGGCCATCGAGGGGGCGTTTTTCGGCATCACGAGCGTGGCCGTTTCGCTGGAATTCGACGAGCAGGCCGCCTTCGACCGCGCGGCGCGGCTCGCGCGGGGCGTCATCGAACAACTGCTCGAACGCGACGAGGCCCGATCGAAACTCTACAATCTGAATATCCCGACGGCCGCGCTTCGCGACTCGCCCGAGATTCATGTCGTGCCGATGGACGTGACGCCCTACGGCGACGAATACGAAAAACGCACCGACCCCTGGGGACGCGATTACTACTGGGCGACAGGCAACCCACCGACCGCCGTCGGCGTCGAAACCGACTTGTCGGTGCTTGGCCGCGGCCACGTGGCGCTGACGCCGCTGGCCTACGACATGACGGCGCAAGCCATGCTCGCTCGGATGAAGGACTGGAAATTCACGTCCGGCGCGCTCGAATCGGACGGCGACGCGCCGCCGGACGTTTCGCACACGGGGCCCGTGATTCGTTCGATGCGAAAGATGCAACGGGTGAAGCGGGAGAAAGGGACTGGGGATTAGGGATTGGGGATTGGAAAAGTGTTGATAACCGAGGGCGGTAGCCTGCGGGGTCAGGGATCAGGAGTCAGATTATGAACCAGCGATACTGGGTAAGCGTTCTGTTGATCGTCGTTGTGGCCGGCTGCATCGGGGGCGACCCCGAGCCGGGACCGCCCGAGCCACAACCCGAGCAAGTCGCGCAAGCGATTGTGCCCACGGCGGCCTCGACCGAGGCGCCCAAGGAGACGCCGCCGCAAGAGACGCCGAAGGCGGCCACCCCGACGCTCTCGGCCGTGCCGGCCGCGCAGCCGGTGGTCACGCAGCCGGTCGTCGAGCCGAGTGCACCGGCTCCGCAGCCGGTAACCGTCGTGGTTCAGCCGGAGGACGATCAATGGGCCACCGAGGCCGATCTCGACGGAATCCGCCAGAAGGCGGCCGTCGGCATGGGCAGCAAGGGACGCGGCTACGGCGACGACATCGTCACGTATCCGCTGGGCACCTACTTCAAAATTCGCGAGCGGATCAGCATCGACCAGATTGCCCACGCGATGCAACTGTACAAGGCGCTCAACGGGCGCTACCCGCGGACCCAGGATGAATTCAGGAAGCAAATCATCGAGGCCAACGGAATCGCGATGGCGACCTTGCCCAACGGGCACAAGTACTACTACGACGCGGAAAAGGGCGAGCTGGTGGTTATTCGGCCGCGTTGAAACACAAACGGTCCATTCTTGTCGTCGGCCCCGTTCTTGTCCTCCGGTCCGTTCTTGTCATCCTGAGCGCAGCGAAGGATCTCTCCCCGCCACGGAAGCCGAGATCCTTCGCTGCGCTCAGGATGACAGTTGTTGCGCTCAGTCGGTGGCCACCCCTTTTTTCACACTTAGTCGTAATCCTTCGGCTTCCCGCCGAGGTTGGCCATTTTTTCGGTGTGTCCGGTGACGAGCCACCGGTCGCCTTCTTTGCGGTAGTCGAGGGTGAAGTCGAACAGCGCGGACCCGTAGGGCGCTTCTCCCTTGCGGTCGTGGACCTTGATGAGGCCTTTGAATCGCGCCTCGGCCGATGGGGGGCTGGTCAGGTTGTTCACTTCGATCTTCAGATCGCTGACGTTGGCCTCGTCAACGCGGAAGCGCGCGAAGGCCCATCGCGCGCGTGCCCGAGTTTCGGTGGCCGACGGCGAGAGGCAGGCCACGGCCGCGTCGCAGTCGTTGGCTTCCATCGCGTTGGCCAGCGCGTCGAGCGCCGTCTCGACCTCTTCGCGATCGGTTACGACGAGATACTCGATGCCGAGACCGGCGAGCGTGAGCGCCACGGCGCCGGCCATGGCCAGGAGAAACACGGCCCGGCCCGTGTTGAAAAACACGATGCCCAAAATCGCGACGGCCACGATGCCGGCGAAGAGGATCGGGACGGGGCTTTCGACGAGAGTGACCATGCCGGCGTGCTCCTCATGCTCCGTGCAATCGCAAGACGCTCCGCGCGAGAATTCCCCCTCGCGCGGAGCGCGATGATTAGCGTACGCACCTGCCCGCGACGAGCGAGGGCATGGTGGTGTTCCCTCTAGCCGCGTTTCGGGAAGAGCTTGCCGCCGTAGAGGGCCGACGCGCCCAGGAGTTCCTCGATCCGCAGCAACTGATTGTACTTGGCGATGCGGTCGGTTCGCGAAGCCGAGCCGGTTTTGATCTGGCCGGTGCCCAGGGCGACGGCCAGGTCGGCGATCGTCGTGTCTTCGGTTTCGCCGCTACGGTGGCTGATGATGGTGGTCATGCCGTTGCGCCGGGCCAGGTTGACGGCGTCGATCGTCTCGGTCAAGGTGCCGATTTGGTTCACCTTGATGAGGATGCTGTTGGCCACCTGCTCGTCGATGCCGCGTTGGAGCCGTTGGGTGTTGGTGACGAACAGATCGTCGCCGACCGACTGGATTTTCTGGCCTAGCTTGTTGTTCAGGATCTTCCAGCCGTCCCAGTCGTCCTCGGCCAGACCGTCCTCGATCGAGACGATCGGATACTTCTTGACCCAACCGGCCATCAAGTCGACCAGGGCGGCCGAATCGATCTGCTTGCCTTCGATCTTGTAGAGCTTCTTCTTGTCGTCGTAGAACGAGCTGGCGGCGACGTCCATGGCGATGAAGAGTTGTTCGCCCATCTTGTAGCCGGCCTTTTCGGCGGCTTCCATGATGACGTCGAGTGCCTCGTCGTTGCTGCCGAGGTTGGGCGCGAAGCCTCCCTCGTCGCCGACGTTCGTGCTCTTGCCCTTGTCGTGCAGAACCTTCTTGAGGTTGTGAAAGACCTCGCAACCGCAGCGAATGGCATCGCTGAACGTCTCCACGCCCAACGGCATGATCATGAATTCCTGCACGTCGACGTCGTTGTCGGCATGCTCGCCGCCGTTGAGGATGTTCATCATGGGCGCGGGGAGCACTCGGGCACTGACGCCGCCCAGATAACGGAACAGCGGCAGACCCGCGTGATCGGCCGCGGCATGGGCCGCCGCGAGCGAAATGCCGAGGATGGCGTTGGCGCCGAACTTGCTTTTGTTTTCGGTCCCGTCCAACTCGATCAACGTGCGGTCGAGTCCGGCCTGGTCCAATCCGTCGAATCCGCAAATCTCGTCGGCCAACTCTTCGTTGACGTTGTCGACGGCCTTCATGACTCCCTTGCCGAGGAAGACCTTTTTGTCTCCGTCGCGCAGTTCGAGTGCCTCATGGATGCCGGTGCTGGCTCCGCTCGGGACGGCTGCCCGACCGAAAGAAGCGTCGGCCAACAAGCAATCGACCTCGATGGTTGGATTGCCACGGCTGTCGAGAATTTGCCGGGCGTGGATATCAACAATTGTCGAACTCATGGGTCTACTCGTCTTTCCGAAAGAGTGTCAGAGAAATTCCAATTACCAAGGCAATGGGGCGCGACGGCGCGAAGCGGACCGGGACGACCCGCCCCGAAGCACTGCCACCATCGGCGCAACCACGTAATATTCTTGAACACCCGACCATTGTGTCTGATTGGCGAAAGGTTGCCTAGAGGGGCAAGCAGGTCGTTCTGTCATCGGACTTGGCCAACGGCCCGCGCATCTTGACATTGTGTCAAAATGGGGGGTTTCGTCACTGTCTACTCTGGGAAGGCATTGGAAGCACGGGAGGCCTCGCCGGCCGCGGGCACTTTCGTAGCCAGGCTACTCTTCGTAGGCCATCACTTCCACGAGGTGACGGCCCGTGTTGGCCGAGTTGTGGGTGAGGCGGACGCGAATGAAGCGAACCGGGCGTGGCTTAAAAGTGCAAACGTGACCTTGCCGCGTCGACGGTTGGCGATTGTCGCGGCGGTCGGCGACCAGGTCCCATGTCTGGCCGTCGGTGGAAGTCTCGACCGTAAAACCGTAGTAGCGCCCGTCACCATAGTAGGGCACGACGACGACGCGTCCGACCGGTTTGGGTTTCTTGAGATCGACCTGCCACCGAGGCTCTTTGTCGGTCGTGACGTCGGTGGCCCAATGGCCTCTTCGATTTCGGGCGCGGCCGTCGTTGGCCAGATGCGCGGGATGGCCCGCCAGCGCGGAAGAACACCGGACCGGTTTGTTGGTGGTCAGGCTCACGGCTTCGGGGCGATTCAATTGGGCACACCGCCGGCCATATTTTTCCCACATTCGACGACTCGTGGCCACCGGATCGCCCTGGGGTTCTGACGGATAGGAGTCATTCCGGCGAGTCCACTCGTATTCCCACTTGCGGATGTCCCGTTCGAATTTCTTGTCGTCCGGCGGCTCGTTCTTTTCGAGTGATTCTTCGAGCCGCGCAATCATCTTCTCCCAGCGGCGCAGGTAGAACCCCTTCATCAGCCCGGCCCATTGCCGATGGGCATATTCGTGCAAGGGACTGTCGGGCGATCCCCAGAGGGTGACAATGGTTCGGGCGTTCCACTCGTAGAGGCGTCGTTCGTCGTCGGTGGTGGCCCAGCGCCGGGCATCGGCCAGCCACTTGCCGAACAGGAGTTCCCGGCGCGTGGCCAACAGCTCGTCCGTGTCCCGAATAAGTTGTAGAAATTCCTGGCTCGTCTCGGCAAAAGCTCGGCGGTCCTTCTTGCGATAGGCGTCGACCATCCGCTGGGCCAGATCCTCGGACAGCCCGGCCATGTTCTCACGCGCAAGATGGACCACGTCGAACTGGTAGGTGTCGCGCGAGCCCAATTCGTTACTTCCTTCAAGCAGAAGTCCCCAGGCCTCGGCGACTTTCTTGTGATCGTGGCGGGCCGGAGGATTTACCCAGTTGCGTTTTGCGGGCAGACCCGGCCGATTGCACATGACCGTGCCGGTGTAGGTCGACTGGCGATAGACGGTCTCTTCGAGAAGGCGCCACGCTTCGAGGGCCTTCGCGTTTCGACAACCATAGCGGCGGTGAACAAAACCGGGAAACCAGGAGTCCAACCGGGGCACCTCGTTCCGCCAGGTCATGCCGGTCAACAGATCGTAGACCACCGGGTTGTAGCCGAATCCTTCCATGATGACGCCGATTCCCGACAGCTTGCCGCGCTTGGAGCTGGTCATGGCCTGGCCGAGATTCTCGACGATCTTGTGCGTTGCGCCATACATGCCGACGCGGCCCCCGAAATTGTGCAATAGACACCAAACCCACGGTTTTCCGTGGAAGGCTTCGGTCAAGTGCCAGACGGGCGATCGCTCGCCGAACAGGTCGAGCAAAACCATCCGGTCGTCGGGCACGGCGCCGAAAAGGGCTTTGGCCTGGGGTGGCTGCCAGAACTTCTTGTTGCTGAGAAACACCCAACCTTGCATCACCCAAATGGCTTCGGGATCGGCCGCCCGCATGCCGCCGTAGAGGGCCTTGCCCATGGCGGCCAAGAACGCCGGATCGTTGCTGGGCGGTCGCATTTCGATGAACGTGTCGGCCGCGTAGAGATGGTCGGTGCCATACAACCGTGTTTGTTCCTCGACGAAGGCCTTGCCGATTTTCGAGAACAGCGGATCCATCGGGTCGACAAAATGCGTGCCCGGATAAAAACCGCTCCAACCGCGAAGTCGGCCAAACTTGGCATCGGGAAATTTTTCCTTGAATCCGGCCGGAATGTGGCCGGTGAATCCTTGCAACACGGGTTTCATGCCCAGCTGACGCTCGCGCGCGATGATCTTCTTCTGCAATTTGAGGTGCGCGTCGATCCAACCCTCGGGCAACGGGCCGCACCAGCCGTCGATGCAGCCCATCCAGCCGAATGGCAAGTAGCCGGGGCCGACAAAGAACTCCTGGATTTGCGCGTCGCTCAGCCCGAAGCGGCGACCGACGTTTCGCCAAACGGCTTCCTGTCCGGTCACCGAAAGGGGCATGTTGACTCCGTGCAGAGCCATCCAATCGATCATTCGTTCCCACTGGTCCCAATCCCACCAGGCCATCGTGTAGCTGAATGCACAGTAGTTGAAAAAATAGCGATATTGGTGGGGGCTGACCCGACGGATTTTCTTCTCAACCGCCGGCAGCGGGTCGGGCAGATCGAGTTGGTCACCGCAAAAAGACAATTGGCAGTAACCGTAATGCTCCAGATACCAGTTCAAGCCCGACGCCATGGCCACGCCGTTGTTTCCGCGGATTCTGATTGTTCCATCGATGCTTTCGATTTCGAACACGTCGGAACCGTTCTCGTCGGCGATCGGCTCGAAGACGAAGTGGTCGACGTGGTCCGGCAGCACCCTTTGCAGCAACCCTCGGGCCGCTTGGGCCGGGGAGGCGGATTTTGGCTCGGAATCCGCCGCCGTGACGATGCAGGCATGGGCCGAAAGAAACAAGATCAAAAGGTGTCTCATGATTCAATGTCTCCACGGGAAGCGGGTGATGGCGAACACGGGATGGACGCAGCTTGCGAAGAAACGGATGATCGGGAGAGATGCAAGCGACCGACACCGAAAGAGCCGCAGCTTGGGCGACTCGTTCTTCGGCCTTGCGACGGACACGGGCGGCACGATTCTGGTGGGGAAAATTGCCCGCTTGGGGGTTACGAGACGTTGCACGTGGGATGATGTTAACTTGTTCGATTATCGATTTACGAGACGCGGGTGTCAAGAAACCATGGTACTTTGTTCGAATTCACGCCGGCTTTGCCCGTTCTCCGGCCTGTTCTTCTCAATCACAGCAAGAAGAGATAGAATTGAGCGCTTGTGACTACTGATTTGCCAAGAGGTTTTTCTTGCAATGAGCACGACTGAAACGCCTGTCGAGCGAATGAAGCTGGAACCCATGCCGGAGAATATCCGGAGCGTTCAGCCGGGGGGTGGCGTGTGCTACCAGATCGAGTTGGCCTGGGGACGATGGCGGCGGTGGCTTCTGAAGCATTTTTGGTCGGGCTACGTCGCGCGAATGGCAGCCCTGCGTCAGGGCTCGACGGACGGCGCGCCTCACGAGATCCTCGACCCACGCGATCTGAAGTACTGTTGCAACCAGTGCACGTGCCACTGGCGCCCGGAGGACGACCCGTTTGCGTGGCGCGAGCGGTTGCCTTTTGCCCGATGGGGGCTGGCCGAGCTACAATTGATCGGCTGGCCGTTGCTGGCGTTGACGCTTGTGGTGGGTTACTTCTTCTGGTACCTGGCTTGGATTCCGGCCGTGCCGCTTGGTTGGGTGGTCTGGTTTTTTCGAGATCCACCACGACAAATTCCGCGAGAGCCCGGTTTGTTGGTTTCGCCGGCGGACGGGCGAGTCGTCTCGGTCGACCGGCTGGAGCATGACGAGTTCGTGGGAGGGCCCGTCGTGCGGATCGGCATCTTTCTGTCGATCTTCAACGTGCACCTCAATCGGATGCCGTGCGACTGCCGGGTGATCGAGCTGCGATACGAGAAAGGCGATTTTGTCAGCGCGACGCGGCCGGAGAGCGCGCTGCGGAACGAGAACATTTGGATCGGGATCGAGGAGGCGCAGGTCCCCTATCGCCGCATGGTGGTCCGGCCCATTGCCGGCGCCGTGGCGCGGCGGATTGTCTGCCCGTTGCGTCCCGGCGACGAGTTGAAACGTGGAGAGAAGATCGGGATGATCAAGTTGGGCTCGCGGACCGAGTTGATCGTGCCCGAGACCCCCGACCTTCGCGTCGACGTGGCCGTTGGCCGGCGCGTGAAGGCGGGCCGTACGGTCGTGGCACGTTACGACATTGACGGCCAAGAGCCGGGCACGCCGAGTTGAGAGCGAGTGGAATGATGAGACGTCTTCGAACGATAGCCGTTCTTCCGACGATGTTCACGTTGGGGAACCTGGTTTGTGGGTTCTTTGCGATTGTCGTGGCGTCGCGGCTCGACCGGCCGGACGAAACCATGGCGCTGACGGAGTTGGATTCGGAGGCGTTGATGTGGGCCGGCTGGTTGATTTTTTCGGGGATGATCTTCGACGCCTTGGACGGTCAGATTGCCCGGCTGTCGAACACGATGAGCGACTTCGGAGCCCAGTTGGACAGCCTCTGCGATCTGGTCACGTTCGGCGTGGCGCCGGCGTTCCTGTTGGTGAAGATGTGCCCGCGATTCGAGTACTTGCATCGCGAGGCGATTTGGATTATCGCCGCGTCGTATGCGGCGTGCGCGGCGTTGCGGCTGGCGCGATTCACTATCGAGACGGGGGCCGAAGGCGAGAATCACCTGTGCTTCAGCGGGCTGCCGTCGCCGGCGGCCGCGGCGGCGATTGCCGGTTTTGCGATCATGTTCCATACGCTCCGCGACCCGGCGAACCCCCTGGTCTACAAAGTCGAGATCGACAACGTGTTGCAGACGGCGCTTCCGTTCTTCGGCGTTCTGGCCGCGCTGCTGATGGTCTCGCGCGTTCCTTATCCGCACCTGACCAACCAGGTTCTCCGAGGGCAACATAGTTTCGGCCACGTGGTCGGCTTGGTTTTCACCATGATGGCCGTGATGATCGCGCGACGTTATTCGGTGCCGATCCTCTGCGTGGCGTTCGCGCTGTTTGGGCCGGTGCGTTACGTCTGGGTCAGAGTGATTCAACACCGCGAACAGAAAGAACCGTTGTTCTAACCGGGAAGAGACTTATGTTTTCTGGAATTGTCGAATCGCTGGGCACGGTGGCCGAAATCCGAGGCGAGCCGCCCGGCGTCTGGCTCATTGTCCGCGAGCCGAAGATCGCGCCGGAATCGTCCGTGGCCGAGAGCATCTCGGTCAACGGTTGCTGCCTGACCGTCGTGGCCGTCGAGGGCGACACGGTGGCGTTTCAGGCGGGTCCCGAGACGTTGGCGCGGACCAACCTGGGCGAATTGGAACCCGGCAGCCCGGTCAATCTCGAACGGGCACTGAAGATCGGCGACGCATTGGGGGGCCATTTCGTCAGCGGCCACATCGACGGCACCGGGAAGCTGCTGGAGCGGAAAGACGAAGGCGACTGGTCCACCTTCTGGTTCGAGTTGCCGCGCGAGTTGAGCCGGCAGATGGCCTCGAAGGGCTCGATCGCCGTCGACGGCGTGAGTCTGACGATTGTCGACAGCCTGCCCGACCGGTTCAGCGTCGCCCTGATTCCCTACACGCTGGCAGTGACCACGCTCGGGTCGCTGACGATCGGTGATCGAGTGAACCTGGAGACGGATATCCTGGCCAAATACGTCCAACGCCTCGACGAAGCACGGCACTGGGATTGAACCTACCGTCCTTCTCACTTCCTACTTCACACTTCACACTTCACACTTCCTACTTCCCACTTCAAACGTCCATGCCTCCTGCTTCGCAAGAACAAACCCTGTCCGTCCTGCGGCGGCGATTTCGCCAGGCCGGCATCGATCCGCGAAAGGCGCTGGGCCAGAATTTCTTGATCGACCTGAATCTTCTCGACCTGTTGTTTCGCACGGCCATGCTCGATCGGAACGACGTCGTGCTTGAAGTAGGCACGGGCACCGGCTCGCTCACCATGGCGATGGCGCGGAAGGCGGCCGAGGTGGTGACCGTGGAACTCGACCCGACGCTGTTCGCGTTGGCCGGCGAGCAACTCTACGATCGGGCGAACGTCCACATGCTGCAAGCGGACGCGTTGAAGAACAAGAACCGGCTCAATCCGGCCGTGCTCGAACTGGTCGACGAACGTCTCGGCGCCGAACCAAATCGGCGGTTCAAGCTGGTGGCCAATCTGCCTTACAACATCGCCACGCCGTTGATCAGCAACTTGTTGGCCTTGGACCGCCCGCCGGTGAGCATGACCGTGACGATCCAGAAGGAGTTGGCCGAGCGGCTGGTCGGCCGGCCGGGCAGCAAGGACTACGGCGCGCTGAGCATTTGGGTGCAGAGCCAGTGCCGGACCGAGATCATTCGCGTCATGGCCCCTTCGGTCTTCTGGCCTCGGCCCAAAGTCGACTCGGCGATTGTCCAGATCGAGCTGGACGAGACGCTGCGCGAAAAGATTCCCGATCGGGCCTTTTTCCATCAGTTTGTCCGCTCGATGTTTTTCCACCGGCGAAAGTATCTCCGCTCGGTGCTCGTCAGCGCGGTCAAGGGACGGCTCGAAAAGCCCGACGTCGACGTCATTCTCGGGCAACTCGGCCTTCAGGAAAACGATCGGGCCGAACGGCTCGACGTGCCCACCATGCTGGCGCTGGCCGAGGCCGTGCGCGCCCGGCTGGGTGATTGACACCCCCCGCAACAGCCTGTTACCATGGAGTAGTGTTCGGGGTGTCTTTTTGCCGGATTGGTCCCCCGGTCGTCATGGTGACTATCTGCGAGAGAGCGTCATGGAATTCATCGAGATGTCAGGCAAGAGTCTGCTTGAGTTGGCCAAAGAAGAAGGTCCCAGTCCCGAGGAACTCGCCAAGGTCGGCGTCGACGATCACAGCGTGGTGCGGATCAACCGTCAAGGCGACATCGAAATTCGACGCGCCCACGGCTGGGATCTGATCGGCGGACTACTGGGCGACTTCGAGACCCGGGTACGTAGCGAGACAGGCTTCGACTGGGCCTAGCGCTCGGTCGCGGAGTCCCTGACGGCCGCCGGTCGGCGGGGTCACCTCCGTGGTTGCTTGGCTTGCGTGCTCTCATAGCGCCGCAGCGCGTCGGCCGGCACGCGGATCCGGCCGCGAATCTCGACGAAGTCGAGTTCTTCGGTGCCCAAGATCCGGCGCAAGCAAGCCCGCGAAATCTCCAAACGCCGCGAGACTTGCGTCAACGACAGCGTGTTCTCGAGCACCTTGTCGGCCGGCGCGGGCCGCTTCATCGGCGACATGGGCGCGAAACCTCACTGCTGTCCCATGATAAGTGTGATAACACTCACCTCGTCACGTTTGCTGATCATGACGTTCAACGACCGCTTCTGTTTGGTCGCTCCCATGAACGATCCCATCGGCGTATTGCCCGAGCCTTCGATTTTCCAGCCGTTTTTCTTCAAGCCGACCTCGTAGAAAGTGACAATCTCGGCGAGCGGTTTGGTCGATTCGAGTGCGACCGTGGTCACTTGGCCCATGGTGGCGTTCGATACGGGTTTGGCCTTGGACGGGATGGGCACGTCCTTGGGGAAATTGGCCGGCAGCGGGATGCCCGATTCGCTCCCCTTGAGCGTCATCTTTTCGCCTTCCGGACCGGTGACGGCGACCTCGACCTCGTCGCCCGTTTTGTCCACGGTGACTTCGCCGCCATCGGGCGTGGTGATCGTTCTCGACTTGCCGCATCCGAGCGAAGGCGCCAACATCGAGAGCATCAACATTGAAAAAAGAAAATTCTTGTGCATCGCATGAGACTCCTTTTGTCACGAGGAAATTCTTCAAGGGGTTTCTATGGTTTGTCGCGAGCCGTATCCTCTAATCGGTTCGCGACGGGTTTTCGTGCAAGAAACGTCAACACCAAGGCAGTCACGCCGCCCGACAGAACCGCGCCGGTCAGTAGCGAACAGGCTTCGACCGCATCCCTCGACCAGGTCGGCAGCATATTGTTGAGGTGTAGCGCGAATCGGATGCTGACCAACGACCCGAGGAAAACCACGAAGACCCAGACGACCAGCTTCCACGATTTGATGGTGCCAAAGGCCAGCAGCGCGATGCCGGCGCCGACGCAGCCCACCACTGCCACCGCGGTTCCGAGGGGCCAGTATCGTCCCACGCGACCAAACATCAAAGCAACGATCGCCGTCAAAACGAACAGGCGTCTCAGGGAAAACTGCACGTCCGGTCAACTCCGCTGCGTCGTTTGCTTGCTCCGGGCCCCGCCCGCGGCCATCCGGTCCCTTCTCAACTCCCGACTTCTGTCTCCTGACTTCACCCTTCACTCTTCACTCTCTGCTGCAGTCGTTCGATCTCGTCGAGCAGCGATTCGAGGCCGTGCGGCGCGAAACGCGCGTCGACGCACTCGCGGCCCAGATCGAGCAAGGCGAACCGGGCTTTCGCCCGGGCGTTCTGCACGTCGAGCCGGGCCTTGGCGACCATGGCGGCGATTTGGGTTTTTTCGATCCGGTCGACCGTGGCCTCGTACGTGGCCTCGACGCGTTGAAGGTTCTTCTCCGCCTCGTGCATCGCCTCGGCCGTGTCGCGGGCCGCCTGGCGAGTTTCCTCCAACCACTCGATGACCGGGCCGCGAACGGCTTGGGTTCCCACGCGGATAACCATTTCATCGAGTTGCTTGAGCAACACGGTCCGTTCGGGGCCATGGGGCGGGCTCGACTCAAGGGATTTCGACGCGTCGGCCGGTTGCACTTCGTCCTCGCCGGTCCGCAGGGCCGGACACAACCGCCGCCGCCATCGATCGAGATTGTCGAGTTCCTCGGAAACCTTCCGTTCGATCTCGACTCCGGTCGACTGGCCGGTCGAGGGGATCTGGGCCGAAACCGAAAGCCGCCCGTTCGTCGCGTATTCGTACTGGACGTTGATTCGGGTTCCCTTCGGCAATCCCTTCGGCAGGTCGCGAATGACGCACTTGCCCAGCGGGATGCAGTGCTCGGGCCGGGGGCTCTCGCCTTCGACCACCGCCACGCGAACCGAAGGCTGGTTGGCCCGGGCGGTCTGAAATCGCTTCGAGTGGGTCGCGGGCAGCGGCGTGTTTTTGGGGATGAGCGTGACCGTGAGGCGGCGGCCCGTCTTCGGGTCGACCCCGACCACGCCCAGGCTGTGCGAATTGACGTTGATCAGCCGGAGATTCGGCGAACCGGCCGCCGGCTTTCTGTGCATCAACATGGCGGCGTAGAGCGCCGCGCCATGAGCGACGGCCTCGTCGGCCGATTGCGATTGGTCGGGCTCCTTGCCCGTCGCGCTGCGAAGCATGTCGGCGACCATGGGCATTCGCGTCGAGCCGCCGATCAGCAACACGCGATCGATGTCGTCCCACTGCAAGCCCGCCTGGCGCAGGACCAGACTCGTGGTGGTTTGAGTCCGCCCAAGCAGATCCAGCGTGAGGCTTTCGAACGTTTCGCGGGTAATCTCCTGCCGCATGCGTCGGCCGCGATGGGAGCAGACGATCGTGGTTTTGCGCCGTTGGCTGAGCGTGTGTTTCGCCTCCTGGACGTCGATCCAGAGCTGGGCCGCGTCGTGCGGGTCGTCGCGGGGATCGCTTTGGTGTTCGGCCAGAAAGTTCTCGGCGACGTAGTCGACCAGCCGCCGGTCGAAATCCTTGCCGCCGAGCAACACGTCGCCGTCGGTGGCCACGGTGCGAAACGTGCCGCCGTCGATTTCGAGAATCGTGACGTCGAACGTGCCGCCGCCCAGGTCGTAGACCAACAGTCGTTCGGGCCGTTGGCCTTTGCGGCGGGGCGCGGCCGCAAGGATGGCCGTGTGGTAGCCGTAGGCGACGGCCGCCGCGGTCGGCTCGTTGATAATGTCCAACACGTCGAGTCCGGCCAGCCGGCCCGCGTCCTGCGTCGCCTTGCGGCGGCGTTCGTCGAAGAAGGCGGGCACGGTAATGACCGCCTGGCGAATGGGGCCCAGACGTTGCTCGGCGTCCTGCTTCAATCGTTCGAGGAGGAACGCGTTGAACACCTCGGGCGGAACCTCTTGGCCGCCCACCGCGCGATGGTAGACGCCGCGGCCCATGTCGCGCTTGAAGCAGTCGGCGAAGGCCTCGGGCGTGATGACCGAACCTTTGATCGCTTCTTTTCCGACAATGACGCAGTCGTCCTCGAAGGCCAAGGCGCTGGGGGTCAGCAGATCGCCGGAGCGGTTGGGCAAGGTCGTGGGCCGGCCGGTCGCGTCCAAATAGGCGACCACCGACAGCGTCGTGCCGAGGTCGATTCCGACCGGTGGCTGAAAAGACTCGCACTGCGACGGAGAATGGTCACTCATTCGGTTGTTTCACAAGCAAAGGGGGTTAGCGGGGCCGGCAGCGCGACGCCCCCATCTGGCATGCCCTATCTACGGATGTTATCCTAGTCCGATCAGGCGGGAAACACAAGGTGATATTGCCATTGTGGAAGTCGTTTCAGGTCAACGCTTTCCGACATCCTGGCAGACCCTCGTCAAACACCACGAACATGGCCCAACACCGAGGCAAACCGCTCGACGCTCAACGGCTGGTCGACGCAGTCGGCTCGCGTTCGACGCTTGCCCGAGAGGCCGTCAAGGCGTTGCTAAGTGCCGCCGACGAAGGGCATTCGCCCCCCTTGGGCGACATTGGCAGTCTGCCGGTCAAGGCGATTGCGACACTGGCCCGGCGACTTCGCCTGGCCGGCGAACGACCCTCGCCCGAGCGCCTGCGGCGAGCACTGGAGACCTACTACGCGACGGTGGTCCAGCTTGTCGTGGAGCGCGTTTTGGGTGTCGCTGACGTTCCGCCGGTGCTTGGACCCGAGACCATGGAGCAACCGGGTGGCTGGGCCACAGCGCAGCGCTGGCCCAGTGACTGCCCATCGATGGACCGCCGGCTGGATCGAGCCCGGCAACAACTGGCCGGTTACGATACGCTCCTTTCGCCCGATTCCCCGCCGCCGGCGGTCGACTGGTTCGGCCCGCTCTACCAAGACCTGTTTCCCCGGTCGCTTCGTCATGCGTTGGGCGAGTACTACACGCCCGACTGGCTGGCCGAACACGTCTTGGACGCGGTCGGCTATCAGGGCCAAACCGATTCTCGGTTGCTCGACCCGACGTGCGGTTCGGGCGTGTTTTTGCTTTCGGCGATTCGCCGGATTCGGCAGTCGTCCGGAAAAGACGTTCCGCCGGAGGCGTTGGGCCAAAGGATTTTGGAGAACGTCGCCGGCTACGACGTCAACCCGGTGGCCGTGCTGACTAGTCGGGCGAACTGTCTGCTGGCGATTCGCGACCTGGTTCCGGCTGGCTCGCCCTGCCCTGCCCCGCTCGTGCGGCTTCGCGACGTGATCCTCGATCCGTCCGAGCCCGACGAACGGTTCGACTTCGTGGTGGGCAATCCGCCTTGGGTTGCGTGGGACAACTTGCCGGACGACTATCGCGAGCAGACCAAACCGTTTTGGCAAGACTACGGGCTGTTTTCGCTCACCGGCACCCAGGCCCGGCACGGCGGTGGCAAGAAGGATCTTTCGATGCTGGTCCTCTACCGCGCAGCCGATCGTCACCTGCGGCGTGGCGGGCGGCTCGGTTTCGTGATCACGCAGACCGTTTTCCAGACCAAGGGCGCCGGCGACGGGTTTCGCCGGTTCCAACTTGGCGAACAGGGCGAGCCGCTGGGCGTGCTCCGCGTCGACGACCTGGCAGGATTGAAACCGTTTGCCGGCGCGTCGAACTGGACGGCCACCATTGTCCTGGAGAAGGGTCGAGAGATGGTCTATCCGGTCGATTACGTTCGATGGCGGGAGTGCAAAACGGGAGCTTGCTTGGATGCCATGCCCACGGCAAGCGTGGCACCCGAAGAAGCCAGCAGTGGCCATCGCGTGGCATGCCTTGCCCGGCCGATCGATCCGGCACGGCCCCGATCGCCTTGGATCGTGGTGCCGGAGCGTCTCGAAACCGACTTGGACCGGCTGGCGGGGCCTTCGGACTACTCGGGCAACCTGGGAGCCAACAGCGGCGGGGCCAACGGCGTTTATTGGGTGGAAGTGATTGAAGTCGATTCGACTGGGGCACCGCCGGGTGCCACTGCTGGCTTGTCCAGCAGTGCCGAAGAGCCCTCGCCGCTTTCTGGGGCACCGCTGCGCTATGCCCCAGCCACCCCGGGCACGCAGGTCGTCATCCGCAATCTGGCCGGTGTTGGGCGTCGGGCCGTCGAGCAGGTCGAGGCGACCGTCGAGGCCGATTTGCTCTATCCATTGGTCCGCTGGGGCGACTTGCGCCGATGGCGGGCCGTGCCCAAGGCCTGCGTCCTGCTGGCGCAAGACGTCGAGACCCGCTCGGGCATCGATGAATCGACAATGCGCGAACGTTGGCCCAGGACGCTCGACTACTTGAGCCGGTTTCGTCCGATGCTGGAGCGAAGGGCCGCCTATCGGCGATATCAGTCGGCCGGGCCGTTCTGGTCGATGTACAACGTGGGGCCCTACACGCTCGCGCCGACGAAAGTCGTCTGGCGGCGAATGGACCGGCGGATCAACGCGGCCGTGGTCGAGCCGGTCGACGACCCACGGCTGGGCCGCCGGCCGGTCGTCGTCCAAGAGACGTGCGTCCAGGTGGCGGTCGACACGGCCGACGAGGCCCACTATCTGGCGGCCGTGTTGAACAGCGCGCCGGCCGGGTTTCTCGTGGCGGCCCACAGCGTTCGCGGCGGCAAGGGGTTCGGCACGCCCGGCATGTTGGACTATCTGAACGTCCGGCGATTCGACCCGGGCGACGAGCGCCACCGGCGGTTGGCCGAGCAAAGCCGCGAGGCGCACCGGCTGGCGGCGGCGGACGAGGATCCGGCCGAGATTCAAAGGGCCGTCGACCGCCGGGCGGCCGAATTGTGGGGCCTGAGCCAAGAAGAGCTTGCGGCGATCGAAGAGTATTTGGGGACCTTTGCCTGAGGGAGAAATGGGTGATGCATCCAGACGCACCCAACGACCCACCGGGTGGCATGGGCCGTTTGTCCGTCCTTGTTGAACCTTCGGCCAACGCTCCGTCTCTCATCGCGTGCCGCCGACACGCGCTATTGACGCCCCTCCATACCCCTTCGGGTTCGTGAAGAGTCGCAATTGCGGATCCGTGTGGCCCTTACGCTTGGCCACCCCGTGAAACGAGTTTTCCTCAACATCTTCATTTCCCCATTGCTGCCAGCCGCTTCTTGGAAATCGCGCAAACAACTCCAGATATGGTCCCGGCGAACAGCTCTCGATGATGTCGTAGATCTCGTCGGGTTTCCGTGAATGCTCTCGCTTGCGTGTCGCGAGAAGATTGACTTGCCGCCTCCCGGGCTGCTCGGTGCGCATACTACCGCGCACGCCGAAAAGTACAAGCTCCGTAACATTGCGAAAATAGAATCCAACGCCACGACCGTCGGGGCCGCCATCCTTGCGAACCTTGTACCAAACTAGATTGGTCTTGTACGTGAATCCCCATGCCTCCATCACCTTCAGACCCTCCAGCAGAAGCGCGTTGGGTACCCAGAGATAAAGGTGCGATTTCGCCGCGGCGAATCTCGCGACCGGCAACTCCATGATCTCCTTCAATTCCATCGTGGGGTATCTCAGGAGCCGCCGATGCTCCGGCGCCACCTTGCCGGTCCGATTCTGGAATTGCCACGGCGGATCCGCGAGAATCGTCGAGAAGTTGCCGCTCAGTTTCACGGAGAGGTCTTCAGCCGGATTCATCTCGGTAATCTTAACGATCTTTGACATGGCTGGTCACCGGATTACGCGGTTATAACGCTGCTTGGAATACCTATCAGCAAGAGAGGGCAAGGGTTGCCGACCCCTCGGTTCACGCGATCCTCGAGCTTTCGCCAATGTGTCGTTGCCTCCCCAAACTTGTCGGAGACAAACACGTGTGCCCATCCCTTCTCGAAACCGCCCTCTCGTTGCGAGGCGTGTTCTATGAGTTGTCGCTGTCGCGCGGTCGGGGTATAGTATTCCGCCAACTTCGATAGCGAGTCGATGCCATGATTCACGGCAAAATTGGCAATCCGTTCTCTGAGCGAGTCCTGAAGCGTGCGACCTCGGGTAATAATTCCCCCGATCGAGATCACCCCATCGGCATGAAGTCGCTTGAAGTTCTCCAAATCCCTGTCATAGAAGGGATCCTTGTTGTTCCACTCGATCTCCAAAGCGAATGTGCCGGAATCGAACACCCTAACGTGGTCAATCTCATGAGAAATCGATTCTTTCTCTACGCCGTCGACGATCTTCTTGATCTCGAAGCTATGCTTCACCCACCCGAGATCGTTGAAGGCGCGCCGCATTCTTTGGGTGAGTTGACCCTCGCCACCTCCGCCTCGAACAAGTTCTTCGACGTCCAAGGTAACGCGGGACAGCACCGTTTCGATCTCGCGAATCGCCTGCCTCATGTCATGTCTAAGAATGGCTTGCGCGTGATGAATCGCGAGAATCTCGAATCCCTTCTTCTGCAAAGCCTGAAACATGTTTGCCCAACTGATTTCGAAAGTGTCGTGGTGGCGAGTGGATCTAGGTCATGTTGGCTGGCCAATCACTGGATTCCCCGTGGATTCGATTGATCTTACCGAACACCTGAAAGCGCTGCAATCCCCAAGATTTGTGATTCGTATTTGGCAGTCCAGATGGCCGAAGTTTCCCAATCAACACCAATGCCGCCTCTTGTCATGGCATGGAGTCACTTTCTACCCTCCGAAGTAAGCGACCCTGATTGACAGTCCGGATGGCCCAAACTGGCGTCAAACCGCATAACCTTGGGCAGCCGTTACACCCTCTGCCGCGCCGCGCGGCGGCGGTCGACTTGTTTGAGGATGATTTTGCGGAGCCGGATTTGGCTGGGTGTTACCTCGACCAGTTCGTCGTCCTCGATGTACTCCAACGCGGCTTCGAGCGAGATGTCGCGGGGTGGTTTCAGCAGAATGTTGCGGTCGCTGCCCGACGCTCGCATGTTGGTGAGCTTCTTTTCCTTGGTGGGGTTGACGGGCATGTCGCCGGCGCGGCTGTTTTCGCCGACGATCATTCCCTCGTAGACCACGTCGCCGGGGCCGACGAACATTTCGGCCCGGTCCTGAAGGCCGTCGAGCCCGAACGCCACGGCTCGTCCCGAGGTCATCGAGACCAATACGCCGTTGGGCCGGCCCGGCACGTCGCCTTCGACCGGCCGATACGACTCGAACCGGTGGTGGATGATGGCCGTGCCCTGGGTCGCGTTGAGGAGCCGGGTACGCAGTCCGATGAGCCCTCGGGCCGGGATCGAAAAGACGGCATACGTGTAGTCGTCGTGGTTGTTCATTTCGGCCAGTTGGCCGCGCCGCGCGCCGACGAGCTCCATGACGGCGCCGAGTTTCTCATGGGGGACCTCGACGACGAGCGTTTCGAACGGTTCTTCGAACACGCCGTGGTTGTTGTGCATGATGACGCGGGGCTTGCCGATCGAGATCTCGAAGCCCTCGCGGCGCATGGTTTCGATCAGCACCGACAGGTGGAGGATTCCGCGGCCCGAGACCTGAAACGCGTCGGTTCCGGCCAGTGGCTCGACGCGGAGCGCCACGTTGCGTTCGAGTTCGCGTTCGAGCCGTTCGCGGAGGTTTCGGGTGGTGACGTACTTGCCGTCGCGGCCGGCCAGCGGCGACGTGTTGATGCTGAAAACCATCTGGATGGTGGGCTCGTCGACCTCGACCCGGGGCAGTGCCCGGCGGTCGACCGGATCGCTGACCGTGTCGCCGATGGTGATATCCTGCAGTCCGACCAGCGCGGCGACGTCGCCGGCGGTGGCCTCGTCGACCTGGTTGCGGCCCAACTTGTCGAACAGATGGACTTCGGCCACTTTGGCCGTGACCGATTGGTCGCCGGCCTTCATCAGGGCGACCTGCTGGTCGGGCCGGATGTTGCCCGAGGAGATTCGCCCGATGGCGATGCGGCCCACGTAGTCGGACCAGTCGAGTGTGGTCACAAGCATTTGCAGCGGCGAGTCGGGGTCGACCTCGGGGCCGGGAATGGCGTCGAGCATCAGGTCCAGCAGCGGTTTCATCGAGTCGCCCCGCTGTTCCGGCCCGGGCGTGGCATAGCCTTCGCGGCTGGTCGAGAAGATGTGGGGGAAATCGCCCATCACTTCCTCGGCGCCCAAGTCCAGGAGAAGTTCGAACGTTTCGTTGAGCACTTCGTGTGCTCGGGCGTCGGGCCGGTCGATTTTGTTGACCACGACGACCGGGCGCAGCCCACATTCGAGCGCCTTCGACAGGACGAAGCGCGTCTGGGGCATGGGGCCCTCGGCGGCGTCGACCAGCAGCAGCGCCCCGTCGGCCATCCGCAGCACCCGTTCGACCTCGCCGCCGAAGTCGGCGTGGCCGGGCGTGTCGATCAGATTGATCTTCACGCCGCGATAGTGCATCGCGATGTTCTTCGAGAGGATCGTGATTCCCCGCTCGCGTTCGAGATCGTTCGAGTCGAGGATGCAATCGCCGACCAGTTGGCTGGCGCGAAACTCGCCGCTTTGGCGCAGGAGGCAGTCGATCAGCGTGGTCTTGCCATGGTCGACGTGAGCGATGATGGCGATATTCCGAATGTCGTTACGACGCATGGGCTACACAAACACAGGGGGGTCGAGGGAAGGGAAACCTCCCATTATATCACGGGCCACCGGGGAAGCGTAATCCCAAATACTGAAGGAGTCTGCCGGCGTGTGAGCGTCTTGGTTGTGGGTGGAAAATCGGGTATAAGGGCCGGTCGTGGAGGAGGTTTACCTATTTTCCGCCGAATAAAGGG
>JAFGIR010000222.1 GCA_016929515.1 Pirellulales bacterium | reverse complement strand
CTCGGCAAAACGACGCCCGCGGCCGACGAGTTCACCCTATTCGACGAGCTCGGGGCCGACGTGGGATGCCGCGTGGCCATCAGCGAAGGCCGCGAGGCGGCCATGCCGTTTTACCCCGACGTCAAACCGGTTGACGCCTACGCGGCCGCCATCCTCGACCGCATCGACGTCGAGCCGATATAAACCAAAAACTGAATTCGAACCTACAACCACGCCAAACAACCCTCAAAAGATGAACCTACGAGCGATGCCATGATCAACATGCACAAAGTCAAGCAGGAAATCTGCGAAATCGGCGACCGCCTCTACAAGAAGGGCTTCGCCGCGGCCAACGACGGCAATATCAGCTATCGCGTTAGCGAAAAGGAAGTCGTCTGCACGCCAACGCTCATCTCCAAGGGTTTCATGAAGCCCGAGGACCTTTGCACCGTTGACATGGAGGGCAACCAGACCTCGGGCCGGCGCAAACGGACCAGCGAGGTTCTGTTGCACCTGGCGATCATGAAGGAGCGGCCCGAGGTGAAATCGGTCGTCCACTGCCATCCACCCCACGCGACGGCCTTTGGCATCGCCCGCGAGCCGATTCCCCAGTGCATTCTACCCGAGGTCGAGATTTTTCTTGGCGACGTGCCCATTGCCCGCTACGAAACGCCGGGCAGCCAAGACTTTGCCGACACGATTTTGCCGTTCGTCAAGAAGGCGAACGTTATTATCCTCGCCAACCACGGCACGGTTAGCTGGGGCGAAACGGTCGAGCAAGCCTACTGGTGGACCGAGGTGCTCGACGCCTACTGCCGCATGTTGATGTTGGCCCGTGGGCTGGGCCGAGTCAACTACTTCACCGAGCCCGAGGCACGCGAGCTGCTCTCGCTCAAACAACAATGGGGTATCAACGACCCGCGAACCGAGGCGAAGAACTGCGACATCTGCGCGAACGACGTGTTCCGCGACAGTTGGAAGGCGTGCGGCGTCGAGCAGAAAGCCTTCACGCCCCCGCACTACACCGGCGGTGAAAACGATTCGAACGGCAATGCAACACCAGGCAACGCGACGGCCAACCAGGAAGCCCTGATCCAGACCATCACGAATCGCGTCATGCAGGCGCTGCAGAAGTAGGCGGACGTGCTTGCAGGTTCCTGCACGCCGCGCTCGGTGGGGCATACGCCGGGTGCCTTCTGGGCCATAGCGTCAACGCTGGCCCAACGATCGGTAGCACGCGCATAAACGCCGGATCGCATTTCACCGGGTGCCACGGGGATCTGGCCCGTGCGGGCACTGGCGAGACAATGCATCCAGCGCGCAGAAAACGCGGTCCAGAGTCGGGCATCTTGCCCGTGTGGGCACTAACGAGACGCCAGATGGGGCACCCGGCGGCCTCTCTCGACGAGCGATGCCGAAAGCACCCTTCCAGAAACAGCCCGCTCTGCATTACGCAGGGGGGGTTGATTCTTCCGGCGAAAATGGATATACAATTGGTCAAGTCATATTCCTGCTGGTGCCAGGAGGATGCGTGTGCATTCCAGTTGCGTCGCCATGTTCCTCCCCATAGGGCTCCAGCAAGTAGGGCCGCGTGGCGCGTCCTTGTGCGGGCCGTTTTCGGTCCGGCTTGTTCGCGCGACGTTCTGTACGATCCGATCGATTTCTCTCTTTTTACACTGCAACCGGAGGTGACATTATGGCCGCTGGCGTTCGCTCTGCCCGTTTCTTGCTTGTCCTGATTGCCGCTGCCGTGCTTTTCCCGGCTGTGTCGCAAGGCCTAACCACGCCGGTGCCCGTCACGTTCATCGACGCGCCGGACAGCATCGACATGGTCCACGACGCCGCGCGCAACATGCTCTACATCACAACCACCACCGGGGACCTCCTGAGATATAACATTGCGAGTCGCGAGTTTCTTAGCCCGATCACACTGGGCGGCAATCTGCGGGGAATCGACATTTCGCCCGACAACAACACGCTGGCCGTTGCCGATCTCTCCTGCGACAGCACGCAACAGAAAAACTGGATCCACATCGTCGATCTGCCGTCGAACCAGACTCGCAAAATCGAGATCGATTTCAACGTCAGCGGTGAATCGGGCACCTGGTCCACGGCCTTCACCGACAACAACACGGTCTGGGTCACTTCCGACTACGGGGGTTCGGGCTGGCTGCCCATCGAAAAGGTCAACGTCACCACGGGCGACGTGACCAATCTGCTGACCGCCAAGGACTGCACGATGCTGGTTCCCAGCGCCGATCACAATTACGTTGCGTACATCCAACCCGGAAATACCGCGGGAGCTTTTGGCCGCTATCGCACGAGCGACGACAATCTGATCACGGCCAACATTTCCTTGAAGTATCTCTACGAGATTGGCGTCAGCCGCGACGGAACGCAATACGCCGTCCCCACCAACTCCTATCTCTACGTATTCGATGAGAACCTCGAAAGCATCGGCCAGCTTGGCCTCGACGGCGACGACATGCCGCGCGACGTGGTCTACGACCCGAATCGCGATCGAATGTACGTCTCGTGGTACAACTGGAGCTTCGGGACTGAAAAGGTTCCCGCGTTGCAGGCCTACGATACGAACACGTTGGCCATGGTCGAGGTGATCGACGACCGAACAAACGTCTTCACCGACGGCGGTGCCTATTCCTACGAAGCCGGACGGCTGAGGATCTCGGACGACGGAAATCTGCTCTTCGCCCGAGTGGAAGACGGCGTCAATATGTACGTGGTTCCCGAGCCGTCGTGTGCCTGTCTGTTGGCCACCGCCGTTTTCTTCTTGTGGCGTCGAACTTCGAGCAGGCAACGCCGCCGCTGACCGACGGTCTGACATACGACGACCGAGCAGGCCGGCCTTGCTCGGCGAAACGCGCGCGGGCCGCTTACGGCAGTCTCCCGAACCGGCTCCAGCGGCCCGCCGGCCAATAGAGAAACGTGGCCCGGCCCTTGATGTCGCCGATCGGCACGCAGCCGAACCGGCGGCTGTCCAACGAACGGTCGCGGTTGTCGCCCAGGACGAAGACGTGGCCCGGCGGCACTTCGGTCTCCGCGAAGTCGGGCACTTCCGAGGGCCCGCGATGTTTCGCAATCAAATACGCCCGGTCGCCGCCGTGCTCTTCGAACAGTTCGGCTCCCTCGGGCAGTTCGGCCGGGCCCATGATCGAACTTGTCGCCCGCTTCTGTGGAAGCGGCTTGCCGTCGAGGTAAACCACGCCCTCGCGGACTTCGACCCGATCGCCGGGCAGTCCCACAACGCGTTTGATGTAGTTCATCTTTCGATCCATCGGATTGCGAAACACGATAACGTCACCTCGCTGCGGCGGGCCATTCCGATAGGCCTGTTTGTCGGCTAGAACGAGATCGCCCTTGAGGAAGTTCGGCGCCATGCTGTTCGCTGCGATCGAAAAAGCCTCGGCCACGTTCTCTCGCAGAACCTGGGCCGCACTGGTCGGCGCGATGAACCCGACAATCAGGAAGAACGCGAGATAGACAATCGGGTGATTGTATTCCTTCAGCCGGTAGTCGGCGCCGAGCCGCCGCGCGAGCACGAACGACGAAATCACCGCGTAAAGAGAAACCACGATCGAAACCAGACCAAGCACGACCGTGATGAACACGAGCACCGCCGAGTAGCCGAACAACAGCAGGCTCGTCTGAAACGGCACGAACGCCGTCGACGCGGCAAATAGCCCCAGACCCATCACGATCCGCCCACAGTAAATGTGTCCCAGGCCCGTGCAAAAGACCGACAGCAACGCCGCGATCCATGGGCTCCTCTTGCGCAACTTGGGCTCGTCCATCACTTCGGTCCTTTCAAATCCAACGGAAGCCAACCAATCGTGCCCAAGGCACGCTCCTCACAACGCCGTCCTGCCTCCTGCCGTCCTGTCTCCTGCCTCCTGCTTCATTCCCTCTTCGCCCCTCACCCGCACATCCGCGCCAATTCGCGAAGATAGTCGAGCGCCTCTTCGACGTCGGGCGCTTCGACGCCGCGCTGGCGGCCGGCGTCGTCGCACTCGGCCAGGAGTCTCAGATTGTCGAAGTCCGCCGAGGCCGCCAGCCGGCGTCGTGCCCGGGCACCGAGCCGTCCTTCAATCAACAGATGGCCTTCCATGTGATGCTCGATGAGCCAGGCGGTCCGCTCGGTAATAAACCCTTCGAGCGCTTCGAGCCCGGCGGCCGCATGGTCGCTGCGGTCAATCGCCTTGCCCACATCGTGCAACAGCGCGGCCAGCAGGAATTCCTCGTCGTGGGGCTGCTCGTCGCGAGCCAAATCGAACACCTGGAGGCTGTGATAGAGCGCGTCGCCCTCGGGATGATACTCGCGGCTTTCCTTGACCCGTTCCAACGGCAGCAGCAACGATTCGTAAACCTGAAACCGATCGAGCCGGTTCTCGGCTTCGAGCACGACCTGTTCGAGCGGCTCGTCGGGATATTCCTTTGCGAGCAACTGCTCCAGCTCGGCGATGCTCGCCCGGGGAATCGCCTTGCCGGTGATCGAACTCTTGAAAACATAATGGGCCATGTCGGCCGCATAGACGGTCAATTCGAAGGGGAATTCGTCGTACAAGTGAATGTGGGTAAACACCCGCTCTTCACCCTGTTTGCGAACCTGCTTGCGCTCGACGTCGAACGTGAGCCCCTCGGCTTCCAGCGCGCCGCGGATGCCCTCGAGGTTGTTCGCGAAGACGTGCAAGTCGATGTCCGAGCCGGCCCGAACGTGGCCGGTGAGCGTGCTGCCGATGAGCCGAGGCCGGAAGGAACGGAGAATCCGCATCATCCGCAAGGCGCCGACGCGCATTCGACGCAGATTTTCTCGCTGGCGGTCCCCTTCGTGAAGCCGGGCCAACGCCAAAACCTGGTCGCGGATTTCGCGGTTGCTGGGTAGGTCGCGCGGCTTCACCTCACCGCCAACCACCCGCCGGGCGGCCTTCAGCTTGGCCCGAAAATACTCGGACTCGTCCCGCCCATACATCAGCCGAGCCGCCTCGAAAGCGATCCGGCGCCGGAGTTTTTCGCTTGGCATGAGTGGTTGCGCCGAGATTAAGCCCGTTCGATGCGGCGCGGGGCTTTCCCGATTATAGCCACCTTGCCGCCGAACACAAACCGGGGTAGGATGCCGCAAACGGGAAATTGCAGCGTGGCGTGGCCATCGCCCACCGTGATCCGCCGACTGATAAATCGACCATGGCAAGCCTCTCGGAAATCCGCTCTCAAAAATCGGCAATTCGGGCCGAGGCCCAACGACTCCGCGCCGCCCAGCCGGACAAGAACGCGCTGAGCCGCCAGATTTGCGATTCGATCGCCGCGTCGGCCGAGTTTCGCGCGGCCCGGGTCGTGCTGCTCTATCTGACCCACCGCAGCGAGGTCCGCATGCCCGCCCTGTTCGACGAGGCATTTCGCCAAGACAAAACGGTCGTGGTGCCCTATTGCGTCGGCGACGAGATCGGACTGTTCCGAATCGAACACATGGACGAGATCACCGCGGGCGCGTACAGCATCCTGGAGCCCCGGCCCGGCCTGCGCAAGCTCGACGAGCGGTGCGTCGCGCCGGAGGAACTCGATCTGGTCGTCGTGCCGGGCATGGCGTACGATCGCACCGGAGCGAGGATCGGCCGGGGCAAGGGGTCCTACGATCGGCTGCTGGCACAACTTCGCCCCAACACATTTCTCGTCGCCCCGGCCTTCGAGTGCCAGGTGTTCGACCACGTCCCGACCCTAGAGCACGACGCGCCGGTCGACCGGGTCGTCACCGAGACGAACATCTATCCCCAGTAGAGACGCTCGACTGAGGATCTGGCATTTGAAATTTGAGATCTGAGAGTGCCTGGGCCATAGCGCAGCGCTGGCCCAGTGAATCACGAGTGTGCTCGGTGGCCGAGCCGGCTCGACATGGGAATTCACCGCTCGGGTGGCCCATCAGACGTTCTTCCGCGATTCACTCAATTCTTGCCGTACGCGCCGCCGGAAAAACGCCTGGGTGGCGCAGCCACAAAAGGCATTCTCACTTCTGATTCAGATGTCACCCGCGCTTACGCACGATTCGCCAGCCCGTCTTCTCACAGATTCCCCACGTATGGTGCTCCCACCCGTCCTCGCTTCGGACGCGAGCGTAAATCCAAGGCTTCCCATATTCATCGATCTCATACACTCGCGACGGCCAGTTGCGTGCGATCATGATTTTCATGAATTCGACATCGTCCTCGTGAATCGTGAATTCTTGATCTTGCCACTCGTCGGGCAAACTGACAAACTTGATTCGGTCACCCACTTTGAGCTTTTTCGGATCGGGCATAGAGTCCTTTGCTCCTGCGCAACGAAGCCCTCTTGTTGCTATCTAACACCGACGTTTCTGCGGTCCGACAATTGCGGAATGGCAACAACGATTCCGCAAAGTCATCGGTGCCATCCAAATTTCTGGGGCACCGCTTCGCCATGCGCCAGCCACTCTACCAACGAATTGGCGCGCGGCCACGCACCCTACGATTCCCAACCCTTCACCCGCCGCACCGCTTCCTTCCACCGCTCGTACCGTGCGGCACTGGCCTGGGCGTCTTCGGCCGGCGTGAAGCGCCGGTCCAACACCCAGTTTTCGGCCACGTGGTCGTGGTCGTCCCAATAGCCCACGGCCAGGCCCGCCAGGTAGGCTGCGCCCAGGGCCGTCGTTTCGGCCACGACCGGGCGGAGCACCTCGACGCCCAGCAGATCGGCCTGAAACTGCATCAACGCTTCGTTCCTGGCCGCGCCGCCGTCGACCTTCAGGTGTTCGACCGCGTGGCCTGCGTCTTTCGACATGGCTTCCAACACGTCGCGGGTCTGAAAAGCGATCGACTCGACCGCTGCCCGGGCAAGGTGGCCGGCCGTGGTTCCCCGGGTGATGCCGAAGATGGCGCCCCGGGCATGACTGTCCCAGTGGGGCGCGCCGAGCCCAACAAAAGCCGGCACGAGATAGACGCCGGCGGCGTCGGGCACGCTGGCGGCGAGTGTTTCGACGTCGGCCGATTTTTCGATCAACCCCAGCCCGTCGCGCAGCCACTGCACGACGGCGCCGGCGATGAAGACCGAGCCTTCGAGGCAATAGGTCACGCGGCCGCCGACCTGCCAGCCGATCGTGGTCAGCAAATTGTGGGCCGACGCGACCGGCTCGCTGCCCGTGTTCATCAACATGAAGCACCCCGTGCCGTAGGTGTTCTTGACGGTGCCCGGCGCGAAGCAATTCTGGCCGAACGTGGCCGCCTGCTGATCGCCAATGGCCGACGCAATCGGCACCGCACGGCCGAGCCATACCGGGTCGGTTTGGGCGTAGATTTCGCTCGACGCGCGCACGTTCGGCAACATGGCCCGGGGGACCTCGAACATTTCGAGCAATTCGTCGTCCCAATCGAGCGTGTGAATGTTGAACAAGAGGGTCCGGCTGGCGTTGCTCACGTCGGTCACGTGGCGCCGCCCGCCCGTCAAACGCCAAATCAACCAGGTGTCGACCGTGCCGAAGAGGATCTCGCCTCGCTCGGCCCGACGGCGAAGCCCTTCGTGCGTGTCGAGCAAATACTTGATCTTGCTGCCCGAGAAATAGGCGTCCAACAACAATCCTGTCTTTTCGCGGACGATCCCTTCCAGCCCGTCGGCCTTGAGTTCCTCGCAGATCGGCGCGCTGGCGCGACTCTGCCAAACGATCGCGTTGGCCACGGGCCGGCCCGAGTCGCGTTCCCACAGGATCGTCGTCTCGCGTTGGTTGGTCACGCCAATCGCGGCAATCTGGTCGGCCGCGAGCGACGCCTCTTCGAGCACGCGGCGCGCGACGGCCAACTGCGACGACCAGATGGCTTCCGGATCGTGTTCGACCAGTCCGGGCACGGGCAGAATCTGCTCGAACTCCTGCTGCGCAACGGCCACCACGCGACCGTCGCGCCCGAACAAAATGGCCCGGCTCGACGTCGTGCCCTGATCGAGAGCGAGAATGTACTTGTTCATTGACGGGATTCCAGGAACGTTCTTTGTTGGACAAGATTAACAGGATTTACAAGATTTCACCTTCGTAATCTTGTAAATCCTGTAAATCCTGTCTCTTCTTGTACTGCCGGAATTTGCGTTCGACCTCGACCGATGGGCCGAAGTTGATCAGTAGTCCATCGTCCATGCCGGTGGCCGTCAAGTAGTTGACCAATTGAACCTCGTGCTGTGCCGCCATCGTCTGGACGGCTTTCAGCTCGATGATCAAACGGTCCTCGACGACCAGGTCGGCGAAGTAATCGCCGACCACCTCACCATGATAGACAACCGGAATAGGATGTTGTTGCTCTACGCTCAATCCGGCCTCGGCCAACTCGATCCGCAGCGCATTCTCGTAGACCTTCTCCAGAAATCCCGACCCCAGCTCGTTGTGGACACGGTAAGCACAGCCGATCACCTTGCCTGTCAGTTCGTCAATCGTCATGGACGGCCCCTTTTTGACATGATATGTATAAGTGCCGTTTTTTTGGACAAGATTTACATGATTTACAGGATTCCTTTTTTTAGAATCGCATTTGGTTGGCCTGGGGGAATGGAGTTCGTCTTTTCTTTCCCCAAAACACCCATCTGTTGGCCGACTGTGCCGCACCTCTTTGTCGATCGTTAACGAATCTTGTCCATCTTGTCAATCCTGTCGAAGCGATGTAGGCTATAGGCAAAACGGCCTAGCGAGTTCGACCGATATGCCACGTCTGCCCGAAATCAAGCAGTTTCTCTCGTCCGGCGGGATACGAATTTATCGCATTCCGTGCAAGGTGCTCGCCGAGTTGACCGGCCGTGTCTATCTCGTGCTCGAAGCGGGCCCTCCGACGCTGGTCGACACGGGCAGCGGCCAAGGGGATTCGACCAAGAACATTCTCGACGGTTTCGAGACGGTTCGCCGCGATTTCGGCGAGTCGATCCGCATCGAGGACGTTCAACGCATTCTCATCACCCACGCCCATCCCGACCATTGCGGCGGCCTGCCCGACTTGCTGCAACGCGCTCGGGCCGAGGTCGCAATCCACCCGCTGGACAGCCGCTCGATCACGGCCAATGCCGAGTGCGTCGCGCTGGTGCGTCACGGCATTGGCCGGTTACTCGACCAGATCGGCGTGCCTGGCACACTGGGCGAGGACCTTCTCCGGCGCCATTGGCAGTTGCCCGAGGCGTTTCCGGCAATCGACGTCAACACGGAGCTTCTCGAAAGGAACGCATTCGACGGTTTTCGGGTGTTGCACACGCCGGGCCATTCGCCGGGCCACGTTTGCCTGCTGGCCGACGACCTGTTGCTCTGCGGCGACCACGTGTTGTCGCGGACGATTCCGCAGCTCTGGCCCGAATCGCTTCGCCCCTACAAGGGACTCGCCCACTATCTCGAATCGCTCCAGACGGTCCGCGCGGTACGGGGAATCCGAATGGCTCTGCCCGGCCACGAAACGGTCATTGATGACGTCTATAAACGAATCGACGATATCGACCGGTCCGAGCGGCGTAGAATTCAATACGTCGTCGACGTCCTCGACCAGGCCGATCGTCCCCTGACGATTTGGGAAATCTCCCGCACGATTTATCAGCAGACGGCCGGCTTCTACGCCTCGCTGGCCTTGATGGACACGGCCGCACGGGTCGAGTACTTGCATCAACGGGGTCGGCTCCGGTTGGCCAATCTCGAACAAATTGAGAGCGATCCCCGAGCCGCCTGGCAATATCAAACCAAGTAGGGATTATTCCCCTTTTTCCGAAATCGGCTTGATGAAAAACTCCTCGATGCGATACGATGCCCTCTTGCTGTTGGGTCCTTCGGGCGTCGGCAAAACTCCCCTCGGCCAACTCTTCGAAGAACATGGTCTGGGCGGCCGGCGTTGTGTCCACTTCGACTTCGGCGCCGAGATGCGTCGCCGGGTGGCCGAGAACCGGCCCGACGAATGGATAGCGCGCGAGGATATCGATTTCCTGAGCGATGTACTTCGCTCGGGCGCGCTGTTGGAAGATTGTCATTTTCCGCTCGCCGGGCGGATCCTCCAGGCATTTCTCACGCGTCAGGAGGCTGATCGATCGACGCTGATCATCCTCAACGGCCTTCCTCGCCATGCCGGTCAGGCCGCCGCGTTGGAGTCGATTCCGTTGGGTCCGGCCGAGAGAAACGACGCCGCGACCATGTCGATCGACGTCGCGGCGGTCGTCTATCTGCAATGCGACGAGGGGACAATTATCGAGCGGATCACCACCAACGTCGGCGGCGACCGAACCGATCGCACGGACGATGACACGGCCGAGGTGCGCCGACGATTCCGCACGTTCGTGGAAAGGACTCTTTCACTCTTGGAGTTTTACCGGCGCCGGCAGGTAAAAATCAAGACGGTCGACGTCACCGCAACCACGACCGCCGCCAAACTCCGTGAGCAACTCGGTGAGTGGCAAACCGCCGATCGCGGACTGTCCGGAGACACTCAAAATCGGTAGAATTGCTGGTGACCGGTGTCTATCTCGTCGGCGGTCGGTGGACAATCGTGAAACACCCCAATTGGTGCTTCCCCGATCCAACACGGCGGAGTCACGCGGCGTGAAACCCCGGTTTGCATTTCCCATGAATCACTGCTAGACTTCACGAACAGGGGGTGTCTTTTCGCCAGGAGAAACCCCTTCTTCTGGGGGTACGTGGGCCGTCATTGCAGACCGAGAGCGTCGGGGGAAAGGGCCGACCGCAAGACCGATATAAATAGGGTGTCTCCCGCGAAGCGGGTATTATCGATTTCCAGTTTCTCCACGATCGGTTGTGTGTCGCGCGACGCCTTGAGAATTGGGCCACCGTTGTGCGCCTTTGAGTCATCACCGGTGCGCGTGTGGGCGGCAGAGGTCGTTTCCAGGCTTGATCTGGTCGGTTTCGACGGTGAGCGTAAATCTGGCCCATGGAGACTACCTTTGTTTCCCCAACACGGACACGCTGTGTCCGATAAGACCTAGTGGTTCTTGATGTTTACATGGACAGTGGACGATCGGTCAGATGCGGAAAATGCTCGAAACCGCTCCTCCCGTTGGTCCCCGTGGATTCACTATTAATGCGAGCCTCAACAAGAACCGTTCAGTGTTCGTTTGAGCCGGTTTGAGCAAGCCTATGGCCATTACCTCGCCGGAAGATCTTCTCAGGTTGCTGCGCAAGAGCGGACTCCTCTCGCCCGAGCAGTTGGCCCATGCCCAAGACACTGTCTTGCTCACCGGCAACGCGGAGGAGTTCGCCCAGATCTTGATCGACGAGGGAATGTTGACCAAGTGGCAAGCGGACCAGCTTTTGGCCGGCTCCACCAAGTTCCATGTCGGCAACTACGTGTTGCTCGCCATGCTCGGTCGCGGCGGGATGGGCAGCGTTTTTCTCGCGCGCCACACGACCATGGACCGGCAGGTCGCGCTAAAAATCGTTTCCCGCCGAGTCGGCAAAGACCCCGCCTCGCGAGAACGGTTCCTGAGCGAGGCCCGCGCCGCGGCGTCGTTGGACCACCCGAATATCGTCCGCGCCTACGACGTCGACAGCGACAACGAACGGCTCTTCATCGTGATGGAGTACGTCGCGGGCCGCGACCTGCGCGAACTGGTCGAACTCGACGGTCCGTTGGATTTCGAACTGCTCGCCGACTGCATCCGCCAGGCAGCCGAAGGACTCGCCCACGCTCACCGGCGAAACATGGTTCATTGCGACATCAAGCCGTCGAACCTCCTGCTCAGCGAAAAGGGAGTCGTCAAGATTCTCGACCTGGGCATGGCCCGGCTCTTGAATCAAACCGCCGAGGACTCGTCGGTCGACCGGAGCGACCGCGTCCTGGGAACGGTCGACTACATGGCGCCGGAACAGGCCATGGAAGGGCCCGACTTCAACCACCGGGCCGACATCTATTCGCTCGGTTGCACGATGTACTATCTGCTGACCGGACATCCTCCCTTCGACGAAGGCACGCTTGCGCAACGCATCGTCCAACATCAAACCAAACCACCTCCCGATATTCTCGCGGAACACCCCGACACGCCTCCGGACCTTGTGCGGATCTGCCTGAAGATGATGGCCAAAGATCCGGCCGACCGGTTTCAGTCGGCCGACGACGTGGCCAAGCTGCTGACCGATTGGCACCCGCCGAAGCCGCCACCAACCTCGTCAGCCACGGCCGAGCCCGGCAGCAAGCCGCCCTCGACCGGAGTGGCCATAGACGAAGAGGACTTCAAGAACGTCGTCCTCCAGAAGGCCGCGCCGGTCAAACCCCAAGGCATCATGGCCGACGAACGTCGCTTGATCTTCTGGATGGCCACCGTGGCAATCGTCCTTGGGGTGTTGCTAGCCATCGTGGCCGTTTTCTTGCTGGCCGGGCGTGATGAACCGGACAACGAGCAATTGTCGCGAGCCCAAGTCACTCAACCGGATAACACCAAACGGTCGGAGCCGGCGACGACGCCCGCGCCTTCCGAGCCGAACCCTATCGAGAGTCCAGCCGATCAACCGACCAAACCACCAGTTCCCCCGCCGGCCGCGCCGGAGAACCCGAAAACGGCGGATTCAACCGCGCTGCCTGTTTCACCGAATCTCGAACCGCAGCCTCAACCCAAGCCTCAACCCACGCTGAAGCCGAAGTCCGAGCCCCGCCCCACGCCGACACCCAAGCCGTCCACCGGCTCGTCCGGTTTACAGACGGGCGCCTCGCTCGTGACCAGCTCGAACGCGAACTCACCCACTTCGATCTCGCTCGATTCAAGTCAATCCGGCGGCAGGGATCGCCGATCGCCCAAACCCAGCCCAAGAGCGGCTAAGTCGAATCCGCTGCGCCATCTCCCGCGCAGCGTGGCGCTTCCACCGGCCGCCCATGTCGATGAGCCATTGGTTCTCGGCACACTGCGGCTTTCCGCGGCGGATCGGCCGGCCCTCGCGCTGCTTGGGGGCGAGACGGCTACGGACACCGGATCGCGTTTCGTCCTGGAACCAGAGACCGACAAATCAACCTGGACGGTTCGGTTGGTCGGCAACAACGCCGCGCCGATGAACGTCGCGCGGTTCTCTATTCAGAACCAAACGCTCGCGTTCGGCTGGCTCGACGTGCCGGAAACCACGCCCTCGGCCGCGCTTCGACACTGCCTGCTCGAAATCCGCGCCGGCAAGCATCGCCACCTCATTCAACTCGTTGCGCCGCGGGCCGAGGCACCCTTGACGCTCTTGATCGACCGAGGCAGCGCGGAGAGACGGATTCCGGTCAAGGATTTGCCGCGCGAGGCGATCACGCGGGCCGTCATCACGCGTATTGAGGGATTGCCGGACAAGGGACGCCTCAAGAAGGCCGCCGCTCTTGAATCCGACAAGCAAGAGGAAATTGTGCTTTACGATCGGCGTGACTGTAAATTCGCCCTCCGAGCCGCCTATCAGTCTCGGGGAGCTGCCCATCATCTCGACGTGGCGGCTTGCTTCCAGTTGCCCGGTCAAAATCAGTTAACGGAGTTTTCCTCGCGCAAGATCCGGGGCTTGTATATTCGCCGAGCCCGTTCGAAGAATCGCGAGGCAGGCCTCTTGTACGCGCAGGCCAACGCCAGGGGATTGTCTCCGACGGACGAGAACTCGCTCAAGGAGAAGCTCGACAAGGTTCAGGCCGAGTTGCAGTGTCTCAACGCCCTTTTGGATTGGTACGAGAAGTCGAATGGTGTTCTCCAGGTGCATTTTCAGGAACAACTCGTCATTGACAAGTACCACGTCGTGCTCTTGGACACGCGATTGTTCGAAGACACATCGTCCCCGCCATAGCCGTTTACGGGGCGGTAGGAACCGCCAACCAACGGGTCGTTTGGAACCTTCCGCGCCACGGTGAATTAGGTTACGGTCTTCAAGATCAATAGCACGGAACAAAAGTTGCCGATGACCGATCTGCCGAATCTGTTGCGCGCCGACTCGAAAGCCATTCTCGCCGCTTTTGCCGAGCGGCTGCGAAAAGCACCCGATGCGCCCCTTGATGTTCCGCCCGATGCTGCCGCCGCTCTGCTCGCAGCCGTGCTCGATTCGCTCGACGGCCGCGGAACCGGCAAAGCCGAATCCTGGGCCCAAACGGTCCGCAGCCGGCTCGACTATCCGACGATCCTCGCCTTCCTCGCTTCGCTTGAAGTCGTCTTGCGCTACCATGTCGTCAAGGAGGCAGCCGATCGCAAGGCCATCCTGGTCGACTTGGGCCAAGTGGCCTCGGCAATCGATGTCTTGCGGCGCGCCACGGCCCAGGTCGCTTTCTCCCCGCGCGAAACCGACTCGCACGATCCGAAGCAAGACCTCCGAACCGTTTTTCAGTCGCTCGTCGAGCAAAGCACCGACGTCATCTCGTTGACCACGTTGCAGGGAAAACCCATCTATATCAACAAACTCGGGCGACGCCTCCTCGGACTTCGCGAGGGGGATCCACTGCCCACCACCGGATTCCACGCCTACATGACCGATGACGCGTCGACCGAATTGCGCGACGTGGGCATCCCGGCCGTCAAGCAGCTTGGTCACTGGGAGGCGCGAGGTCAGTTGAAAAAACCGCGGTCTTCCGACGTGTTCGACGTCGATACGTCCGTCTTCTTGTTGCGCGACCCAAGCCATGACAAAAAAACCTATCTAGCCGTGGTCCATCGATCTTGCGCCGAGATCGTCCAACTCGAATCGTCGCTCGAAGAAAGCGAGTCTCGAAAACGCGCCATCCTTGAATCGTCGCTCGATCCCATTATCACGATCGACCACCGCGGCGTGATCACCGAGTTCAATCGCGCGGCCGAACAAGTCTTCGGCCGAAAGCGCGCCGAGGTGCTCGAAACCAAACCGTCCGAAATCCTCTTTCCGCCCGCCAAGATCGCCGGCCATCAAAATCGGATCGATCGTTATCTCAATGCCGGCGAAGGTTCGTTGCTGAGCAAACGGACGGAGGTGATCGCCGTTCGCGCCAGCGGCTTGCCCTTCGAAGCCGAATTGACGATGACCATCAACCAGCAGTGCGGCATGCCCGTGCTCACTTTTTTCGTTCGCGACATCAGCGCGCGTAAGCGTGCCGAGGAGGAACAGCGCCGTTACGCGCAGGATCTTGAGCGATCGAACCACGAACTGGAACAGTTTGCCTATGTTGCCTCGCACGACCTTCAGGAACCGCTACGCAAGATCCGCACGTTCGGCGACCGACTTCAAGTGCAGTGCGGCGACGCGCTCGACGAGCTGGGGCGCGAGTGTCTTCAACGCATGAAGAACGCGGCCGAGCGCATGCAGGCCTTGATCAACGGCCTGCTGGTGCTCTCCCGTGTCACGACCAAGGCGGCTGACTTCTCGCCGGTCAACTTGACCAAGATTGTCCACGAGGTCGTCGCCGATCTTGAGATAAAAATCGAACAAAGCGGCGCGCGGGTCGACATCGGCAAGTTGCCGTCCATCCAAGCCGACCCCCTCCAAATACGCCAACTCCTCCAGAACCTCGTCGGCAATGCGTTGAAGTTTCAGAATGTGGACAGTACGCCCGTCGTCAAAATCGAAGGGCATCGGCTTCGTCCGGGCGACCGCCTGGTCGGCGGCGATTTTGCCGACGAGGAAATCTGCCAAATAATCGTCAAGGATAACGGCATTGGGTTCGATGAGAAGTACCTCGATCGGATCTTCGACGTGTTTCAACGCCTTCATCCTCGCGACGTGCACGAGGGGACCGGCATCGGGTTGGCCATCTGCCGAAAAATTGTCGACCGGCACGGCGGCATGATCACGGCCCACAGTGAACCGGACCACGGAGCCGCCTTCTTCGTGGAACTCCCGGTCAAACAAGACCAGGCAAGGCGAGTGACCGACACCACACGACAACATTGAGGAGACTTATAGATGGCGGCTGGCGAGGCAACCCCTTTTCACATCCTGATGGCCGATGACGATCCCGACGATTGCCTTCTTTTTCGAGAGGCGATCACCGCCAGCGGATTGCCCCACCGTCTCCACACCGTGCCCGACGGAGAGGCGCTTCTCGATTATCTGGACAGTCTATTTCAAGACAATGGCCAATCGGCTTTCCGGCCCGACCTGATCCTGCTTGATCTTAACATGCCGCGAAAGGATGGGCGGGAAACGCTCCGGCTGCTCAAGCGCGACCAGCGATTGCAGCGCATTCCTATCGTCGTGTTGACCACTTCGATCGCTGAAACCGACATTAGCCTGGCTTACGAAACGGGCGCCAGCTCCTATATTTCCAAACCGGCAACGTTCCAAGGCTGGATCGAACTGGCCGTCGCCCTGAGCGGCTACTGGTTTCAGTTGGTCGAATTGCCCCCTTGGAGATAACAACTCCCTTCCCGACCACCATGAACACCCGTCACGTCCGAATTCTGCTGGTCGAAGACGACGAAGACGACGTTTGGGTATTGCGTGGTCTGCTGGCCGATCGCTGGGAAGTTCCCTACGAACTAATTCACGCCGAGACCCTCGCCGTGGCCCTGCAACACTGTGCCGGCGGCCGGATCGATCTGATTCTGCTCGATCTCTCGTTGCCCGACAGCCGAGGGCTCGAAACATTCCTCATCATGAACGCCGAGGCGGGCGACGTGCCCATCGTTGTGCTCACCGGCGAGACAAACGAAACCCTGGGTATCAACGCGGTTCAGGCCGGCGCCGAGGACTACCTGATCAAGGGTCAGATGGATGATCAACTTCTGGTTCGGTCAATTCGTTTTGCCATCGAGCGCCGCCGCCGGCACCGGGCCGAACGCCAGCTTCGCGACACGTCCCAGGAATTCCGCACGGCTCAGCAGATCCAAAAACGGCTCTTTCCGCTTACGTCTCCACAGCTCGAAGGCTTCGACATCGCCTCGGCCCTCTATCCGGCCAAAGCGACCGCCGGCGACTATTTCGACTACATCACCATGCGCGATGGCCGCCTGGCCGTGGTGATCGGCGACGTCACCGGCCACGGGATGGGCCCCGCGCTGTTGATGGCCGAAACCCGCGCGTGCCTCCGTGGGCTGGTTGAAACGTCCGACGACCCGGCCGAAATCCTTACCCGCGCCAACCGCGCGCTGGCCCGCGACACCGACGACTCGCTTTTTGTCACGCTCATGTTTGCCGCGATCGACCCGGTCAGCCGCGAGTTGGAATACGCCAGTGCCGGCCAACGCGGTTACCTTTTGGACAACTCCGGCGCGATTCTCGTCCTCGACAGCACGAGCCTGCCTCTGGGCATCGACGCCAGCACGAGCGTTCCTTCGCTGCCGCTGGGCCGTCTGAAGTCCGGCCAGATCGTCGCCATGTTCACCGATGGGCTGGTCGAAGCCGAATCGCCCAACCACGAACGTCTCGGCGCCGATCGCGTCCTGGAATGCATCCAATCGCTCCGCCAACGAAGAGCTTCCGATATTGTCACGGGGCTCCGCGATCTGGTCGACCGCTTCTCCGGCGACCGCCCCAAGGCCGACGACATCACGATCGTCGTGGTCAAAGTCGAGTAGAGTGGCTTCCGACCGGCTTCACCTCGTCGCGAGCGGCCACTCGCGACGGCAAACACCCAAGCGAATCGCCTTCGCGTGTCGACGCCTACCAGGAACTGACCGCCATGCCGATCGCTCCGGCAGCGACGAGATAGTAAACCGTCGGAATAAGCGTGCGGCGAATCAAGGCTCCCTCCTGACCCAGAAGACCCACCGTTGCCGCCGCCGCCACGACGTTGTGCACGCAGATCATATTGCCCGCCGCGCCACCGACCGCCTGGAGCGCGACGATGAACGTGGGCGACAGATGAGTTCGCAGCGCGACATCGAACTGGAACAACGAGAATGTCATGTTGCTGATCGTATTGCTGCCGGCCACGAACGCCCCCATCGCGCCGATCACGGCCGACAGGGCTGGCCACGCCCGACCCGCCGCCTGCGCTGTCGCTTCGGCCAGCACGGTGGGCATGCTCGCCAACCCGGCATCGTTGACGCCCGAATTGATGAAAATCCGCACCATGGGCACGGCAAACACAATGGCCAGCGCCGCGCCGAACAGCGCCCGCCCCGACTCGCCCAACGCCGCCCAAACGCGTCGTCGATCCATCCGGTAGAGCGGCACGCATAAGAGCGACACAAGAATGAACACCGTGCCGGGTAGCTTCAGCACGTTCGTGCCGCTCTTGATGTCAGTACCCAGTATCGACGGCCACTCGATGGCTTGCTCGGAAATCCACTGCGCGACCGATGGCACGACACGAGTTACCACCAACAGCACTCCGACCACCAGGTACGGAATCCACGCGGCCAACAGCGAAACACGTGGTGCGTCCTGCTCGTCCGAGCCCGACCGAATCGTGCCGCGCCACTCGGCCAACCAGTCCGACTCGGGCGGAAAATCCCAGGGCTCTCTTGGCTGAAACCATCCGAGCCGAGTCGCCGTCACTGTAATGGCCAACGCCACCAATCCACCCAACAACGAAGGAAACTCCGGACCCAGGAACACGCCGACGAGCATGTAGGGAATCGTGAACGCCAGGCCCGCGAACACCGCGAACGGCCACACCGCCAGCCCTTCGCGCCACGAGCGATTCGCCCCGAAGAATCGCGTCGTAAGACACGCGACAAACAGCGGAATGAACGTGCCGATCACACCGTGCAACACGGCGACGCGGGCAGTGATCATCTGCAACAATGCGTCGTACGTCGCGGGATCGCCGGGCCGGGCCACGAACTGCTCAACGATCGCCTGGCCCGACAGGCCCGTGTTCACCCCGATCAGAATCGGCGTGCCCACCGCGCCGAACGATACCGGCGTGCTCTGAATCGTCAGCGCTGCAACCACCGCCGCCATCGGCGGAAAGCCGAGAATAACCAGCAATGGACCTGCCACGGCCGCGGGCGTGCCAAAGCCAGCCGCGCCTTCCATGAATGCTCCGAAAGCCCACGCCACGATGATCGCCTGAATCCGCCGGTCGGGCGAAATCCGCCGAAACCCATCGCGAATCGCCGCCACCGCGCCCGAGTGCTTTAGCACAAACAACAACAACAGCGCGCCAAAGACGATGTAAAGAAGTTCGCCGGCGATGACCAGCCCTTGAATCGAAGCCGCCGTGATCCGCACCGGTGGTACCTGCCAATAACCGTAGGCCAACATGGCCGTCAACACGAGTGCCACGGGCATTGTTTTCTTTGCCGGCCAACGGAAAAACACCAAGAGCAAAAAGACAACCAGCAGCGGACAAATGGCTATGAATTCAGACATCGCTCGCTCCGCGAAAGCATCCAACAACACGGCGCCGGGAAACGCCCCCGTTTTCGACCGATAGACACGGCCACCGATCCGCGACGCCCTGCGGACTCCGCCGCGACGTGTTTGACCAAATGCGACGTTCCCCTTCGGCCGACGATTTTCGCAGTATACCAACATCGTCCGGCACGACCAACCGGACGGTTGGCGGCGCCGAGGTTGACCCACCGCCCGCGCCGCGTTATGATCGTCAAGAGAGGCCCTTGCCGTGAAAACGCGGTAATTGCCTGGCCCTGCCTCCGCCGCCTGACGGCTCCTGTCGGCGATCCGTCCATAACCAGAAACAACCCACCACTTTGAGGACACTCTTATGAAGACCCATGTGAATCGACGCGATTTTTTGGCAACCTCGGCGCTGGCGACCGCGGGCGTCTTGGCCACCGGTTCTCTTTCGGCAACGGCCGCGACGACCGAAACGCCGACCACGCCCGCGCGCGAAGCAACACTGCACAAAGCAATGATCGGTCCGCCCAAGGAAGCAGTCCTCAGAAGTTGGCAAGCGGCCGGCATTCGCGGCATGGAAACCGTCGGCACCCAGGCCTGGCAAAAGTCGCCCGTCGACGCCGCCAAGGACCACCTCACGGCCGAACAACTCGGCATGCGAATCCACTCCGTTCTGTTCGGCTGGGCCAATGTCAACGACAAGGACTCGGGCAAGGTCGCCCGCGACATCGAAAACACCAAGACGGCCCTCCGCGCCGCCCAGGGTTACGGCGCCGACACGCTGCTTTGGGTACCGTGCAAAATCTCCGACATGCCCATGCCCAAGCCGTGGGATTTCGATATCAAGTTCGACGAGAAGACGGGCCACGTCACCCAAGTGGCCGCCGGCGACAACGCCCCTTATGAAAAATACATCGAGGCTTACAACGCGTCGACCGACGCCAGCCGCAAGGCGATTGAGAAGCTGATTCCCGTCGCCCAGGAGACGGGCGTCGTCATCGCCATCGAAAACGTTTGGAACAATCTCTGGGTCACGCCGGCCACGTTCGCCAATTTCATCGGCTCGTTCAACTCGCACTGGGTCCAAGCCTATTACGACGTGGCCAACCATGTGCGCTATGCTCCGCCCGAGGAGTGGATCAAGGCGCTCGGCTCGCTGATCGTCAAACTCCACATCAAGGATTTCCGTCTCGACCGGAACAACGCCAACGGCGGCCACTTCGTCAACATCCGTGACGGCAGCGTCAACTGGCCGAGCGTCCTCGCCGAGCTTGACAAAATCGGCTACCACGGCTGGGCCACGCTCGAAGGCAGCGGCCGGATGCCGCTCGAAGAACGCGTCAAACGCCTTGACCTGATTGTCGACGGCAAGTAACTCGTTCGACGGCAATCAACCCATCGCGCGCCTCCTCGCTCGCACCGACCGAGCGAGAAGAAGTATCATCGTTCAGGCTCTGCTCTCTGAAATGGCCTGTCCTGATTGACCGAATGGACCAACCCGTAAGCGAACGCTCTGCAAAGAACGGTTTCGGTTGCGATCTTCACGTTCAAGAAAAAGCCAAGGGCCACCGTTACACCGGTGACCCTTGGAGGATCTTCTCGCGATGCGCGGATTTGGCCGCCTTAGCGCCTTGCTCGCCACCAGCCGGCCGCCATGCCCAGGACTCCGAGCAGCGACCAGACGATCAGCGAGGCGGGTTCCGGAACGGGTTGGTCCGAGAACGTGTTCGCCTCGATGAACACGGCCGAATCAAGTGCACTGTCGCCCACGTCGGCAATGGCGATCTTGATGTGATGCGTTCCCGCACCAATATCCAACGCCTGAGCGGTGAGCACGTTGGTGAATCCATCGTATTCGATGTTGTAAGGACAACCGCCAGCGCCATAGATGGTCAAATCGTTGTCGTTGTACAACTCCGGATGATCAACCGCATTGACGTTGTTGATCGAAACGGCTTCGCTCGTTCCCGGAATCAACGCGATGTTGGTTCCGTCCAGGAAGAACGCGAAGACGTCGTTGTAGGTGCTGTTTGCCCACTCGTCGTATTCGTCGGACGCGAAGACGTAGTTGAAGTAGATGTCACCGCCGGCCGTCACAAAATCAAACTCCAAGATAGCCGCGTCATTCGTGGCTCCGCCGACAAGGGCGTTAAGCTCGCTGTCTCCGGCAGTGCCATTGCTTGTGGAAATCCCATCGTCCGTGTTCGGCCCGACAGCGCTACTCGCCAGACCCGAGGTCAGGATAATTCCTTTGTCGATACCGATACCCGTGGCGTTGCCCCCCACAAAGGTCCCGGCGGCGCCGGAAGCGCCCGTGTAAACGGGGGTCCCGCTGATGGTAACTCCGCTGCCAAGGATCGTGTTCGCCAAGGTGCTTGCGTCGCCAAGGCTTGTCGTTACCGTGAAGTCGTCTGCCAGCGACGGAACAACGACAAGCAGTGCAGCCAAGATGGCAAATCCGATATTTGCGTGTCTCATGGTGTTTCTCTCCAGACAAGTGAATCGCCTCCGACAAGCAAACGGCTTGCCTATCGTCCTAATGCTATAGGCCGCCGGGAAAGAAAATTGCCCACCAATTTTTTGAAGATTCGCACCTTTAACTCCATCGGGGGGCGCGACCGGCGACTGAGACAGCAAAAGTAGCGTGATTCTCGGTCTACGAAACACGTTCTTGTGTCCGAGGCCGTTCGCACCGGGTGAACTCGCCCATCTCCTGGGTAATTCTCCTCTCGCCCCTTTCTCTTCCCCAAAAGGCCACAAGAGGTTGAAATCACCGCCTCCGCATGCCCATGGCACAGCGATGGCTCGGCCAGTCGCCGTTGCCGCCCATCCAACTTGAATAGGAGGGATCTCTCCCCAGGGTGGATCCGGCCTGCCCCGATCGGGTCGATGTACCGTCAGCCGTTCCAACCGCGAGCGTTATTCAAACGATCGCCTGCGTTAGAAGTCGTATTCAAGCCCGAAGTGCAGGCCTTGGGCCCAGAAATCGGTGCTCTTCATGGGCACGACCGGATAGCCTAGTCCGACGAGCGTGCCGCCGGAGGCCTGAGAGAGATTTACGTCGAGGTCGACCTGGTCGCCCGCTCTCAAGACGTCGCTCCAATAGACGAACGAGTAACCGAAAGTCAACTCAACACCACAGTGGAGCCGCCGCTTCAGCGACAGTCCGATTTCGGTGATCGCCGAGAGACTATCGCGCGTGTGCGATCCCATGTTTGAATCGAGGGCCAGCAGGCCGCCGTCGACGACCGTTGTTCCATTGCCGGTAACCGTTGTCGTCTGGCCGTCGATGGTCACGAGCGAATGCGTATTGCCAATGGCCATCTTGCCAAGCAGTTCGAGCGTCCAGTAGCACGACAGCGGGCGTTCCCACTCGATGCCGAATTCGACGCCGTGAAAATTATTCGCCGCGTCGAACACATCGTACATGTCGGTGCCATGCTGAAGCTCGGAGTCGGTGACGGAATCGCCTATCCAAAGTTCATCTTTCAACTGGAGCCAACGCCAACCGATCAGAAAGTCTACATCCGAGCAGCCGCGTTTGACACCTCGCCGGTAGAGCAACTCGAGCCCTTGGAACTTCGTTTCGGCCGAGACCGAGACCGACCCGCTATACCTCGTACCGTAGTCGATAAGACGACGGCTTTCGACGTTGTTCTCGATATCGTGGTAGGGCCGAGCAAGTGTCGCATACCCGT